>CACYEN010000121.1 GCA_902773435.1 uncultured Lachnospiraceae bacterium | reverse complement strand
CGGTTGTCGAGGTCGATGATGAACGCCGCGCCGTCCTCGCCGAAATTGTTGTCGATGTAGAACTGGCGCAGGTATTTCTGCGAAGTCTCCGACCCGTTGTTGACGTCGATCGGCACGTCTCTCGGGATCAGAATGAAGATGTCGCACTTCTTCTTCTCCGCGAGCCTGTCGATCCGCTCCTTCAGCGACCTCTGCTGCTCCGCCGTATAGATCCCCCTGAAATCGAAGACTCCGAGGCTCCTGTCCGCGACCCGGGGAATCCGGAACGTCGTCCCGTCGTTGGAAATATAGGTGTCGTCGCCGTCGTTGTTCTCCTCGTAAGCCGAGAGGGCTCCCGAGCGGGCGCCGCTGTCCGCGATGCCGCCTTCCGAAGGCACATCTTCGTCGACAAACGCGTCCTCTTCCGCGTACTCGGGGTCAGAGTAAGCCTCCTCCGCCTGCCGGATATCCGCGGTCACTCCGGGGGATCCCTCCGGATCATCGGCCAAAGCGGGAACCGCGGCGAACATCAGGATGAGGGCCGCGGCCGAAAGTCCCGCAAGGAGCCGTGCGCGCAGCGCCCTTCTCTTCATATTACCGGATCCGTATGTTCTTCTCCTCATCACAGCACCCCCATAATTCTGATAATCATCAGTATGATCTGTACAATGATGAAAATGGCGGCTCCGATCTCCACAAGCCTCATCGGGTCCCTCGGCAGGGATCCCATCATCTTTCCCGTCTGTCCGTTCATCCCGAAGACGTACTTCTCTCCCTTGTACTCCGTGTAGAGCATCCAGACCGGGATCATGACGAGTTCCAGCTTCTGATCCTTCCAGGCGAAGTTCTCCGATGTGACTCTAGCGGTCGTGTAGCTCCCGATGTGCCTCATGAGCTCCGACGACAGCGCGTCCTTGGCGCGGGACTTCGCGCGCGGCTCATTTTCCGCGGCGGTCTCGTCCCACTGCTGCGTGTAGAAGCCGGTGAGATACGCGGGGTTGAATTTCTCGAGCTTCGAGAAATCGAACGGTTCGATCGTATCCATCATCTCGTTGTCCATCGCCTTCATCGCGTCGGCGGGAACCCTGACGAACTCCCCGGTGCCCTCCTCGAAGAGCTCGTAATTGGAGATCTCCGTGACCTCGTCCTGCCCGGATATAAATGTCCGGACCCGCTCCGCGTGAATGTGGGCCGAAGCCTTCCCGTCGAACGAGTAGATCCAGTACGGGACGTACATCCCCTTGATCTTCTCGACGGTCGACTCGCTCGAGATCTTTCTCGGCGTCAGGATCGAGCTCCTGCAGAGCGCTCTGTAAGCCTTCTCAACCTCATCTCTGCCCTTCTCGAACGGAAGTACGTAATCCGGCCGGAACTCGCCCTTGACGTTGCCCGTGAGCGTGATCGCCCGGTTGCAGTAGACGCAGGTCGTCGCGACTGTCTTCTTCGAAGTGATCACCTCGGCTCCGCAGTGCGGGCACTTGTAGACGACCAGGTCGTCGGTGGAGACGGACTCGTCGGTTGCGGCCTGTCCGTCCGCGTCCGCGCCTGTCCCGCCCTCTTCGCTGTACTGGGGAATCGTGTCGTCGTCGGACAGCGCTTCCTCCGCTGTAAAATCATACTCCGCAGGATCATAGTCCGTCCCGCAGTAGTCGCAGTGGAGCTTTCCGCTCTTCGGTTCGAAATACAGCTCGGCTCCGCAGTTTTTACAGCTGTATTTTTTTGCCATGTCCCTCCCTTCCGTCCTGCCGAAAATAAGTCCATAACAGGGCTGTTTTTCTGGATGAAACCACCCTTTACTATAGCATCAGCCGAAAGATGTTTCAAGAATAACCCCCGCAAGCAGGAAGACGAGCGGTGAATTCCAGTAGATGGCAACCTCGTTCGTGGAGTAGCTCTGGTCGCTGTCCGCCCAGCAGGCGGCGGGAGCGCGTCCCGCGAGGACATTTTTCGCGAAGGGATCCTCGAGCGAGGCGTCCGGGCCTCCGACGAGCATGCCGGGCTCCGCGGCCCCCTTCGCCTGCGAAGGCCTGTGGTGCGGATGCTCCGGGGAACTGCTTCCGAAGCCCGTCACGTAGCAGACTCCGTTCGTATTGTTCCCGAGCAGGTAGCTGAGCTGCTTTTCAGCCGCCGCCTCATACTCCTCATTTTCACACGCGCGGGCCGCCATAATAAGGAGCATGCCCTTGTTCGCGGCCCCCATGTTGCTGCCCCAGACATAGTCCTCCGCGGCAAGCGCCGCACCATACCCGTCGCCGAGCGACTTCTTAAGGGCTTCCTCCGCGGCCTCTTCAAGCGCGCGCCGCGCCGCCTCATGGACCGGGCTGCCGCTGTCCGCGCCTCTAAGCGCCGCGTACACGGCATATCCGGACACGTCCGCCCAGCCGAACTCCGCTCCGCTTATCCCGTCGCCAGGCGGTGAGAGAGCCTCCGCGTACGCTTCCTCCCCTGTCGTCCTGAGGAGCTCCGCGGCCGCCCACAGGCGCTCGTCCGCGTCGGATGAATCGGGATACTCCCCCGTCGTAATGCCCTCGGGATTCTTAAACCCGACGGGATCCGACGGATGGGACCCTAGATAGCTCCAGGCGAGGACCGCGGCTTCCCGGCATCTTTCGGCAAATGCCTTGTCCGGGCACCTGTCGTCCCGGTAGACCCTGGCGGCAATCGCCATCACGGCCGCAAAATCCCCCGTCGCGGCTGTCGAAACCGGCATCAGGACGAGCCGGTCCGTCTCCTCCTCCGGCATCACGGAACCGGGAAATGACGCGCAGGTCACCTTGTGGTGAACTCCCCCGTCCGGCTCCTGCATCCGAAGAAGCCACTCGAGTTCAGGCCTCACGATGTCCGGAATCCCGGAGAACGCCCCGGGCTCCTCCGGACAGAAATCCTCAAACGCGAGAAGGAGGTCTGCCGCCGCCTTCGCCCCGGACACCGCGTACCGCCCGTAGTCGCCGGCGTCGTGCCATCCGCCCTGGACGTCGCGGGTTTCGTCCTCATTTTCATAGAGGACAGCCGGGGAAGTGTGGCAGGCCGGATGCCCGTAGCTCCCGTCATCCACCTCGGCGCCGCACCGGGCGAGGTCAAAGAACCGGAGCACCGACCCCGCGAGCCCGTCGTACACGCCGTCGCCGATCTCGATGAGGACCGGCTCCGCGCCGTCCACGGTCAGTTCATACGTTCCGGGATCCGTCAGTTCCGAGAAATCCAGGACCCTCAGTTCCTCCCCTGACAGGGCGTTGTCGATGAGTCCGCTGCCCTGCCCCTCGAGGACGACCTCGCCGGTCCCGGCATCGGCCACCTCAAACACTCCGGCGCCATGCGCAGCCTCACCCCGCAGTGTGGCGGTCTTCACGGACGCGGGAAGAAATCCCGTCTGGCTGCAGACGATCGCGGGGGCTGTCCCCGCCTCCGGCTCCGCTTCCGCCGAAGCGCTGCCTCCCGTCATGACGAGGGTGATATTGTCAAATGTGATCACATGCTCCGGGTCCCCGTCGGTGTAACCCTCAGAAACCCCGCAGTTGAAGCAGAATCTCGGCGCGGGGTCCGACGGCTCCTCCATCGTGAACTCCTCATGGATGTGCCGTCTCTCCGGGCCGACCTCGATCCTGTTCTCCGCGTAGGCGTGGTAGTCGCCCCCGTTCAGCTGCGCGCGCCAGGTGATCTCCCGCTCTATCGTGCACTCGACGTCAAAATCGAGCTGATAGGTACACCCCTCGTCGAGGGAGAAACCGTCGTAATAATCCTGTACGCCGTAGTCGACCTTTCCGACGCCGGCAATCCGGAGTTCCATCTCGCCGAGGTCGTTGATCGCGATCTCTGCGCTTCCGCCCTCGAGGTAAAGCCCCCACCCGTCGAGCGTGGTCTCGAAATCGCCGGTCGCGATCATGTTGGTGCCGTCTCCCTCCGGATTTCCTTCGCCGGCATACACGTCGGCCGGTGCTGCGGACAGCCCGAAAGCGGCGCCTGAAATACAAAGAGCTGCCAGTATTCCGGCAGCAGTGACAGCAGGACCTCTTCTTCTCTTCCCGTCCATAATGATTCCCTCAAAATCCCCGCCGGGGCCCTCTTCCAGGGGAAGCGGCTCCGGCGGGAAATGATGATTCATGCGAATCTCAAAGATCCGGCGTCGAATCCCCGGATTCACCGCCTTCCTTCGTCAGAAGGTCAGAGAACATATCGACAAATTCCTTCTCCGATTCTTCCGCTGCTTCTCCGATTCCATCGACGGCGTCTTCAGCCTTCTCCGCGAGCTCTTCGGCGGCGTCCCCGGCCTTCTCCGCGAGCTCTTCGACGGCATCTTCGGCCTTCCCGGCGAGCTCTCCTGCGGCGTCTTCCGCGCACTCCGCCGCCTCTTCGACCGCTTCTTCCGCACACTCCGCGCACTCTGCCGCCACTTCCCCGGCGCCTTCCGCCGCCTCTTCGACTACTTCCTCAGCGCACTCCGCCGCTTCCCCGGCGCCTTCCGCCGCCTCTTCGGCCGCTTCTTCAGCGCACTCCGCGCACTCCGCCGCCTCTTCTTCGACTGCTTCTTCAGCGCACTCGCATTCCGCTGTCTCTTCGACTGCCTCCTCAGCGCACTCCGCCGCCGCTTCCCCGGCGCACTCGCATTCCGCTGCCTCTTCGGCCGCTTCCTCAGCGCACTCAGCACACTCCGCCGCCGCTTCCCCGGCGCATTCGCATTCCGCTGTCTCTTCGACCGTTTCTTCCGCGCATTCAGTGCACTCCGCCGTGTCTTCGGCACACTCAGCCGGAGCGTCCTCCCCGCTTTCCGCGTAGACCTGCTGTTCAGCCCGGATGCCGTTCCCGGTTTCCTCAAGTGCCTCCGAGGGTTTGTTGAGTTCTTCGACCGTATTCTGGAGAACAGAACTGATCTGTCCGATCAGGGACTTGAGCTTTCCTCCGAAGCTGTTCGCCATGCTCTGCTGGTTCTCCAGGATTCTAAGATGCTCCGCGTTTCTCTCCCTGTCTCTCTCATCCGCTTTATTCCTGAGATTTTCCGCGTACTTCTGGGCGCCAATGAGGGTTTCCGCAATCGTGTCGCTGTTTTTCCTGAGATCGTCGCGCTCCGCTGTAAGCTCCTCGATCTTCGCTTTCAGGCTCTCCACTTCAGCGCCGTACTCGGCCCGGATCTCTTCAATCTGTGCTCTCAGTTTGTCCTGCGCTTCCATTCCCTGTTTCTGCAGTTCCTGTATCTTCGCGTTGTATTCCTCATTCAGCGATGAAACATACTCGGATACAGCCAGCTTGTTAAAACCGAACAGTCCTTTTTTAAGATCCAGATTCATAACCCTCTCCTTCCCATCCCTGCAACATTGCGGTCAGAAACCTGCTCTTTACGGGATATCTGCCAGCAGCAGGCCTGCCCATCCTGAATCGTCCGGCATCTTTCGAATAATGACAATCAATCCGCTCTATTGCCGTCGCATCTAATTATACTCTGAATATTCAGCGCGGAACACCCGTAAAAAACATTTTTTTGGAATTATGATCATAAAAAAATAACCCGAAACATCTGTCACAGATGCTTCGGGTTTTAACTGAAGTAGCCGGTAAGGGAATCGAACCCTTGTTTCCGCCGTGAGAGGGCGGCGTCTTAACCTCTTGACCAACCGGCCATGTTCAGTATGATAGCAAAGACGGCCGGCAAATGCAAGCATTTTTTTACGATAATTCCGAGAGAAATCACTCGCTCTCGATCGGCGTAATCCTGTACTGGTTGAAGAACGACTCGATATCCTTGATCCCGAGAATCTCGTAGTCCCTTGCGTATGTGCCGTGCGACCCCGCCGACTCCGTCATGGCCTGGTACATCGTGAACCCGTCGAGCGCCACCCTGCCGGTTCTCATGTAGTCCGGCCCGAATTCGGTCCAGCCGATATTCCCGTCGACGTTGCAGAAGATGTTGAAGCCCTGGCTCTTGAAGTACTGGAACTTCTCGTTCTCGGAGTTGTACTGGTTGACAAGCCCGATGTCGCCGCCGAAAGCGAAGATGATGATATCGATGTCCCCGACGATCGGATGGTTGACCGTCATCCATCTCTCGTTGTCGGATATGAGCGCCTCGAGGGACTTGTCCGTCGCGTTCCAGTGCGCATACGTGTGGCTCGCGAACGTCCACCCCTCCTTTTTCATGGCGTCGGCGATCGCCTTCGCGCTCGCGACGTCCTCTTCCCAGTCGAAGTCCGGATGGTTCTCAAGCCACTCGATCTGATCCCTGTCGAGCTTCGGGTTGTCGATGTCCTTGTAGTAGTCGTTGGTCCTGTATCCGAAGACGCCGTTATAGCCCGTCAGCGCGACGGTCGGCCTCGCGTTGTGATAGGCGAAATCGGGGTGTTCATGGATGAACGTGTCGAGGCGCGGCACCATGTCGTAATCCCCGATCAGCGTCTCGCCGTTCTCGTTCGTGTACTCGCACTTGACCTTCCCGTTCTCGTCCAGGACCATCCTCGTCGCGTAGCCCTGGGTCCCGATACCGTATGTGTGGTAGTAGCTCAGGTCGTCCTCGGACATGACGAGCGCCTTTTTTCCGGGAGGCAGCATCAGATGGTCATTTTTGGAAATGGCGACCGTCCCGTCCTCCCTCTCCGTCTTCACGCACATATCGTAGAGTGAGACGAGGACGTATCCCGCCTCGTACATGTCCTCGATCATGTGGTCAAACTCGTTTGCCGTGGTCATCGCGGCGTCGTTTCTCCAGGCGCGGTCCTGTCCCACGATATCCTCGCGCAGGCCCCTGTCGTCGTTGATCAGCGAGTGGAAGAACACGTGGGGGATCGTCGTCACGTCGACGGCGACGCAGGAGTCGCGCTGGGCGGTATAATCGGCGATCGCCGCTGTAAGCTCCTCGTCGGTGTCATATCCGTCGATTCCCCTGATCAGCTCGAGCGCCTTGTCGTAGTTGTACTGGGTCGCATAGGCCTTCGCGTAGGCGAGCGCCTCCGCCTTCGTCGACACGGTCTCCGGCAGACTGCTGTAGTCGATCCGGATCGACGAGATGTCGGTGACCGGGGCCTCCTGCAGCGGGGCAGCCGATTCCTGGGCGGTGGAAACCGTCTCCTCGTTTCCTTTGTTTCCGCCGGATTTCTTCCCGATGACGCCGTTCAGCACGAGGACAAGGATCAGCACAGCCACGAGAACCGCGGCGGCAATTCCCCTTATGATCATCGCGCGGCGCCGCTCCGCCCTTCTCCTGGCCTCGCGCGCCCTGCGTCTCTTCTCGCGCTCCCTTCTGTATTCAAGATCACTGTTGTCCCGAGCCATCTTCTCTCCCCCGATCACCCGGCCGTGACAGCGGATGCTCCCCTTCCGGCCGGTGCGAAATCATGACACCGCAGGTTCACCCCTGATAACCGGCATCATTTCATGTACGTCACTTATCATAGCACGATTATACTAATTTTGCACGAAAAAGGCACCCCAAAAGGGGTGCCTGATAAAAAATCCGTCAGATGCCGGCGGCGTGATCACATCTTGCCTGCGCTGCCGAGAACGTCCTGGATCTTGTGCATGACGATCTTCTTGACGTTCGCGCGGGCGACCTTCAGATATCCTCTCGGGTCGAAGATCTCCGGAGAGTTCTCAAATGTCTCGCGGATGCCCGCCGTGAAGCCAAGGCGGAGGTCGGAGTCGACATTGATCTTGCAGACCGCGGATCTCGCAGCCTGGCGAAGCTGGTCTTCCGGAACGCCGATCGCGTCGACGAGCTTGCCGCCGTGGTCGTTGATGATCTTGACATATTCCTGCGGGACGGAGGAAGCGCCGTGAAGAACGATCGGGAATCCCGGGATCTTCTCAACGATCTCGTCGAGGATGTCGAAGCGGAGCTGCGGCTTTGTGCCGGGCTTGAACTTGTAGGCGCCGTGGGATGTTCCGATCGCGATCGCGAGGGAGTCAACTCCCGTGCGGGCGACGAACTCCTCGACTTCTTCCGGACGTGTGTAGGAAGAGTCTTCGGCGGAGACGTTGACATCATCCTCGATGCCGGCGAGAGCGCCGAGCTCGGCCTCCACGACGACGCCGCGGGCGTGAGCGTATTCGACGACCTTCTTTGTGATCTCGATGTTCTCATCAAACGGCTTGCTGGACGCGTCGATCATGACCGACGTGAATCCGTTGTCGATGCAGGACTTGCAGGTCTCGAAGTCCGGGCCGTGATCGAGGTGCATGACGATGTCGATGTCCGGGCACTCGATGACTGCGGCTTCGACAAGCTTTCTCAGATAGGAGGGATTCGCGTACTTGCGGGCTCCCGCCGAAGCCTGAAGAATAACCGGTGACTTAAGTTCCTGGGCCGCCTCGGTGATGCCCTGGACGATCTCCATGTTATTGACGTTGAACGCGCCGATGGCGTAGCCGCCGTTGTAAGCCTTCTCGAACATTTCCTTTGATGTAACTAAAGCCATTGGAATCCTCCTTCTATTCGGGGTTAACTCCCGTATCTGCGGGTAAACTCTGCGTTTAAGTTTACAGCGAAAACTCCGCTTCGTCAATAATGATGATTTTGAATCAGCCTGCTCTTCCGCGATGTTTTCTCACGCGAGCTCAAGCGACGTGTGGGCGGCGAGGAACGGCTTCAGCCTCTCCATCACCTTTTCACAGCCTCCCTCTTCCTGGGTCTCGACGTTCATCGGCATGACGGGGTCGTGCAGGGACATGCGGAGAAGCATCCAGCCCTTCACCTCGGGATCGTCAAAGGAGATCCGGATCCCCTCGTAGTTCGGCTCGACCACGCGAAACCTCCCGTCGCCGGCGGCGAACTCCGCGAAATCGCTCAGGACCTGAGTTCCGTAGCTCTTAAAATCGCTCTCCGTGATCCTGAAGCGGTACTCCTTCGACTCAGCCGGATTCTTCAGGTCCGCGGTCAGCGACTCGATCCTGCCGCCGGTCTTCCGAAGCTGCGCCATCTTGCAGATGATGCGGATCGCGATGTAGGCTCCGTCGTCAGAGAAGTAGTTGCCGCGGAAAGCGCCGTGGCCCGACGTCTCGATCGCGAGCTCGCACACCTCGCCTGCCTCGTTGAGCTCGATTCCCTTGTTGATGACGTTCTTGTAGCCTCTCTTGAAGCGCAGGTGCTTCATGCCGAGATGCCCCTCGATGAACGCCTGAAGCTCGTCCGACGTCACGGAGTCGGTCACGACCGTGGATCCCGGGTAGTCCTCGGACACGATCGCCGAGAGGAGGGCGATCAGCGCGTTTCTGTTGACCTCGGTCCCGTCCGGGAAGACGACGGCGCCCCTGTCCCCGTCGCAGTCGAAGATCACTCCGAGATCCGCGCCCGCCTTTAGCGTCGCGGCGCGGACCGCCTCCATGGCCTCCGCGTTTTCCGGATTGGGGACATGGTTGGGAAATGTCCCGTCCGGCTCAAGATAGACGCTCCCCGAGACATCGGCCCCGAGCGCCTCGAGAATATCCGTCGCGAAGAAGCCCGACGCCCCGTTCCCGGAATCCACGATGATGTGGAGTCCCTTCAGCGGGTGCTCGTAGTCCTCCGACCTGACGGACTCTTTGACATAGTTCTTCATGGCTCCGGCGTAGGCGCTCTTCAGGTCAAACGTCTCGGCGTCCCTTCCCGCGGCAGGAAATCTGTCCGCGCTCACAAGCCCGTCGGCGTCTTCGTCCCCGTACTCCGCGGCGAGCGCGGCAGCCCTCTCCAGGATTCCCTCGAGATCCTTCGAGCCGAGGCCCCCGTCTTTCGTGAAGAACTTCATGCCGTTCCTGTTCCAGGGAAGGTGGCTCGCCGTGATCATCACCGAGCCGTCAAACTCACAGTCCGGAAGCACGGTCGACTGAAACATCGCGGGCGTCGTAATCAGTCCGCAGTCGTAGGTCTTTGATCCAGAGAGACCCCGGAGCACCGCCTCTTTCAGGGCTTCCGCGGTGACCCGGCTGTCATGCCCGACGCCGATCCTCAATTCTTCCGCACTCTTTCCCGACACGCCGGCAAGCCATTCCGCGAACGACGCGGCGATGAATACCGCGATGCCGGGGGACAGCGTCTTCGCCTCGCTGCCGGCCGCCGCGGCGGCACCGCGGACGTCATTTCCGTTCTTCAGCCTGAAAAAAAGTTCTTTCAGTTCCATCCTTTCCTCTCCTTATAAAAATGAAAACACATTAGGAGCACGCGGACCGCGTCCGGTCTCCGTACTTACTGCGTGAACCTGCCGGCACTGAACCTGCTCACGAGCGACTTCCACGAGGAAGCCCTGTTGATATACCGCAGGTACTTCTGCGTGTGCGCCTTCCAGGACGGCGTGTCCATATACTTGAAGACGTCCGCCGCGGGTTTGGGATCATTGAACGAGTACCTGAAGATTCCCTGGCTGAATCCGGCGGCGGCCTCCCCTCTGTCATTCATCTCCCGGTGAATGCCGATCATGTCGATCCGCGAGTCGAATTCGGCTATGTAGTAGGAGTAGGCGATGGCCGCCGCCTGCGCGGCCTCCATATTTGTCCCCTGGTACACCGAACTGTACCCCGTCTCGGGGAGGATGATGTGGACGCCCTTCCCGTAGGTCTCCTTTATGTACTTCGCGATATACCCGATGTTGAGCATCGTATACTGCTGCGACGATCCCGAGAAACTCACGAGCCGGCTCCTGTTCCAGAACCTCGCGTCCTGTTCCGGCGACGGATATGGGTGCAGCGCGAGATCCCAGTGGACGGCCCCGTGCTTCTTCAGGTACGTGTTGATCGAGGCCAGCATGGCCTTCCCGCGGTAGCTGCCGGCGAGATCGAACGAGAGATTCCAGTTGTGGTCGAAGCAGATATAAGTCCTGGCATTTTTCCACCTGCTCTTCACCGCCGTGTTGAAGAGCCGGAACTGCTCCGTGTAATCCTTGATGAAATGGGAGTAGGTGACATTTCCGCAGAAGTTGTATACCTTGTACTGGTTGGACTCATTTCCGTAGATCCAGTTGGCCAGGAGCGCCCCGTCCCTTGTGAAGTAGTCCGCCAGGCAGGAGAACAGGGCCTCGAGTGTCTTCCTCTTCGAATTCTTCGTGTTGATCGCGAATATCGTCGAACCGGACCTGTCGGCGGCCGCCGCGGTGGGCATCATGTACTGCGTCATGGACCTGTCGGACAGGTAGAAGACGCCCGTGGCGACGATCCCGGCCGACTTCAGCTTCTTCAGCTGGGTCTGGTAGGCGAGGATCGACGACGAGAAATTGTAGGTCTTCCCCTCGTAGCGGTAGTTGAGACCGGACCCGCGGAGGAAGATCTCGATCGGGAAATCCACCAGCACATGGCTGCACTTGAGGTCGATGGCCTTCCGGATGTACTCGTCGGTTCCGATCAGCATCTTCAGACCCTTCTTGGTGCCGCGGGCAGGCTTCGGAAACGCCTTCGTATTCGTCGCGCACGCCTCCGGATTCTGGATGTACATGTAGTTGCTGCACACGCGCCAGGAACCGCTCTTCGACTGCGCCGCGATGTAGAACTTGTCCTGCAGCACCGATTTCGAGTTGTTCCTGTTGAGCGGCATCGTGAGCGTAATGGCCGACGAGGTCCTGCCCGTCACGGAAGGGGTCTTTCCCTTCACGCCCGTAACATAGGAGGGCTGCGGGAAGAGGCCGATCCGGATGCCGGATTTCCCGGTCGTCTTCGCCTTCACGGTGACCTTGGTCCCGCTTCCCGTGATCTTCACGGAGGAGATCGTCACCTTTACCGAGCCGTCGTCATAGCGGCAGGAAGGCGACGCGGCAGGCGCCCTGCCGGCCCTGCCTTCCCGCTGGCCGTATCTCGCGAAATGTTCGAGGACCTTCAGGTCGTCGTCGCCGACGTCCTCCACGACGTCGGGATTGTGCTTCGTGTAGTAGAAGTAGTCGTAGACTTTCGCGTAGTCTTTTCCCTTGTAGGTCGTCACCGGGCTTCTCATCTTCGTGACACCCAGCGCGGTCGCCTTCCTCGACTTCGACTTGTACCCGCTCTTCACGTAGTGCATGTAGTACTTCTTATAGTCGTACACATACTTGCGGCGAAGGTCCGGGTTGCCGTACCGGTAGGACTTGACGCTGAACGATTTGATTCCCCGGAGCTGCCTCTTCATACCGGTCGTGACGAAGTACTTGAGGATCTGTTTGTCATTTCCACCGTACTTCTCGCTGATCCCGGGATAGCGCGCAACAAAATAGTCGTAGCTGTAGACCCTCCTGTAATCGACGCCGTTGTAGACGGTCGGATGCGAGGCGGCGAAGACGCCCGCCGCGGGCATGGCAATAAGGACGGCGAACAGGATTGCCGCCGCAGTTTTCAAAAGCAGTCTGAAAAGAGGGTTCTGTCTGTTCATGAGGACTCTCCTTTTACCGGTGTTCATCAGAGCAGAATTTATTATAACATATTTTTAACATTTTTGTCACAATTTAGTCAATAAAAGAAGCAGCACCGGTTCCGTTCCGGTACTGCTCCCTGAAATAAATTCCGTATAAATCTCTTTCCGCCGCTGCGGAGCCGTCCGCCAGGGATCAGCCCTTGATCTGGGCAGCAACTTCCTCGGCGAAATTCTCCTGCTTCTTCTCGATTCCTTCGCCCGTCTCGTAGCGGACAAAGCCCTTGATGTTCACCTTCGCGCCGTTGGCCTTCGCGGTCTCGGCGACATACTGTCCGACCTTCTGCTTGCCGTCCTCAGCCTTGACATAGACCTGGTCAAGAAGGCAGATCTCGGAGAGTTCCTTGTTGATACGGCCCATGACGATACCGTTCAGGATCTTCTCGTTCGCGTCCGGCTTCTCGTTCTTGGCCGCCGCCAGGAGAATCTCTTTCTCCTTCTCGATGTAGTCCTGGTCAACATCGCTGCGGGAATTGTACTTCGGTCTCATGGCAGCCGCCTGCATCGCGACGTTCTTCGCCATCTCTTTGATCTCATCGTTGACGACGTCTGTCTCGACGTCGACAAGGACGACGATCTTTCCGCCGGCGTGCGTGTAGGACTGGATGAACCCGTTCTCCTCGCAGACCTTCTCGAAGCGGCGGATCTTGAGATTCTCGCTGATGACGGCGATCTCGCCGACAAGCGCGTCGCTGACCGTCTTGGCCGTGTCGAACTTCCACGGCTCAGCCATGAAAGCGTCGAGGTCGGCGGCGTCGGACTCAATCGCCTGCTGCGCAACCTGATGTACATAATTCTGGAACAGTTCGTTCTTGGCGACGAAGTCGGTCTCGGAGTTGACTTCGACGACAGCGGCGGTCTTTCCGTCCTCTGCCACGATCCCCTCGCAGAGACCCTCGGCAGCGATGCGGTCAGCTTTCTTCTGAGCCTTCGCCATGCCGTTCTCGCGGAGATAGTCCATCGCCTTCTCCATGTCGCCTTCCGTCGCGGTAAGGGCCTTCTTGCAGTCCATCATGCCTGCGCCGCTCATCTCGCGAAGTTCCTTGACCATCGCAGCTGTAATCGTCATAATATATCCTCCCTGGGAAAACCCGTGTAAAAGTCTCTTTATTCCTTTGCTTCCTGCTCGGACTCGTCATCCGGATAAGCGACATATCCCTCGGCCGGGATATCGGCCGCGTCGGCTTCCATCTGGCCCTGGTTCGCCTCGATCACGGCGTCGGCCATCTTGGAGACGATCAGCTT
>CACYEN010000120.1 GCA_902773435.1 uncultured Lachnospiraceae bacterium | reverse complement strand
TTTCCCGCTGAAGCACGCGCCTCTCCCTTGCCGCGCAGATCAGCATCGCGGTCGTGCTGATCGTCCATGTGACCGGGTACACGGCGTAAGTCGTCACGATCGTGTGGACGAACAGATCGGCGACGACGAGAATCAGGATTCTCATCGCGCACCAGGCGAAGAGGAACACGAACATCGGAATCACCGGCTTCCCGAGCCCGCGCAGGACCGCCGCCAGCGAGTGCGTCGCGGCGCAGAGGAAGAAGAACGGGGTCACGATCCTCGCCCTCATCATGCCGTAATAGATGACCTCCGGGGTCGAGTCAAAGAGCCCGACCAGCTGCCGGGCAAAGATCATGAGAGTGACGCCCAGCACCTGCGCCGTGATGACCGTCGTCAGGACCCCGAATCTGACACCCTTCCCGATCCTTCCGTACTCCCTCGCCCCGAGATTCTGGCTCACGAATGTCGTGAGCGCCATCGAGAAGCTCGTAATCGGTATAAATGTAAATGCCTCGATCTTAATATAAGCCCCGATCCCCGCCATGGCATATGCGCCGTAGGTGTTGATGTAGGACTGGATGACGACATTTGAAAATGACATGATCGAATTCTGCAGACCCGAGGGCAGCCCCTGCCGCATGATCACCGCCGTCATCGACCGGTTGAGGCGGATCTTCGACGGGATGAAACGGATCGCCCCTTCTGTCCTGAGGAGCCGGTTCATGCAGAGCAGCGCGCTCAGCACCTGCGACATGATGGTGGCGAATGCCGCCGCGCCCACTCCCATGTGTAAGCCCGCGACCAGCGCCAGGTCCAGCACCGCGTTGATGACCGACGAGACGACCAGGTAGATCAGCGGGTGGCGGCTGTCCCCGGACGCCTGCAGGATCCCGACGAAGACATTGTACATGACAAAACCGAGCGACCCCGAGAAGTAGACGCGGAAATAGACCGCGGATTCCTTCAGCACCTCGGGGGGCGTGTTCATCATCCTGAGGACCGGGACGGCAAAGACCGTTCCCAGAACCGTCAGGAGCGCCGATCCGGCCAGGCCGATCGCGACCGCGGTGTGCACGGCTGTCTCTGTCCGCCTCCTGTCCCCCGACCCGAGGCAGTAGGCGATAACGACGCCCGCCCCGTTCGCGATTCCGATAAAGAAGCCGACGACCAGGAAGATCAGGTTGCCCGACGAGCTGACCGCCGCCAGCGCGCTGCTCCCGATAAACCTGCCGACAATGACTGAGTCGACGGCGTTATAGAGCTGCTGAAACAGATTTCCCAGCATCAGCGGCAGCGCAAACTGAAGGATATGCCCCCGTATGCTGCCTGCCGTCATCAGTGTTTCACTGTTTTCCATTTTTATTCCTTTTTAGTCTTTACGCGTCAGATCTGGAAAACCCGTTCCTCATCTTCATACTTGCCGCATAGAGCACTTTCCCGAGGCAGTCCGCCGTCTCTTTCTCAGCGAAATCGGAGATCTCCCGGTTCCGGGCCTCAAGAAACGCGCTCACTTCCCCTGCCCCGGTGAGCTCTCCGGCTGCCTTCTTTTTCCCGAACTCAGCGTCAGCCCTGAGAAGCATTCCATAACCCTCCGAGTGCATCTTCTTCTGGTAGCGCTCGATGAGGTTCAGGCACTCGGGCATGTGGGCGTCGGCCAGCGCGGCGATCAGCCGGTTCGACCAGTAGAAATTCGAGGTCGTCACGGTGCCGTCCGTCCCCGCGAAATACGCGGGCGTCGCAGTCACGTTCGCGTAGAAAGGCACAAACGCGTTAAAGACGTTCGACCCCATGGAAATCC
Source organism: uncultured Lachnospiraceae bacterium (assembly GCA_902773435.1). Classification (GTDB taxonomy): domain Bacteria; phylum Bacillota; class Clostridia; order Lachnospirales; family Lachnospiraceae; genus Chordicoccus. The sequence continues at coordinate 18,538 of CACYEN010000120.1, read as the reverse complement.
ACTGAATTCCGCTGATCTCCGCGGGAACGTCCGGGCGGAACTGCGTCAGGGACACAAAATTCGTGCGGTTGACGCCGACCGGACGGTATTTCAGGCTTTCCGCGGAAGTACGCCGCCCGTAGGGATCGTATTCCGTTCCCTGAAAATGCAGGGACAGCACATACTTCACGTCATCCACCGTAATCTTCCGCTCCGGGACAAGGCTCCATGGGAGATCGTCCGACTCCGGCTCAAAGTCCGCGTCGGATCCGTACCACCGGAATGTCCGTGGATTCAGGAAGCGCTCTATATCCCAGGCGCGGGGTGTATTGTAGGTGTGGTCTGCGTCCTCCCTGCTCCCGAAGGCGCCGCGTGCGTCAAACGCGGTGTCCTCCGCAAGGGGAACGCCCTCTTCGTCTCTCATCATCTCCGGGTCGAGATGGTATTCTTCTATGAACCCGATGAGGTCCGCGGAGCAGAGATGGTCCCGCTTCTCGCCGAACGCGTCGGCGAGGTCGAAGCTGTCGATCCCCTGCTGATTCGGCATGACGACATACGAGTCGTCGGGAACCCGCTTGGCGATCCAGTGGTGCCCGCCGACGGATTCAAGCCACCAGACCTCCCGCAGATCCTGGAACCCGATCCCGTTCATCTCATAGGTGCCATACCGCTCGAGCAGACCGCCCAGCCTCAGCACGCCCTCTCTCGCGCTCCTGATATACGGGAGCACGATCGTAAGCAGATCCTCCTCGCCGATTCCCCCTTTGACGAGAGGATCCGCGGCGAGCACCCGGGAATTCGACGTGATCGTCTCCGTCTCCGACATCGCGACGCCGGCTTCGTTGATGCCAGCCTCACCCCAGATGCCCTCGTCGGGCAGCGCATTCGGAACAGCCGTGTATCTCATCGGGTCATCGGGAAGATCGATCGAAACCCCCGAGATCACCGACTTGTAGCTTCCCGGCTGGTCCTCCGGGAGCACCGCGATGAATTTCTTCGGGGTAAATTCTCCTGCCGGGGAATCCTCATTTCTGGCCATCATCGTCGACCCGTCAAATGTCGCCTTTTTTCCCGCAAGAATGGTTGTACAGGGCATCGTCTCTTCTCCTCCGGTAAAATCTGTACTTTTTTGTAACGCAGGCCGCTTTTATCCGGTCTTATTCATTAACATATGATATGTGATATGTTTCATGTAATCTGTTTCATGTGGTATGATTGTGGTATGATTATTACAGGGGCCGCACCAGGCCGCATCAGGCTGCATCAAAGTGCATGAGGCCGCATCGGGCAGCATCAGACTGCATGAGGCCGCATCGGTCATTGTATCACATCCGGTTCATTATTTCATCTCTATAGAAGAAGAGGGAGGCATCGATTATGAAGAAAACATTTGCGGCAATCGCTGCAGCGCTCGCCATCGCGGTGTGCACCCTTACTGCCGCTTCTGCGGTTTACGCCGAGGAGAAGGGACAGGTCGCCGAGTCCGGCGAGGTATTCTACGCGAACGTGCAGTCTTATCTCTCGCTCCGGGCCGGGGCGTCCTCATCGACGGCGGAGCTCTACCGCCTTCCGCCGGGCACCAAAGTCTACGTCAAGGGCTGGTCGGGAGACTGGGGCTACGCCTACGTCCCCTCCGTCGACGACTACGGTTTCCTCTACAGCGGTTACCTCTCGAGGTCGAATCCGGTTGAGCCGACAGGTACGGCTTACTATGCGAACGTCCAGACATTCCTGTCCCTGAGGGCAGAGGCGACGTCCTCTTCGCGGGAGCTCCGCCGGCTTGATCCGGGCACGAAAGTTCTCGAGCAGAGCCGCACCGGAAACTGGTCCTACGTGTACGTCCCCGATTTCGGCGAGTACGGCTATGTCTACAACGGATACCTGAGTTCCTCGAATCCGGTCGGCGGCTCCGTCTACTACGCGAACGTGAAGACGTTCCTGTCGCTGAGGGCGTCGGCGTCATCGAGCTCCACAGAACTCTGCCGCCTCAATCCGGCGACAGAGCTCCGGGTCAAGAGCTGGGACGGCAGCTGGGCTTACGTCTACGTTCCCGACAAGGATTCCTACGGTTACGTCTACTCCGGATACATCTCGAAAACGAAGCCCTATATTCCCGAGGGCACGATGTACTACGCGGATGTCATCACATTCCTCTCCGTCAGGGAAGGGCCGGCCTCTGATACGACGGAGCTTCACAAGCTCGGCCGCGGGGCCCGCGTCAAGGTCCTCGAATGGGAGGACAACAACTGGGCTTACGCCTACATCCCGGCGACGGATGACTACGGATACGTGTACGCGAAGTATCTGACCAGGAATAAGCCGCAGTAAGCGGGGGAAAGATCCGGTCTTCATTCATGCCGCCATAGCGCACGGCCCGGAAGTGATACGGACAGCGGTACAGGCAGTCACACAGGCAGTCACACAAGAAATCACTCAGGTTTGCCGCACTAAGCGATTAGTGCGGCAGTTTTTTATGACTTTTTTTCGTTCCCGGTGGCCCAACAGGCGTGACTCGGTCATCCAGATGAACAATCTTCTTTTTCTCGGTGGCCCGAATGGCGCGACTCGGCCATCTATATGAAGATTATTTGTTTCCCAGTGGCCCGACGGGCGCGGTTCGGCAAGAAAAGAACAGATATCAAGAAAAGAACAGCTGTCAAAAAAGAACAGCTGTTAAAAGGAATAACCATCAAGAAAAAGAGAACCTGAAAAACGAATGAAGACCGCCGCATTCCCCCGGCAGTCCCCACATCATCGTTCATCTCTGATTCTTTTCTTTTATGCCGTCACACTTTCCATTGTACCGGTATCCTGAACAGGAAACAATTCAGGCCCTCTGCTTCCCGGCATACTCCGCCGCCTTCCCGACGAGACAGGTGAACAGCTTCATAAAGTGCGGATGTCTCTCATAGAGTTCCTCGGGATGCCACTGCACCGCATACATGCCGAGTTCCACGTTCTCGATCCCCTCTATCACGCCGTCCGGCGCGACTGCCGACACGGTAAAGCCCGGGGCGACGTCCCGCACGGCCTGGTGGTGATGGCTGTTCACCGCGAGTTTTCCCGCCCCCATGATTTCGGCAAGCAGCGTTCCCTCCGCGATCTCCACGTGATGGACGATTTCCTGCTTGTTCAGGATCATCTGGTTGTGGCAGATCTTCTCTCCTTCCCTGTCCCCCAGTTCCTGCCAGAGAGTGCCTCCAAATGCGGCATTCATCAGCTGAATCCCCCTGCAGATACCGAAGACAGGAATCCCTCTCTTCACCGACTCGCGCAGCAGAGCGGCCTCCAGCAGATCTCTCTCCGCGAGCGTATATGTCACCGTCGGGGCCGGCTCCTCGCCGTACATGAACGGCGACACGTCGTGTCCTCCGGACAGGAGCAGGCCGTCGATGAGACCGGCGTACCCTGCGGCAGCCTCCTCTGTGGCAGCCTCATCATCGTCGAGGTGCGGGATCAGGAGCGGAAGTCCTCCCGCCTGCTGCAGCGCCCTGATATAGGGGCTGTTCATCACAAACTTCCCGGAAATGGCCAGCGGATCCTCAGCCGCAACAATTCCTATAAATGGTTTCCTGTCACCCATTGTCCTTTTCTCCGTTCTGTCCTTATGTCTTGCCGTTCTGTCCTTATGTCTTGAAGTCTTCCGGACTTTTTTGTTTTTCGGGTTTGAAAACCCCATCTCTCTTCTTCAGGCGTTCCCGAACACCTCACGGACCCAGCCGAGCATATGCTCCTTTGCGTCGTGCCCCGTGTAGCCATTCCAGAACTCCTCTTCCTCCGGGGCTCCCGTGACCGGATACGTATCATAGATCACGTCTTTAAGCGACGGCCTGCCGTAAGATGCGCGCGTGCGCTCAGCCCTCGCCGCGCCGTCTTCAGCCGCCTCCCTGACCGCCTTCCCCACAACCGGCAGGGCTTCGTCCCCGAGAATCTCCAGCGCCGCCTCAAGCAGATAGTAGAAGAGCTTCACGCTCAGTGTGCAGAAACCGCGTTTCCCCGAAATCGGGACATCCTCGATGGCAGGCTTCACATAGCCGGGGTCATACTCCTCGAAGCAGAGGGGTTTCAGGTCGTCGGGGACATTTGCGGCGCGCAGCACCACATTAAAATCACAGTAGTCGTCGCACTCCTGGGTCAACGTCTTCGCCAGGTTCGTGTGCGCGAGGTCAAACGCGTAATGATTATAGCATGCGGGATGGAACTCCTCACAGTAGATTCTTCCGATTTCCCTCATCCCGTAGGCCTTCCAGATGTCCGCCATCGGGCAGACAAGCGTATGGGAGACCCTCTCCTCGGGATTCAGTTCCTGGAGCTCCCTCTCAAACCTGGGATCCGCCGGAAGGTCTTTCCCGATCGAGAAGAGATTTTTCATGTTGATCTTGATGCCGAGGTCCAGATGCCTCTTTCTGGAGAATTCGCCGCGGTCCCTCCCGTAGCGCCTCGTGCCCTCGCGGAGGGCCCTCTCCCCTGAAACTCCGAACGCACTTATCAATTCTCTCCCGATAAATGCGTACATCAGCGTATAGTTGTCGGAGAGATCCATCATGCACTGCTGCTCATAGGTATATTCGCCCATGGTCAGTTCACCTCGCTTTCAGCGATCCGGTCGAGGACACAGGACCTCATGAGTTCCGGCGCGCGGCGGCCGGTGCAGCCTTCCCAGGCGCGGTCTTCCAGAGGATCAGACGGAACGGGGAAGTTCTTCCTCACAAACACGGCGTCCATCGGCTTCAGCGTGTGCTCCGCCTGAATGCCGAGAGCTTTCACCGCAGATGAGCCCCACTTCCTGAGTCCTTCCGCCACTGCGGAGACTCCGGCTTCCCCGTACAGGTCCTCCGCTGCCTCGAGGATATAGTAATAAACCGAGGCAGTGAGTCTTCTGATACTCTCCTCGAACGAGACGGGGGAAAATGCAGCGGCAGGACTCTCCGTCCCGCTCTTCTTCCCGCTCTCCATAAAGCTTTTCTCTCTGCTTTTCTCCCTGGTCTTCTCCCTGCTCTCCTCCGCCCGCTCGGGCGTCATGTTCGCCTCCCTGAAAAACGCCGCGAACAGGCAGAAATCATCCCGCTTGCAGGTCAGCGTGTTCGACAGGTTCAGCTGCCCCTTCCCCTCGGTATAGGCGAGCACTCTCGCGTACTCGAACTCCTCGCAGAAGAAGCTGCCCGCCCGGGAGGCGCCATTCGTGTTCCAGAGGTGAGCCATCGGACAGGAGTAGATCTCCCAGATACGGCGGTCGTCCTCGTCCACGATCACAGCCCCGCGGACTCTCGGGTCATCGACCCTGTCCGTCACGCCCTCCGCGTAGAGGTTTTTGAGGTTTGTGCTAAGGCCGTTTGACCTCACCCGCTCGAGCATCCGTCTCCCGCTGTCGCGGCCCGCGCGGCGTATGCCCTCGCGGAGCACCGTCTCGCCGGGCATATCCCCGAGCCGGTCCATGATGCTCTCCGCCAGGCAGCGGTACATCTCGGAGAAGGCATCCTGCATATTCTGCTGTTTGATTTCATTGAAGTTATACATGGTTGGTCATTTTCCCCTCATATTCTTTCAGCCTGTCCCGAAAGCCATTGCCTCTTGGCCCCTCAGGCTGTCCCGAAATCGCCCCCGAACTCAAAACACGACACAAAATGCCCCGGCTCCACCTCCGTAAGCCTCGGCTCGCCGCTCCTGCACCGGTCGGTCGCGAACTCGCACCTCTTCGCAAACCGGCACTCCGCCGGCGGATCGATCGGGGAGGTAATCTCCCCCTTCATGATCACGCGCTGCCTTCTGTTGTGAAGGCTCGGAACCGGGATCGCCGAGAGCAGGGCCTTCGTGTAGGGATGCACGGGATTTGAGAACAGAACCTCCGACGGCGCCTTCTCCACCACCTGACCGAGATACATGACCATGATTTCATCGGAAATGTGGTAGACGACACTGAGGTCGTGCGTGATAAACATATAGGTCAGGTTCAGCTCCTTCTGCAGATCCTGCAGAAGATTCAGGATCTGGGCCTGGATCGAAACGTCGAGCGCCGAGACGGGTTCGTCGCAGACGATGAACTTCGGGTTCAGGGCGAGCGCCCTCGCGATGCCGATTCTCTGCCTGCGGCCGCCGTCGAGCTCGTGCGGGTACGTGTTGTAGAGCCTCTTCGCGAGGCCTACCGTCTCCATCAGCTCCTCGATCCGCTTCTGCCGGCTTGCGCGGTCCGGGCAGATCTTATAGAGAACCAGCGGGTCCTCGATTGCCTCGCTGACCGTCATTCTCGGATTGAGCGACGAGAACGGGTCCTGGAAGATCATCTGCATGCTGCGGCGCATCTCCCACATTTTCTGGCGGCTGAAGCGGCTGATGTCCTCGCCCGCGAAGAGAACGCTTCCGTCCGTCGCCTCCTCGAGCCTGAGGACGGTGCGTCCGAGCGTCGATTTTCCGCAGCCGGACTCACCGACCACACCGAGCGTCCTGCCCTCCTCGATCGTGAAGCTCACGTCGTCCACCGCGTGGACGAAGCCCTTTCCGCTCTTGAAATACTTTTTGAGGTGCCTCACATCCATCAGTGTCTGACTCATGATCACAGAGCGCCCCCTTCCGCGATATTGTCCTCGTTGTAGAGGTGACAGGCCACGACGTGCTCATCCGTCCGGTGAACTTCACGCGGCGGCTCCTTCCTGCAGATATCGGAGGCGTAGTCGCAGCGGTCCGCGAACGGGCAGCCCTCGTACCTGATACTCGGATCCGGCATCAGGCCCCGGATCGGCTTGAGCCTTGTATCCCTGTTCTCAAGATCCGGGAGCGAGTCAAAGAGGCCCTTCGTGTACGGATGCAGCGTGTGATCGAAGACATCTTCGAGCGTTCCATGCTCGACGATCCTTCCGGCGTAGATCACCGACACGCAGTCGCAGATCTCGGCGACGATTCCGAGGTCGTGCGTGATCATCAGCATCGACGTGTGGTTCTTCTCTTTCAGCTTCTTCATCATGTCCAGGACCTGCGCCTGGATCGTGACGTCGAGCGCCGTCGTCGGCTCGTCGGCGATCAGCAGGTCCGGGCTGCAGGCGAGCGCGATCGCGATGACGACGCGCTGTTTCATGCCCCCTGAGAACTGGTGCGGATATTCGCTGCCGCGGTTTCTCGGGATTCCGACGGTCTCGAGCATATCCCTCGCCTTGCCGATGGCATCCGCGTGCGAGATCTTCGAGTGCTTCTCGATCACCTCCGCGATCTGCTTCTCCACCGTGATGACCGGGTTCAGGGAAGTCATCGGATCCTGGAAGATCATCGAGACCTTCTCACCGCGCATTTTCTGGAGTTCACCCTCACTCACGCAGAACCTGGAGCCGTAGACATGCCTGTATTTCTTCTTCCCCCAGAGCGTCCCGAGACGCTCCCGTTCCTCTCCCTCCAGGGACTTCAGGATGTCGCGGCCGCCGAGACGGATATTTCCCTGTGTGACGACTCCCGGGGGAGACGCGATGAGGCCGAGCACCGCCAGGCCAGTCGTCGTCTTTCCGGCGCCGGTCTCGCCCACGAGTCCGAGCGTCTGTCCCTTTTCGATCTTTAAATTCAGCCCGTTGACCGCGTAGACCGTGCTGTTTCTGCCCCTGAACTCAACAAAGAGATCCTCGATCTCAAGAGCCGGAGGTGTTCTGTCGATATTTTCCATGTCGCGCCTCCTTTTCAGCGAAGTCTCGGGTCGAGAGCGTCGCGCAGGCCGTCTCCGAGAAGATTTAACGCGAGAATCGTCAGCATGATGACGATGCCGGGGATCGTCGCGAGGTAACTGCTGTCCCTGATAAAGCTGCGGCCGCCCGCCAGCAGGGCGCCCCACTCGGGCGTTGGCGCGGAAACGCCGAGACCGATGAAGCTGAGCGCCGCGATATTGGAGATCGTCGCGGCGATCCGGAGTGTCGTCTGAACGATGATCGGTCCGATGCAGTTCGGGAGGATATACCGGAAAATGATATGCCCGGTCCTCCCGCCCACCGCGCGCGCCGCCTCGACGTACTCCGAATCTCGCACGCTCAGGACCGCGCTTCGGACGATCCTGGCGAAAATCGGAACGCACGCGATCGCAAGCGCGATGACGAGGTTGACGATGCTCGTGCCGAGCGCCGCCACGATCACGATCGCCATCAGCATCATCGGCACCGCGAGGAAGATGTCGCAGATTCTCATGATGATATTGTCGAGGGCGCCGCCGAAGTAGCCGGACAGGGCGCCGAGGATCCCGCCGATCAGGAGGCCGAACGCCACGGCGATAAATCCGATCGAGAGGGAGATGCGGCTTCCGAACACCACGCGGGCGAACATATCGCGCCCGAATTCGTCGGTCCCGAACCAGTGCGCGCGGGACGGCCACTGGAGACGCTCCGCGATGTTGAGGTCGACGCAGGCTTTCTGGTAGTCGAAGAAGACGTCGGCGAAAACCGCCATAAAAATCAGGAAAATGAGGAAAAACAGCCCGGCCATCGCCGCCCTGTTCTCGGAGAGGCGCTTCCAGACGTCGCTGAACTGGCCTTTCCGCTTGCCGGCATTTTCCGAAGAAGTAACAGATTGATTCATGGTCATGCCTGCCCCCCTTACCTGTACATGGTCCGGACGCGCGGATCGAACACGCCGTAGAGAAGGTCCACGATGAGATTCACAAGCGCGAACGAGATCGTCATGAGGATGATGCACCCCATGACCGTCGGCGTGTCACGTCCGTTGATCGACTGGATCAGAAGGCGCCCGACTCCCGGCCACGCGAACACGGTCTCGGTCAGCACGGAGCCGCCGAGCATCTGCCCGATCTCAAGGCCGATGACCGTGATCGTCGGGAGCATGCCGTTCGGGAACGCGTGCTTCATGATGACTTCCCGCTCGTTCAGGCCCTTGGAGTAGGCCGTGCGGATATAGTCCTGACGGATCGTCTCGACCATCGACGACCGCGTCGTCCTCGCGATTGAGGCCATATTCATAAACCCCAGCGAGACGGCGGGCAGGATGATGCTCTTCCACGAGTCCGCCCCGTAGACGGGGAACCATCCGAGCTTCAGGGAGAAGACCAGGATCAGCATCAGCGCGAGCCAGAAGATAGGCATCGACACGCCGATGAGCGAGAACACCATGCTGGCGCTGTCCACCCAGGTGTTCTGCCTGACCGCCGCGATGATCCCCAGCGGCAGGGCCAGGATGATCGAGAACACGGCTGCCACGAAGGTCAGCCTGACCGTGTAGGGGAATCTCGCCATGATCTCTGTCGTCACTGACGTTCCCGTCGCGTAGGAGTTTCCGAGATTTCCGTGGAGCAGGCCTCCGAGGTAGCGGAGATACTGCACGATGACAGGCTGGTCGAGGCCCATCTCCTTCTCAAGCGCGGCGATCTGATCCGGCGTCGCGTTCTCTCCGAGAATGATCTGCGCGGCATTGCCCGGCGCGAGATGCATAATGAAGAACACAAGCAAGGTAACGCCTATGAGGACGGGGATCAGGTATAGAATTCTCTTGATAATATACCTTGCCATAATCAGGTTCCTTTCAATGAAAATGTCCCAGCCTCCGGATTAAGGAAGCTGGGACCGGAATTCATCCTTTTATGACTGTCCCTTTCAGCTCCAGGACATCGTACAGAAATCGACGTAGCCCGTCGCACCGCAGAGCACGTTCTGAAGATCAGCGCTGTGGCCGCGGAAGTAGTTCACCTGATAGATCGGGACGAAGACGCACTCGGTGTTCGCCTCTTTGATGATGTCGGTGATCTGGGCCGCGCGGCTCTCGTCGTCCATGTTGACGCTCATCTCGGTGACCATCTCGTCGAGCGTGTCGCTCGCCCAGCAGGCCGGCGTGTTCGTACGTCTGTCGGAGTGGAAGCGCTTGACATAAGTCATGGCGTTGGCTGGTGACCAGGAGACGATCGCGGAGCAGAGATCCGTCGTCCTCATTGCCGCCTGATAGGAGGCGCTGTCCATCTCGTTGATCGTGACGTTGATACCGAGCTGGGCAAGTTCAGCCTGGATGATCGTAGCGATCGAAACCTTTGTCGCGTTGCTGCAGATGATGTCGAGCGTCACGGTCGACGGATCGCCGCCCCAGGCCTCAAGGTATTCCTTCGCCTTGTCGAGGTCATAGGTGTAGCCGTTCTCGTCGGTGGATTCCGGATAGCCCATGGATACCGTCGAGTAGCTCGGCGTGCCGTATCCGTTGAGGGCGCCGAGGACGATGTCCTCGCGGTTGATCGCGTTGGCGACCGCGAGTCTCAGGTTCGTGTCGGCGAACTCGGTGGAGACGCAGTTCAGGTACAGGAAGAAGTTCTCGACGCTGACGACCTGCTCAAGCGCGATTCCCTCAGTGTTCTGGAGACGGTCGATATCCGCGGAGTCGACGGAGTAGACAAAGTCGACCTGACCGGACTCGAGCGCCATATCCCTCGTGGATCCCTCGGGGATGATGACGAAGTCGAGATTCTTGATGGAAGCCTTCCTGTCGGTGTCGAAGTAGTCCTCGTACGCCTCGAACAGGACGTCCGTGCCCTTGTTCCACTCGACGAACTTATACGGGCCGGTTCCGATCGGGTTCGCGGAGAAGTCATTTCCCGAATCGATCAGGGACTTCGGAAGAATCATGTTGAAGTGATAGGCAAGATCATAGAGAAGGTTCGGCTGCGGGCCGTCCGTCGTGATCTTCACGGTGAGCGGGTCGACCGCCTCGACGGAAGCGATGCCGCCCGTGTAGGTCAGGGAAGCTTCAAATGTCTTCGCGTATTCCAGCGACGCAACCACGTCGTCCGCGGTGAGGGCGTCCCCGTTGTGGAATGTGACGCCGTCCTTCAGCGTGAACGTCCACTCCGTGTCGCTGTCCATCGTGTAGCTCTCCGCGAGGTCGCACACGGGAGCCAGCGTCTCCATGTCGACCCTCGTGAGGCCATTGTAGGTCAGCAGGTTCATCTGCACGCCCATGAGCGAATCGTGATCGCAGGACGACAGATAATCGGGCTCCTCAGTCAGGGCGACCTTCAGAGAATCCTTGCCCCCGTCCTCAGACGCGGAGGCGGCAAAAGTGCATGTCCCGAGAGCCATAATCATGGCCGCGGCAATACTGACAGTTTTCAGAAGCAGCGAATTCTTTCTCATGCGGTATCCTCCCGTGCTTTAATTTGACAAACTCGTGTGCTTTAGTTTGGTAAACTGTTAAAAAAACTATATCATTCGGAAGGCCCTGATGTTAATATGTTTTATATATATCTTCCATCGGTTTTTCATATACCTTCCGGCATCGGGACCACTGCATAATAGAAGGGAACAGGCATGACGACAAATCAGATCCGCTACCTGATCATGGTGGCAAATGAAAAATCCATCAACAGGGCGGCCAAGAAACTCTTTATCTCCCAGTCGGCCCTCTCGAACGCGATCAAGAGCGTGGAGGAGGAATTCGGCAGGCAGATCTTCAACCGCGGGGCGAACGGAGTCACGCTGACCCCGTTCGGCAGGCAGTTTATCGGGTACATCGTCCCGCTCAACCGCCAGCTGATGCTGCTCTACGCGATGAAGAATCCCGGCGACCTCGACGACGTTCCCCACCTCCGGATCATCAGCAACGGTTTCTTCTACCTCTCCGGGATTGCCTCCGCCATCGGCACAGCCGCCGGCCGGTCGGGCATCCGGATCCAGCTGAAGGAGGATTACAGCGGCAATATCACCGAAGCGCTCCGGGAGGGCCACTCCGACATCGGAATCGTCCGCATCTGGAGCTGCTATAAATCGAATACCCTTGAGCAGTATTCGGCCATGAACCTGACCTTTCATCCCATCGCGAAGATGCAGGTCGGCGTCAATCTCGGGGAGGCGAACCCGCTGTTCCGCTCCTGCAGGAGCGACAGCATCGCTCCCTCCCGGCTCGAGGGATTTCCCCAGATACTCGACGAGAGCCTGGACAACGGGCCCTACTCGGACATCCTGTACCGGCTGAAGCTCCCGAAGAGCTCCTTCCGCTACGTCGTCAACTCGAGGGCCGCAATCTACGAGCTCCTCGGGCTCACCTCCGGCTACTCCATCGACTCCAGGGCCAAGGCGGGCGTCTACACGTCTCCCGGGGCAGTCTACCGCTTCATCCCCTTGAGGGACTGCAGCGTCACCTCCGAGATCGGCTGGGTCGCCCGGACGCGCGCCTCGATTCCGCCCGAAGCCCACGAGTTCATCAGGCTTCTCCGTGACTATCTGACCGGCAGCTCCGGGCTGCCTGAATCTGAAGGAGGCTCATCATGCGGCACACCGTCCTGATTCTTACACGGCTTATGCGCCCGTTCGCGCGCTCCCTCCCGCCCGCCGTGAAACTCACGGGCAGGAACAGCATCATGGATTTCGGTCTCTGGATCCTTCTGGCGGTACTGATCACCGCCGTGATCAGGATCTGGTTCGGAAGGCGCAGGTAACCATACATAAAGCCGGCAGCTGATACGGGTCCCCGGACGAATTGCGGGTTTCCCGGCAGCACCGGCGGAAGGGAAAGCAGGAAATATATGATGGACAGGATTGAACAGCGGATATGTGAAATCATCGACAGCAGGCGGGATGCCCTCCTCTCCTTCGCCGACGACATCTGGCGCCACGCCGAACTCGGCTTCCAGGAGTACCGCACGGCGGAGAAATTCAACGAGGCGCTGAAATCCCTCGGCCTTCTGACCGAGGAGAAGCTCGCCGTGACGGGCGTCAAAGCGCGTCTGCACGGCGGCACCGGAGATCCGGCGTCGGATACAGCCGGATCGGAAAGCGGTCCGACCGTCTGCCTCATGGGAGAACTCGACGCCCTCCCGATTCCGAATCACGAATTCGCGAACCCGGAGACCGGGGCTGCCCACTGCTGCGGCCACCACGCCCAGTTGACCGGGGTCCTCGGCGCCGCGATCGCGCTCTCCGACCCGGAGATCCGCGCCGCCCTCGACGGCGACATCGTCTTCTTCGGCGTCCCCGCCGAGGAATATGTCGAGATCGAGAAGCGGAACCAAATGCGCCGACAGGGCCTCATCCGCTACGGCTGCGGAAAATGTGAACTCATCCGCATCGGCGCCCTCGACGACATCGACCTCGTCGTCGGCCACCACTCGAGCTGCACGAAGAAATACCTGATCGCCAACCGGTCCTGCAACGGCTTCGTCACAAAGATCGCGAGATTCCGCGGCAGGGCGGCCCACGCCGCCGGCGAGCCGCAGCGCGGCATCGACGCGATGGCGGCCGCGCAGATCGCGATGCACGCGGTGGACATCCAGCGCGAGACATTCCGCGACCGGGATACGGTCAGGGTGCACTCCTGCATCACAAAGACAGAGTCCGCGGCGAACGTCATTGCCGACGAAGTCGTCATGGAGTACTCCATCCGCGGGAAGACCATTGCCGCCTACCGCGACGCCGCCCTCAAGGTGGACCGGGCTCTCCGCGCCGGCGCGACTGCCCTCGGCTGCGAGCTGACCATCGAGACGCTCCCGGGCAATCTCCCGATCGTCCCGGTCAGGGACGCCTCCGTCACCGGCGAAGCCCTCGCCCTCATCGCGGGCGATACCCCGGTCACCTGCACCGGACCGGACTTCCACTCGACGAGCTCCGGGGATTACGGGGACATCAGCTGCATCATGCCGCTGCTTCAGTTCAATACCGGGGGCTTCTCCGGGAGTTTCCACTCGCCGGACGTCTCCGTGAGCGACCCCGACGACGCGTACATCATCCCCGCGAAGGTCTTCGCGCTCATGGGATACAGGCTGCTTCGGGACGGCGCCGTCAGGGCCCGCGGCATCATCGACGAGTTCAGGCCGACGCTCACCAAGGCGCAGTACATCGAACTCATGGAGAGCCTGATGACCGTGGAGAAGATCGAGGCGGCGCCGCTGCCCCTCCTGGATGAGGAGTCGGTGATCTGATCCGCCGCTCTCCTCAGTTCACGAAGAAACTCAGACAGGGGTTCTCGGGATCATTTGAGTAGTAGAGGTCGAGCGTATTTCCGAGCGGGTCCACCAGCTCTCCGGACCCGCCCTCCCCGAGTCCGGTGAGGCTCCCCGCCTCATCCCAGGCGACTCCGGGGACGAGGCCGAACAGGCAGTAGTGCTGCGTGTCCGCTCTTCTCACCGTGATCGACGTGACCGCCTCTCCCTCGTGGTCCGCCAGGAACGAGACCTCCTCATTCCACAAGGAGATCCCCAGCTCAGCCCGGGCTTCCGACAGGCCTGGGATATCCCGCCCGACTTCGGAGAGCGGCCTGCCCAGATAACCGGACACCTCCGTCATTCCCCCTCCGACGGAAAACCTCGCCGCCGTGAGGCTGATCAGCGGCTGATCCCGCCACTCCACGGAGCGGTTGTCGAAGTACAGTCTGCGCATTTCGTCACCTTCCCGCTCTTCCTTCACGTACATCCCCCCGACGGCGGTCTTCGAGAAGCCCCTTTCCATCAGGGTCTGTCTCGTCTCCTCCGCGCCCATTTCCCTCGTCACACCGAGCAGGGAGTATCCGCCGGCGTCACTCTCCAGGGCGGCGCCGTTAATGATGACGTCGCCATTTTCATAGATTGCCGATGAAAATGACACCTCGTCGTTATAATACGTCGTGACGCCCATACTCCAGAACTCTTCCAGCCCTTTGAACTTCTGCTGAATCTCTGTCCCGGTGAGGAAAAGGCAGTCGCAGAGATCCCCGGTTCCCTCCGCCGCGGAGACGGGGACACAGGGTTTCGCGAGCAGCAGAACTGCCGTAAATACAAGGGCCGCGGAAGTGCGGGCCGCCGATGGGAACACTTTCTTCATCACCGTTTCTCCTCCTTGCTGTCAAAAAAACCCCCGCGGGAACCTCCGCAGGGGTATCATGCTTCTCAGGCCGCCGGCGCCGCCTGCGACTCGGGCGCCGCGGGCACCTGCGACGCCACCTGGGCGTCCAGCTCCGCGTCGACGATCCCGTCGACGGGAAGTCCTGAAGCCATCTGGAAATGACAGATCGCCAGCACGGTATTCTTACCCGCGATCCCGTCCGCGGTCCCGCAGGCAAATCCGAGCGTATTGAGATTATTCTGCACGTTCACGCACATCGTCTTATCTGCTTCCGCCTTGTTCTTCTCCACGGCGGCAGGCACGATCACCGCCATGTTGAGGGAAGCGGTCAGCGAGTCGTAGTCCGCCAGGACCGACTTGTCGGCCATGTAGAATTCCCCCGCCTCGATCAGGGCCGCGCTTCGGATGTCATACCCCTCAAAATACGCCGCCTCGATCTCATCGCTGCTCCCGCCGGCGGTCCAGAGTTCCTCCGCCTCATACTGCTTCTCCAGCCCCTGCAGGTACTCCCCGCAGAGCGTCCCGATATTGCGGTCTTCAAACACGGCTCCCTGATAGGCGTCATAGAAAGGCCGCTCCGCCGCGGTACACAGGAACCGCAGCATATTATAGCCGTCCTCGCTGATCGTCGGGAACTCGGAGTAGCGGCTCAGCACGCTGCAGCGCGCATTGTAAGAGTTCACCAGATCGGAAATGAACTGGTCCTTCGTCGGTCCCGTCTCGCCGCCCGGCTGGTAGGCGGGCGCCGCCTCGACGGCGGAAGCCATGAAGGCGACCGTCTCATTTTCTTCCTGGAGAAGCGCCTCGAGCTCCACGACCCTGCTGCTGAAGCTGCGTCTCTCCTTCGTCTCCGCGGCGCTCACGGAGAAGCTGCCCGCGCACGCCGCGCACAGGAGAGAGACGAACAGGACAGCCGCCATTCGGAGAGATCCGCTGTTATGTCCCGCGCGTCCTGTTCCGATTGGTCTGCCTGTTTCGATCCGCATGTCCGCTTCCATCCGCCTGTCCGCTTCTTTCTGCCTGCCTGTTTCCATCGTCCTGTCTGTTCCGAACATCTGTCCCTTCTCCCCCGATTATCCTGATCCTTACCCTTTTATGCACAAATGCCGTCTCCGGCTCCCCTAGAAATCCATTGCGAGACGCCCGCTCTCCTCCCCGGAGAGTTCCGTCACGGTCCCGTCCTCCACGCGGTAGACCCTCCTGCAGAGACTGAGGACGCTCGGCCTGTGCGTCGTGACAATCACGGTGCGGCTTCTCTCGCACTCCATGATGTTATTCAGAACTTTTCTCTCGGTCGCGACGTCGAGCGCCGAGGTCGCCTCATCGAGAAGAAGCACCGGCGCTCCGCGCAGAACCGCCCGCGCGATCGCGAGCCTCTGGGCCTGCCCCTCGGAGATGCCGTGGCCCCTCTCACCGATCACGGTGTCGATTCCGTCCGGCATCTTCTTCACGAAGTCATACGCACACGCGGTCTCGAGGGCGGACTCGATCTCACTCACGGTCGCGTCCTCCTTCACCATGCGCAGGTTGTCCGCGACGCTTCCGGCTATGATCGAGTTCCCCTGCGGGACATAGGAGATGCATCTCCTCACGTCCGCACCCGCCGGCCAGCTCCGGTCCCCCGCCCGGAATTCCACGCTTCCACTGTCCGGATGGACCAGGCCGAGCAGGAGCCTCAGCATCGTCGTCTTTCCGCCGCCGCTCGGTCCGATCAGGGCGACAATTTCGCCCGGATCCGCAATGAGACTGCCGCCGCGGAGCGTCTCGGCTTCCCCGCTGTAGGAGAAGCAGACGTCGGACATTTTGACTGAGAAGCCATTTTCGCCGGCTTTCGCGAGTTCCGCAGCCGTCTTCTCGTCGACAGGCTCCTCCGGCAGCTCCGTCAGCTCCCTGAGCCTCTGGGCCGCAACCGATCCGTTCAGCATGCCCGGCACGACTCCGACGAGAGAACTGAAATGATTTGTCAGCGTGGACCTCTGCTGAAGAAACAGCGTCATCGTCCCGAACGTGATCGCCCCGCCCCACAGTCTCATGAGGCAGTAGATAAATGCCGCGACCGCAACAGCCGTCCCGATGATGTTCGTAAAGATCCTGGCTTTTATATCATAGGCGTTGCTGTCCAGGGCAGCCTGCCGGTAGTCGTCCTGCCTTGTCCGCAGCCTTCTCTCAAAGAGCCCGGTGATGCCGAAGCTCTTGATCGTGTCCATGTTATAGAAGACCTCTGTCTGGAACGACATCAGCCGGCTCTTCGACTTGCGTATGCCCATCCTGTATTTTCTCATCCCCCGCATGATGAGGCGGCTCGGAATGAGCAGGAGCGGAGCGCCCGCGAGCGCGATAAATGCCATCACCCTGTCATAGTGGAAGATCACGACGAATGACGCCACAAACGTATAGAGGTCTATTATGAGCGTCGGAATCCAGTTGACCGCGTTCGACGAGATCGTCTCTATATCGCTCGACACGCGGTTCAGCAGGTCGCCGTTCGAGAATCCGCTGACATGGGACCAGTCGGCGTCCATCACCTGTCTCATGATGTCAGCCTGAATGTCATTGTTGACGTAGACGCTGATCTTCGCGGTCAGGCGGTTCCGGACACTCGTGAAAATCATGCTGAACAGCATCGTCGAGATCATGAGCGCCATGAGCAGCCAGAGTTTTTCCGTGGTCCGGCTGACGACGATGTCGATCATATATTTGCTCACGACGGCGGAAACCAGGCCGAACGTCGAGCCGATAATGCCAAGCACCGTGTAGAGGACGATGATCCACTTGTAGCGGGCGCTGTAGCTGAAGATCCAGCGCCAGTCGTCGAGGATATCGCGGAGAGATCCCTCCTCGCGGCGGTCCTTCACGGCCTGGATGGATTCAGACCGGATGAAGCGGTTGACGCCGGTGAAGTTGTTCTGTTTCTGTTTCTTATCTGACATGGCTCCATTCTTCTGTCAAAGAAGAAATTATCTGAAAATGCCCTCGCAGAAATCTGCCGTACCGCAATGCCGTCCGTACGGCAGTTACTGATTCCCGTTCATTCTAACAGGCTTAATCCATGAAATCCACAGAAATCATCTATTGCGGCTGGCACTGCCTGCATGAGGGTAGAATAATCTCGGCCGTCCCGCTTTATCTTCGCACTCTTCCCACAGAGACAGTATACTCTCTCAACGCGCCGCATGTCTCTATAATCTGCGGATTCTCTCCCGATCACATACCGGGTGCTTCCGCCGATGTCACTCAATGTCTGACAGCGCCGCCTCCGCAGCCCCCATGATCGCCTCAACGTCGGCTCCGGCTATGTCGAGGCCGACGGCCTGAATCAGTCTGACGTCCTGAATTCCATAATAATTCTGCGCGAGAGCTTTTACATATCCGAAGCCAAATTCCTCCGGGACATAATATCCCCCCGCAGTGGTCACATAGAAGAGCCTTTCTGCCCTGCAGAGACCGACCGGCACGCCCTCTTCCGAGTATCTGAAGGTAATCCCAACAACGTTGACCTGTTCCAGATACTGCTTCAGCATCGCGGGAAACGACAGATCCCGGAACGGCGCCGCGATCACGATGGTGTCCGCTTCCGCGAACTGCCGCGCGTGGTCAAACATCGAATTCTGAAAATCTCCTTCAGATATAAGCCGGTCGCGCCTGTTCAGGTAGTCCTCGCCGGTGACAGGGAAAGACATGTCCCCCAGACGGATTTCAACGAAAGGCGTATCAAGCTTCACGGGCAGTTTTTCCGCCAGTCTCCCGGTTCTGGAGTTTTTCGCACACATGGTTCACGTACAGTATTGATT
>CACYEN010000119.1 GCA_902773435.1 uncultured Lachnospiraceae bacterium | reverse complement strand
TGGACGTCTGGATAGAGAGGGCGCTGAGAGAGCACTATCCGGTGGGATTCGACCTCGGGAAGTACGCGCCCTTCAGCGGGGTGATGCAGCAGTATATGTATTACGCGTATCAGGCGGGGCGGACGGGCTGACGCGTCATCGCGGGATGATGAGCCCACCGCGCATCGCCCTGTCGCCCCGCAGATCTCGTGATGCCGTGAAAACTAAAAAATATTTTTTCAGTTTTTATGTGACATGAGATAAATCTGTGATATACTTAACAAAATTGTAACTATTTCGTCTTATTTTGACCCGGCCGAACGGAGGCGGGGTCAAAAGGGCGTTCAGGTATTTCACAGAGCGTGGTACAGTCATATGCCTAAGGTTTTTCGACGGTTCTTCAGTTTCCTCCTGGATCATAATCTTCACGGGCTGCTTCTCGCCGCCGCATTCGCGGCCCTGCTCGTCACCGGATCATCGGCCGAGGCGTCGTCTCCTTCGATGTCTGCGGCGTACGTAGAGAGATTCGGCGTAAACCTGACCGGCGAGTACAGAAAGGGAATCCCGTTCGCGAGGTGGAAGAAGGAGAACGAGTATACATCCAACGCGCAGAGGGCCAATTTCCGGACCGTCACGGGGGGAAGTCTGGGAGATAACGCCCTCTACCGGTCCAGGATCCCCGACAAGGATACGGAGGCCGGCAGGCTGGCGGATCTCCTCGCTGAAGACGCAGGGGTCCGCTATATCATCAATCTGGCCGAATCCTATCCCGAAATCCGGGCGAAGATGAAGAAAGCCTCCTACAGCTCCTATTACTACAGGAGAGTCTACAGGGCGGGGCGGGTGAAATCCGCGCCGGCGTCCGTGGACGTCTCCGGCACGACGAAGCTGAAAGCAAACCGGCGCGCGATGGCGGCGGCGTTTCGGACGATTGCCTCGGGGAAGGGACCCTATCTTGTCCACGACACGACGGGCAGGGACCTGACCGGTGAATTCTGCGTCATCGCGCAGTCGCTGATGGGAGCCTCCTACTCTCAGATCCTGAACGACTATATGAGGTCGTACCTGAACTACGGCTACCGGAGTTCGAGGAGCAAGGCGCTCAGTTTCTGCCAGAAAAATCTCGATTTTCTTTTCCAGCTGATCACCTACTGTCCGTCGGGGTCGTCGTGGAAGACCATGAATCTTTCCTCGAAGGCCGCCCGTTTCCTGAGGCACGGCGGACTGACCGCGTCCGAGGTCAGCACCATAAAGAAGAACCTGAAGAGGAACTATCCGTCCGGAACGAGGACCAGGAACGGAAACTACTACTTTATGGTCGACCTGGTCGACGGGGTCACGGGAAGGGTATTCGCGACGAGGAAGGTCCCGTTCGGCGGAGACGTCAGTCTTCCGGCGGCGCCGGCCCATGACGGATACACATTTACGGGCTGGAGCCCGTCCGGCAGGGATATCCAGGAGGACGGGGCGGTCACCGCAGTCTACAGGAGCCGGTCCGACCAGGCCTACGGAAAGAACATCAGCGGGAAATACGTGTCCAAGACCCCGTTTTCAAGGCTCAAGACCGGGAATGAATTCACGACGAACGCGATGCTCGCCAATTTCAGGAGCGTGACGGCGGGAAGCATCGGAAAGAATGTGCTCTTCCGGTCCAAGATGCCCGACAAGATCTCCAACAGCGGGCGGGTCGCCGACCTGATGATGAAGGATGCCGGCGTAAAATACGTCGTCAATTTCAACGAGACGCAGGCGATGCTGAGTCAGCGGTTCACCGAGGAGGACTACAGCTCCTACTATTACTATGAACTGTTCAGGAAGGGCAGGGTCAACGCGAACCGCATGTCGATCAACTTCGAGACCGAGTCCGCCGCCCTGTCCAACAGAAAGGCGATTATCTCGGCGTTCAAGACCATCGCGGAGCACACCGGCCCCTACCTGATCCACTGCATTGCGGGCAAGGACCGCACCGGCGAGTTCTGCGTGATCGCGGAGGCGCTCATGGGAGCTTCCTATTCGGAGATCCTCGACGACTACATGGAGTCGTTCCTGAACGGGGGATATATGAGCACCAGGGCAGGCGCGCTTCCCCGCTGCAGGAGGAACCTCGACTACCTGCTCCAGGTGATGACCTATTATCCCTCGGGGTCGAACTGGAGGCAGCTGGACCTGGCTCTCCTCGCGCAGCGCTACCTGAAGGACGGGGGGCTCACTGACGGCCAGGTCCTGAAGATCAGGAGACACCTCCGGGCTTCGTTCCCGAATCCGCAGAGGACGAAGAACGGCAATTATTATTTCAATGTCAAGCTGAAAGACGGGCTGACGGGAAATGTGTTCAGGACCCTGAAAGTCGCCTACGGAAAGAATGCCTCGCTGTCAAATCCGCCGAAACACTCCGGCTACGAGTTCTCGTCGTGGAGCGGAACAGGGAAAGCCGTGAAGAAGGATATGACGATCGTGGCGGTGTACCAGAAGGTGCCGGACGAGTCCTCGAGGGCTTCCTGACGCCGCCTGCGGGGAGAGACCCTTTCGCCGCGGGAAAACGTCCGGGCGGAAGAGCCGGAATAAACCGGGAATTGTCTTCAGAATACGTGGCACGCGTCCGGCGACTGTGATAAAATGGGCTTGTATCACCGAGAGGCAGTGAACTGCCGGTGTTTATAACTGTCGGAAAGGAGACATTTCACCATGGATTTTAAGAAGACGCTGGAAGACATTAAGAGTGGAGTGGAAGGCGCGCTTGAGAAGACTGACATTGACGAGAAGATCAGGGAAGGCGCCGCGGGCCTGAAGGAAGGCGCCGCAGGCCTGAAGGAAAAGATCGGGGAAGCCCTCGAGAAGTCCGACATCGACGAGAAGATCAGGGAAGGCGCCGCAGGCCTGAAGGAAGGCGCCGCGGGCCTGAAAGGCAGGCTCGACGAAGCTCTTGAGAAGACGGATATCGATGAGAAGATCAAGGATGGTATCGCGTCGCTGAAGGATAAGCTCACCAGAGAAAAATAACTTGACATCTTTTCGGTGATCGCATAGAATATCATCTGTGTGTTCCGCCCATGCCTCAAAACCGTGTCTCTATGGCTAAAGACGGAGCTTAAGGCAGTTTCATATCGGTTTCAGTTATGGAGGTTAATAGGTTTGGCTAATATCAAATCTGCGAAGAAGAGAATTCTTACGAGCGCTAAGAGGGCGGAAAGAAACAAGGCAGCGAAGTCTGAAGTCAAGACTTATATCAAGAAGGTGGACGCGGCGATCGCGGGCGGTGACAAGGCTGCGGCGAAGAGCGCCCTCTCCGATCTTCAGGGCGTCATGGGCAGGGCAACCGCGAAGGGTATCTACAAGAAGAATACCAACGCGAGAAAGATCTCCCGTATGTCCAAGGCTGTCGACGGGATGGAATAAATCCCGGCAGAAACATTAAAAAGCGCAGACGGCGCGGCTCGAAGGAGCCGCGCCGTCTTTGTGTGCGCATGCGCGGATGGATTCAGCCGCCCGCCCCTTCCGCTCCAAGGAGCGCGAGCTCAGCGGCCATGCCCTCCGCAAGGCGCCCGTTCTTCACGTCGTCCTCCAGGTCCGCGCAGAATTCCATGGCGCGTCTCAGAGCCTCCCGGCTGTATTTTCTCGCAAGCGGGAGGTTCTTTTTGACCGCGTAGGGGTGAAGTCCCGCGGCATCCGCGATCTGTTTGGCGCTCATCCCGTCGGAGTCGAGGTCGCGGATGACGAGCAGCGTCCGGTACTGGCTGACGATCCGGAAGAGAATGGTCGTCGGGCGCTCCCTCAGCGCGAGAAGGTCCCCGTAGAGACTGAGCGCGTCGGCCCGGCGCCTCTCCATGACCGCGGAGACCATATCGAAGATCCGGTTCTCGATCCTGTCCGGCGTCAGCAGCTCGATCGCTTCGCGCGTGACCTCACCGCTGTCGGCGCAGTAGTGGACCAGCTTGTCGACCTCGAGGCCGATGCGCGTCATATCGGTGCCGGTTCTTGAGAGCAGGAGGTCCATGTCCGGTTTCCTGATCCTAAGGCCCCGGGAACCGAGTTTCTGAAGGATCCATTTCTGCAGGTCGGCTTCGGTCTGAAACGCGAATTCAGCGCAGAGACCGTATTTCTGGACAGCTTTGTAGAGCCGCCCCTGCTTGTTGACCTTCTCCTCGCAGAAGACGATCGTGAGATAGTCGGGCAGCTGCTTCATGTAGTCGGGGAGCAGTTCGGTCTGGCGGTCGAAGAGCCCCGTGTCATCGAGCCGTATGACCCTCCTGTCCGAGAGGAACGGGAGCGTCTCGGCCTCGTCGATGACGGCGCCCTCGGAGACCGCGCCGCCCGAGTACGAGGTGAGGTTCATCGAGCCCGCGTCCGGTATGAGGGCGCGGATCAGGCGGTCCCTCCACAGGTGCCGCAGATACGTCTCCGGCCCGTAGAGCAGGTAGACTCTCCGGAAAGCCGCGTTTTTTATGTCGCCAATGAGATTTTTCATAATACAGAATTTTATCATAAGAAGTGCTGTTAAATCTACGAGGTTGTGTCATATAATATAAATGATATGCCCGCGGGCGGCCTGCGTCCGCGGCGCCGCTCTGATACCGATATTTATGATTAGATGCCCGGCGGAAGCCGGGGGAAAGGGAAATCCGGTCCGGTCAGCGGCCGGACGGGACGTGACATTATGCCGAAATATGTGATGGCGTTCGACGCGGGGACCACTTCTAACAGATGCATCCTGTTCGACAGGCAGGGCGCGATCTGCAGCTCGGCACAGAAAGAATTCAGACAGTTTTTCCCGCATCCGGGCTGGGTGGAGCACGACGCGGAGGAGATCTGGTCGACCCAGCTGGAGGTCGCGAGACAGGCGATGGCCAATATCGGAGCCACGGTGGCCGATATCTGCGCGATCGGGATCACGAACCAGCGCGAGACGACGATCGTCTGGGACCGTGAGTCCGGCGAACCTGTGTGCCGCGCGATCGTCTGGCAGTGCAGGAGGACCGCGGACTACGCCGACCGCCTGAAGGAGGAGGGCTATACCGACATGATCCGGGAGAAGACCGGCCTCGTGATCGACGCCTACTTCTCGGCGACGAAGGTGCGCTGGATCCTCGAAAATGTCCCCGGGGTCCGCGAGCGCGCGGAGAGGGGCGAGCTTCTCTTCGGGACGGTGGACACCTGGCTGATGTGGAAGCTCTCGGGCGGAAAGATTCACGCGACCGACTACTCCAACGCCTCCAGGACCATGCTCTACAATATCCGCGAGCTCCGGTGGGACAGGGAGATTCTTGACCTGCTGGACATCCCGGAGAAGATCCTCCCGGAGGTCATGCCGTCGAGCGGGATCTTCGGGTACGCGGACCCGGGAATCTTCGGCGGGCCGATCCCGATCGCGGGAGCGGCGGGCGACCAGCAGGCGGCGCTGTTCGGCCAGGCCTGCTTCCACCCCGGCGACGCGAAGAATACCTACGGGACCGGCTGTTTCATGCTGATGAACACCGGCGAGGAGCCGATCTTCTCGGACAACGGCCTCGTGACGACGATCGCCTGGGGCATCGACGGAAAGGTCTACTACGCGCTCGAGGGATCAATCTTCGTCGCGGGGGCCGCGCTCCAGTGGCTGCGCGACCAGATGAAGCTGATCGACTCGACGCCGGACTCCGAGTACATGGCGGGCAAAGTGAAAGACACGCACGGGTGCTACGTCGTGCCGGCCTTCACAGGCCTCGGGGCGCCGCACTGGAACCAGTACGCGCGCGGCACGATCGTCGGGATCACGAGGGGCTGCAGCAAGTACCACATCATCCGCGCGACGCTCGACTCACTCGCCTACCAGACGAATGACGTCCTCCGCGCCATGAACGCGGACTCCGGGAGGCCGCTCACGTCGCTCAAGGTCGACGGCGGCGCCTCCGCCAACAACTACCTCATGCAGGTGCAGGCGGATATCATCGGAGCCCCGGTCCACCGGCCGGCCTGCGTCGAGACGACGGCGCTCGGAGCCGCCTATCTCGCCGGAATCGCCACGGGATTCTGGGCAGGCAGGGAGGAGATCGAGAACAACAGCGGGATCGACCGGACATTTGTCCCCGGCATCAGCGGGGAGAAGCGGGAGGAAATGGTCCGGGGCTGGAGAAGGGCGGTCCGCTGCGCCGTGGCGTGGGCTGACGACAGCGGGGACTGAGCGCCCGGAACCGGACGGATTTACGCGCCGCTTTGACCTGCCCGGCATCATATGCTATCATCTGATTTCGACTTTATACTGAAGGGAACCATATGGACCAGAGCAAAATCCGCAATTTCTGCATCATCGCGCACATAGACCACGGGAAGAGCACGCTTGCGGACCGGATCATAGAGCAGACCGGCCTCCTCACCGAGAGGGAGATGCAGGATCAGGTGCTCGACAACATGGAACTGGAGCGCGAGCGCGGAATCACGATCAAGGCGCAGACGGTGAGAACGATCTACCGCGCCGACGACGGGGAGGAGTATGTCTTCAACCTCATTGACACTCCGGGACACGTCGACTTCAATTACGAGGTCTCCAGAAGCCTGGCGGCCTGTGACGGCGCGGTCCTTGTCGTCGACGCGACGCAGGGGGTCGAGGCGCAGACGCTCGGCAACGTCTACCTCGCGCTCGACCACGACCTCGAGATTCTCCCGGTCGTCAACAAGATCGACCTTCCGAGCGCCCAGCCGGACGAGACCTGCGCCGAGATCGAGGACGTGATCGGCCTCGACGCTGAGGGCTGCCCGAGGATCTCGGCGAAGACCGGGCTCAACGTCCACGACGTGCTCGAGGCGATCGTTCACAGGCTCCCCGCGCCGTCCGGCGACGCGGAGAAGCCGCTGAAAGCGCTGATCTTCGACTCGGTGTACGACTCCTACAGGGGCGTGATCATTTTCATGAGGGTCTTCGACGGGAGCGTCCGGAAGGGCTCCAGGATCCGCATGATGGCGACCGGGGCCGAGTTCGACGTGACGGAGGTCGGCATCTTCGGCGCGGGCAAATTCATCCCCGCCGACGAACTCACCGCCGGCATGGTCGGCTACCTCGAGGCGAGCATCAAGGATCTGAAGCTCTCGAGGGTCGGCGACACGGTGACGCTGGCGGCGAACCCTTGCGGCGAGGCCCTGCCGGGCTACAAGGAGCCCCTGCCGATGGTCTACTGCGGGATCTATCCCGCGGAGACGCCCCGCTATCCGGATCTCCGGGACGCCCTCGAGAAGCTGCAGCTGAACGACGCCGCGCTCCGCTACGAGCCGGAGACCTCGCAGGCACTCGGCTTCGGCTTCCGCTGCGGGTTCCTCGGACTTCTGCATCTCGACGTCGTGACGCAGAGGCTCGAGCGGGAGTTCGACCTCGACCTGATCACGACGGCGCCGAGCGTCATCTACAAGATCCACAAGACGAACGGGGAGGTTGTCGACCTCACGAACCCGACGAACATGCCGGATGCCTCCGAGATCGACTACATGGAGGAGCCGATGGTCGAGGCGGAGATCATGCTGACCCGCGAGTACATCGGCCCGATCATGACGCTGTGCCAGGAGAGGCGCGGCATCTACGAGGGAACCGAATATATCGAGCAGACGAGGGCGGTCCTCAAATACAGGATGCCGCTCAACGAGATCATCTATGACTTCTTCGACGCGCTGAAGAGCAGGTCCAGGGGGTACGCCTCCTTCGACTACGAGTTCTCCGGGTATGAGAGGAGCGAGCTCATACGCCTCGACATCCTCGTGAACCACGAGCCGGTCGACGCGCTTTCATTTATCGTCTATGCCCCGAACGCCTACAAGCGGGGCTCCCAGATGTGCGAGAAGCTGAAGAAGGAGATCCCGAGGCAGCTCTTCGACATCCCGATCCAGGCGGCGGTCGGCTCCAAGATCATCGCGAGGGAGACGGTGCGGCAGGTCCGGAAGGACGTGCTCGCGAAGTGCTACGGCGGCGACATCTCAAGGAAGAGGAAGCTGCTCGAGAAGCAGAAGGAAGGCAAGAAGAAGATGCGGGAGATCGGAAACGTCCAGGTGCCGAAGGAGGCGTTCCTCAACGTGCTGAAGCTCGACGAGGACGACTGATGGACGGGGTCGGTCTGTATCTGCACTTTCCTTTCTGCGCCAGAAAATGCCTGTACTGTGATTTCCTGTCCTTCCCGGCCGGAGAGGACGAGAAGAAGCTCTACGCGTCGGCGATGGTCCGGGAGATCCGGGCCTGCGCGGACCTTCTTCACGGGCGGACGGTCGACAGCATCTTTCTCGGAGGGGGAACGCCCTCGGTGATGCCGGCTGGTTCGATGAGGGAAATCATGAGAGCCGTAAATGAATCCTTTCGGATCTCGCCGGATGCGGAGATCACGATGGAGATGAATCCGGGGACCGTGAATCCGCGGATCCTGTCATTTGCCTCGGAATACGTGAACAGGGTGAGCCTCGGCGTGCAGTCGGCCGACCGGGAGGAGCTCGGCGCGCTCGGCAGGATCCACTCGGCGGAGGACGCGGAGAGGACGTTCGGGATGCTGCGCGGGGCGGGGATCGGGAATATCAGCCTGGACCTGATGCTCGCGGTCCCGGGGCAGACGGAGCAGAGTCTCCTCGGGACGCTTGGATTCGCGGCGGGGCTTATGCCCGACCACATCAGCTGCTACAGCCTGATCGTGGAGGACGGCACCCCGTTCGCCGCGATGGAGGAGCGGGGGGAACTGGACCTGCCTGACGAGGAGACGGAGCGGAAGCTCTACTATCTCGCGCGCGGATTCCTCGAGGACCGGGGATACCGCCGCTATGAGATCTCCAACTTCGCGAAGCAGGGGAGGAGCTGCCGCCACAACATGAGATACTGGAAGAGGGGGGACTACCTCGGGATCGGACTCGGGGCCTCGTCCCTCTTTGATCACTCGAGATGGAAGAACACGCCGGTCATGAGGGAGTACCTCGAGGACAGCGGAGATCCGGGCAGGCTCGTACGGGAACTCACCCGCCTCGACCTCCGCGGGGAGATCGAGGAGTTCATGTTCCTCGGGCTTCGCATGGACGAGGGCGTGTCGGGGGATGACTTCAGGGAGAACTTCTCCCTCGAGCTCACCGACGTCTACGGGGATGTGATCGGCCGCCTGGCCGAAGAGGGGCTGATGGAGAAGAGCGGGCGGGACCGCTTCCGCCTGACCGACCGGGGCGTTGACGTCAGCAACCGGGTTCTCGCGGAATTCCTGTTTGACGGCCCGGAGGATCCGTCCGGATCCCCCGGCCCCTTCTGACCGGTGGGCGGGAGTCAATTCGGATTTGGGAGATACAGAGTATGAAGAGAGCCGTCGTCACCGGCGCCTCCGGAGTTCTGGGGAGCGCGCTCGTGAAGAAACTTCTTGAGAACGGGACGGAAGTCCTTGCGATTCTTCGGGAGGGATCCCCCAACAACAGGAGGCTTGCCGACTATGTGAGCGGTGTGCCGGGGAGCCGGAACCTGCTCCGGGTGGAGGAGTGCTCGCTCGAGTCGCTGCGCTCGCTTTACGCGGAGCCGGGGGCTTCCGGGACGCGCGGACCCGGCAGCATGGACGTGTTCTTTCATCTGGGCTGGACCGGGACCAAGGGCCGGGACCGGTTTGATCCCAGGATCCACACGAAAAATGTGGAGTACGCCCTCGACGCGGTGGAGCTGGCCGCAAGGCTCGGCTGCCGCACGTTCGTCGGCGCCGGCTCCCAGGCGGAATACGGAAGGACGCGGGAGAGGCTCCGTCCCGATACGGGGACATTTCCCGAAAATGCCTACGGGGTGGGCAAACTCTGCGCCGGGATGGCGACGCGGATCCTGGCCGCCGGGATGGGCATAAAGCACGTCTGGACCAGGATCCTCTCTGTCTACGGGCCGAACGACGGGGAGAGGACGCTCGTGACCTACCTGGTCAGGTCGCTCCTTGACGGGGCGCGCCCCGTCTGCACGGCGGGGGACCAGATCTGGGACTACCTCTTCGCGGAGGACGCGGCTTCCGCCCTGATCGCCGCGGCGGAGAAGGGGAGGGACGGCGCGGTCTACCTCGTGGCCTCCGGCAGGGAGCGGCCGCTTAAGGAATACATCCTCGAAATCAGGGACGTCGTCTCGCCGGGAGCCGTGATCGGTTTCGGAGAGGTGCCCTACGCTGAGAACCAGGTCATGCATCTTTCCGCGGACATCACCGGCCTTATGAGGGACACCGGGTGGAAGCCCGAAGTCCCGTTCGCCGAGGGCATCCGGAGGATGGCGGAAGAGATGGCCCGTCCCTCTGCGGACGTGGGCGCGGGGGACAGCAGGAGACAGTAAGAGACAGTAGAAATTCGGATAAAGATATAGTTCAATGGAGAATAAGAAGTATATTCGGATCAGGGGCGCCAGCGAGAACAACCTGAAGGCCCTTGACGTCGATATCCCGAGAAATGAGCTGGTCGTCCTCACCGGGCTGTCCGGCTCGGGGAAGAGCTCCCTCGCGTTCGACACGATCTACGCGGAGGGCCAGAGACGGTACATGGAGTCGCTCTCGTCATACGCCAGGCAGTTCCTGGGCCAGATGGAGAAGCCGGACGTCGAGAGCATAGAGGGCCTGCCCCCCGCGATCTCGATCGACCAGAAGACGACCAACAGGAATCCGAGGTCCACAGTCGGCACCGTGACGGAGATCTACGACTACCTGCGCCTTCTCTTTGCCAGGGTGGGGATTCCCCACTGCCCGAACTGCGGGAGGGAGATCCGGCGCCAGAGCGTGGACCAGATGGTCGACCAGGTCATGGCGCTCCCGGAGAAGAGCAGGATCCAGCTTCTCGCCCCGGTCGTCAGGGGACGGAAGGGCAGGCACGAGAAGGTGTTCGAGCAGGCGAAGAAGAGCGGGTACGTCCGCGTGATCGCCGACGGCAGCCTCTACGACCTCTCGGAGACGATCGCGCTTGACAAGAATCAGAAGCACAACATAGAAATCGTGGTGGACCGCCTCGTTGTAAAGCCCGGGATCGAGAAGCGGCTCACCGATTCGATCGAGACCGTTCTCGGGCTGACCGGGGGCCTTCTCATGGTCGACACGATGGACGGGAATATCCTGAATCTGTCCTCCAGCTTTTCATGTCCCGACTGCGGGATCAGCGTCGAGGAGATCGAGCCGCGCAGCTTCTCATTCAACAATCCGTTCGGCGCGTGCCCCGAGTGCACCGGCCTCGGATACAAGATGGAGTTTGACCCGGAGCTCATGATCCCGGACGGGAGCCTCTCCATCGCGGACGGGTGCATCCGGGTCATGGGCTGGCAGAGCGCGCCCGATGCCGGGAGTTTCACCCATGCGATCCTCAAAGCCCTCTCGGAGGAGTACAGGTTCAGCCTGGATACCCCGTTCAGGGAGCTTCCCGCGGGGATCCGGAAGATGCTGCTCTACGGGACCGACGGCCGAGAAGTCAAGGTCCGCTACACCGGACAGCGCGGCGTCGGCGTGTACGACGTCGCCTTCGAGGGCCTGATCAGGAACGTCGAGAGGCGGTACAGGGAGACCTACTCCGAGAGCGGAAAAGCCGAGTACGAGAAGTATATGAGAATTACGCCCTGCCAGGCGTGCGGAGGGGAGCGCCTCAAGCCCTCCTCGAGAGCCGTGACGGTCGGCGGGAAGAACATCATAAAGATGACGTCCATGCCGGTCTCGAAGTTCCTGCCGTTTCTCGACAGGCTGAAACTGACGAAGCACCAGGCCGCGATCGGGGGCCAGATCCTGAAGGAGATCCGCGCGCGGGTGAGCTTTCTCCGGGACGTCGGTCTCGACTACCTGACCCTGTCCCGCGCGACGGCATCGCTCTCCGGCGGCGAGGCACAGAGAATCCGCCTTGCGACCCAGATCGGGTCGGGGCTTGTGGGCGTCGCCTATATCCTCGACGAGCCGAGCATCGGGCTCCACCAGAGGGACAACGACAAGCTGCTCGCCACGCTCCGGAGTCTGAGGGACCTCGGGAACTCCCTGATCGTCGTCGAGCACGACGAGGACACGATCCGCGCGGCTGACCACATCATCGATATCGGGCCCGGTGCCGGCGAACACGGCGGCAGGCTCGTCGCGGAGGGGAGCGCGGAGGATATCTGCGCCTGTCCCGAATCCGTCACCGGAAAGTACCTGAGCGGGGAACTTGCGATCCCGGTCCCGGGGAGCCGCCGAAGCCCGAAGGGATGGCTTAAGGTGAGAGGTGCCGCGGTCAACAACCTGAAATCCGTCGACGTGGATATCCCGACCGGCGTCTTCACCTGCGTGACCGGCGTCTCGGGCTCGGGAAAGAGCTCCCTCGTCAACGAGGTCCTCTACAAGAGGCTCGCGCGCGATCTCAACCGCGCGTACACGGTTCCCGGAAAGCACCGGGAGATCCGCGGGATCGACCAGCTCGACAAGGTCATCAATATCGACCAGTCCCCGATCGGGAGGACGCCGAGGTCGAGTCCCGCGACCTACACCGGCGTGTTCGACATGATCCGCGACCTGTTCGCCTCCACGACGGACGCTAAGACGCGGGGCTACAAGAAAGGCCGGTTCTCCTTCAACGTCAAGGGGGGCAGGTGCGAGGCCTGCCAGGGCGACGGGATCCTCAAGATCGAGATGAATTTTCTTCCGGACGTCTATGTTCCCTGTGAGGTCTGCCGCGGGAAGCGGTACAACCGCGAGACGCTGGAGGTGAAGTACAGGGATAAGAACATCTACGACGTGCTCAATATGACGGTGGAGGAGGCGCTGGCATTTTTCGAGAAAGTTCCGAGAATCAGGAGCAAGATCCAGACCCTCTATGACGTCGGCTGCGGTTATATCAGGCTCGGCCAGCCGTCGACACAGCTTTCCGGCGGCGAGGCGCAGAGGATCAAGCTCGCGGCCGAGCTCTCGAGGAAGGCGACGGGCAACACGATCTACATCCTCGACGAGCCGACGACCGGGCTGCATTTCGCGGACGTCCACAGGCTGATCGACATCATCCAGAGGCTGACCGACCAGGGCAACACGCTCCTTGTCATCGAGCACAATCTCGATGTGATCAAGACCGCGGACTACATCATCGACATGGGGCCGGAGGGCGGGGACCGCGGAGGCACGGTCATCGCCAGCGGGACGCCGGAGGAGGTCGCGGAAGTCCCGGAGAGCTACACGGGACAGTACGTCCGGAAGATGCTTGCCCGGTCAGCGGATGGATAAAGCGTCCCTTTCGGGGGCGGGCCGGAGACGGGGGGCTCCGGCGGACACTAACATTTCTGCAGGAAGGAAGCGCGATATGGCATTTACGGATATTGGAATCGATATGGGTACCTCCGATATTGTCGTCTGGTACAGGGGAAAGGGCGTGATCATCCACGAACCCACCCTCGTCGCCTACGACAAGGAGGACGACCGGATGATCGCGTTCGGCGAGGAGGCGAGACAGCTCGTCACGAGGACGCAGGGCAGCATCGTCGCGATCAGGCCGTTCCGGGCGGGCGTGATCTCGGACTACTCGGTCATGGAGCGGCTGATGAGGCACTACATTCAGCTCGCGATGGGAAGGCACATGTTCAGGAAGCCCTACATCAGTCTGTGCGTGCCGAGCGGCGTGACCGAGGTCGAGCGGAGGGCCGTCGAGGAGGCGGCCTACCAGGCCGGCGCGAGGGATGTGACGATTGTCGAGACGACGGTAGCGGCCGCGATCGGCGCGGGGATCGACATCACGAAACCCGTCGGCAACCTCGTCGTCGACATCGGCGGAGGCACGACGGACATCGCCGTGATCTCGCTCGGCGCCCCGGTGATCTCCGACTCGATCAAGATCGGGGGAAGCGTGTTCAACGAGATGATCACGCGCGCGATCCGGAGGCAGCACAACCTGTTCATCGACAACGACCAGGTCGAGGAAGTGAAGGTCAGGATCGGAACCGCCTTCAAGCGCCCGAAGCCCGAGTCCATGCAGGTGAGCGGGAGAAATGTCCTCACCGGCCTCCCGAAGACCGTCTCCGTGACTTCGGAGGAGATCAGGGAGTCGCTGCAGGACGTGACCGGTAGAATCGCTGACGCCGTCCACGGCGTCCTGGAGAAGACGCCGCCCGAGCTCGCCGCGGACATCACGCTCCGGGGAATTGTCCTGACGGGCGGGGGAGCGCTGCTCGACGGCCTCACCGAGCTTCTGGAGGAGCGGACGGGCATCAACACGATGGTCGCCGAGAACCCGTCGGAGTGCGTCGCCTACGGGACGGGCCGGTATCTCGAACTGATGGATGAGTTCGGGCGCCTGCCCTACTGACGGCGAAGGACGGATATGGACGGCAGCGGGAAAGTGACCGGGACGGTCAGCCACGTCGTTTTCAGAAATGACGAGAACGGATATACGGTTTTTGAGATCACCGCGGAGGGGAAGGAGCTCACCTGCGTAGGCAATTTCGCGTCTCTTCCGGAAGGACAGCTCGTCGAGCTCACCGGACAGTTCACGGAACATCCCTCCTACGGAAGGCAGTTCAGGGTGGAGAGCGTCCTCTTCCGGACCCCCGAGAGCGAGGAGGCCATGGAGCTTTATCTCGGATCCGGGGCCGTCAGGGGGATCGGGCGCGCGCTCGCGTCCCGGATCGTGAAGAAATTCGGAAAAGATTCGCTGAGGATCCTGGAGGAGGAGCCCGAGAGGCTCGCCGAGGTGAAGGGAATCAGCGCGAGAATGGCCCGCGAGATCGGGGAGACCGCCGCGGGACAGGCCGGGATGCGCAGGGCGGCCATGTTCCTCGAGCAGTATGGGATCGGCCTGCCGCTCGCGATGAAGATCTACAGGCAGTACGGGGAAGACCTGTACGGGATTATCAGGGACAATCCCTACCGGCTCGCCGACGACATCGACGGGATCGGATTCCTGAAGGCGGACCGGATCGCCGAATCCGCGGGTTTTTCGAAAGACTCGGAGACGCGGCTCAAGTGCGGCGTTCTCTACTGTCTCCTCACCGCGGCAGGAGAGGGCTCCGTCTACCTGCCCCGGGAACTTCTGACCGCGCGCGCGGCCGCCCTGCTCGACGTCGATCCCGGGCTCGTGGACGAAGTCATGGGGGACCTGGCACTCGATCACAGGATCATCATCCGGAACACGCGGGACGGAGAGAGCATCGTCTACGCGGGCCGGTACTACTATCTCGAACTCAACTGCGCGAGGATGCTCGCGGACCTGGCGTTCCGCTTCGGGGATGACCCGGAGACGGCGGCGGAAAGACTGGAGAAACAGCAGAAGAGCAGTCGGATCGTCCTGGAGGAGGAACAGAAGGAGGCGGTCGTCACCGCCGCCGGGAACGGCCTGCTCGTCGTCACGGGCGGCCCCGGGACGGGGAAGACGACGATCATCAATGAGATCATCCGGTACTTCAGGAGGGACGGGAAGAGCGTCTCTCTCGCCGCTCCGACGGGGCGCGCGGCGAAGAGGATGACGGAGGCGACCGGCTACGAGGCGTCCACGATACACAGGCTCCTCGAGATCGGGTCCTCCGGGGAGGAGGACGCGTTCGATATCAGGTTCTCGAAGAACGCCGCGAGCCCGCTCGAGACCGACGTCGTGATCATCGACGAGATGTCCATGGTGGACATCTCGCTCATGTTCGCCCTGCTGTCGGCGATCGTGCCGGGAACCCGGCTGATCCTTGTCGGTGACGTCGACCAGCTCCCCTCCGTGGGGCCTGGGGCGGTGCTCCGGGACATGATCGCCTCGGGGGCGTTTCCCTGCGTGAAGCTCACGAGGATCTTCAGGCAGTCGGAGTCGTCGGACATCGTCGTCAACGCCCACAAGATCAACCGCGGGGAGCAGATCGAGCTCTCCAACCGGAGCAGGGATTTCTTCTTCCTGAGGCGGGACGACGTCAACAGGATCATCAGCAATATCATCGAACTCGTCAGAGACAAGCTTCCCCCCTATGTTCACGCGGAGCCTTTTGACATACAGGTCCTTTCGCCGATGCGGAAGGGCCCGCTGGGAGTGATCCGCCTGAACGCGATACTCCAGCAGTACCTGAACCCCCCGGGGCCCGGAAAGCGAGAGAAGATGATCGGGGACCGCCTGTTCCGGACCGGGGACAAGGTGATGCAGACGAAGAACAACTATTCGATCGTCTGGGAGGTCAGGGGGAGGTACGGGATCCCCGAGGAGGAGGGAAGCGGTATCTTCAACGGCGACATGGGGCTGATCCGGGAGATCGACGAGGAAGCCCGCCTGATGACGATCGAGTTTGACGAGGGGAGATATGTCGATTACCCCTTTGCGGATCTC
This sequence comes from uncultured Lachnospiraceae bacterium, assembly GCA_902773435.1. Taxonomy (GTDB): domain Bacteria; phylum Bacillota; class Clostridia; order Lachnospirales; family Lachnospiraceae; genus Chordicoccus. Next base: position 984 of record CACYEN010000119.1, on the reverse strand, counting down.
GACGACCTGGAGCTCTCCTACGCGGTGACGATCCACAAGTCCCAGGGGTCGGAGTATCCGGCGGTGATCCTGCCGCTGCTCTCCGGGCCGCCGATGCTGATGACGAGGAACCTTCTCTACACGGCGGTGACGAGGGCAAAGTCCTGCGCCGTCATTCTCGGGAGCGAGGAGACCGTGAGGGGAATGATCAGAAACAAGTCGGAACAGCTGAGGTTTACTTCTCTCGACGAAAGGATCAGGGAGATTTGCCTGGAAGATCCGTGATAAGAACAGCCCTTGACATTCTGTACCCGCGCAGGTGCCCCGTGTGCCACGGGATCACGCCCGGCGGGTCGCTGATCTGCCCGGCCTGTGAGAAAAGACTGCCATTCATAAGCGGCAGGCGCTGCCGGAAATGCGGAAAACCGGTGAGCCGGGCCGAGACGCTCTGCAGGGACTGCGCCTCGGTCCCCCACGTCTTCACGCAGGGAATCGGCGTCTTCCTTTACGACGAAGTCATGAGAAGCACGGTCTCCGCTTTCAAGTACAGGGGCAGGAGGGAGTACGGGATCCCGCTCGGGGTCCTCGCCGCCCGCGCCGCGGCGCCCGCGCTCCGCGCCTGGAGGCCCGGAGCGGTCGTGCCGGTCCCGGTGCACGCCGCAAAACTGCGGAGGAGGGGCTACAACCAGGCCGAAGTGCTCGCCCGGAGCGTCGCCGCGGAAGCGGGACTTCCGCTCCTTACGAAGCTGCTGGTCAGAAGAAAAAAGACGGAGGCGCTGAAGAACCTGGACCCGGAGGCCCGGAGAAAGAGCGTGACGGAGGCTTTCGGGACCGCGGCGGGAGTAAGATGCCCGGAACGGGTCCTCCTCGTCGACGACATCTACACGACGGGGGCGACCGCGGACGGATGTGCAGCGGCGCTCCGCGCGGCCGGCGCGGACAGGGTGTATGTGCTCGCCCTCTGCATCGGGGGCGGATACCTGACCCGGTACTGACGGGTGTGGA
>CACYEN010000118.1 GCA_902773435.1 uncultured Lachnospiraceae bacterium | reverse complement strand
GGACAGGTCTCCATGTTGATGAGGACCGCGGGCTTCTTTCTCGCGATAAACCGGCCAAGCGTCATCGCGAGAGCCGTCTTTCCCGATCTCCCGACCGGGGAGAAGATACCGATGGCTTTCATCTTCGGCTTCAGGAGAGTGCCGTTCTCCGACCGCACGGAGTCGCTGTCCGCCCGCGAATACACCTCCATGACTTCCCTGAGGATGGCCGACGACGCCTGATATTTACTGACTTTCGGAATACCGTCCGCCCCGTCCTGTCCCTCGTCCCGCAGCCCGCCGGAGGTGTGCCCTCCGTCAGCCGGCCTCTCCCCGAGCAGGATGATCTGCCCCGCGGGCAGGTTCTCCATCTCCCCGTCCGCGTCTTTCTCCGCGATGAGCAGGATCTCGGCCGGCCGCCTCTCGAGGCTCTGTCTCAGCCGCTCCCTGTCGGTAAACGCGCAGATCTCGAACGGAACCGTATTCTTCTGATTGACGCGGTCCATGAATCGGACTGCGTAGCCGGGTTCCGAGTCCATGATCGCGAGCACGGGTCTTCGCATGAATTCGTCCTTTCATCAGTATCTTCAGAGAAAATGTGCCTCTCCGGAGCCGTCCCGCCCCGTCCGCGTTCAGAAAAAGCCCCCGGCATGGAGGACCGCCGCCATGAAGACCGGCACCGCGAAATGGAACTCCGCCTCCGGGACGTCCCTGTAGATTCCGGGCTTTCCCGTGATCAGGGCGTCCCGGGCGTAACACGCCAGGTGCCGCAGCCTCGGCCGGATCCCCGTGACAAAGATCATGATCAGGGCGGCGATCCCGGCTCCGAGGGCGATGCTGACGGCCATGTATTTCAGGATACCGGAAGGACCGGTGAGCGCGCCGACGGCCATGAGAAGCTTGACGTCGCCCGCGCCGATCATGCGGAATCGGAACAGCGGAAACATGAGGAGAAACGGCAGCGCGGCGCCGGAGAAAAACAGGCCCGCGGCCGACAGGAGGCCCGGCAGGCCGCCTCTTATCCCGGCGCCGGTCCAGAGGATCAGTCCGGCGAGCGCGCCGGCGGCGGGAATGACATTCCTGATCTTCCCCGTTCTCAGGTCCGAGAGCGCCGCCAGGGCGGTGAGGACAAGGATGATGAGCGCTGTGGAGGAGACCGTGCCGCCGGATATGGACACGGTAACAGAGACAGGGGCCATGACGCACCTCCCGGAAGATCTGGTTCTGTATGCCTGTGGAATCGCAAAGCGGAAGCCCGCGGCAAAGGATATGCCGCGTGCGGGAAATGAAAATCGGAAACCTGCGGCAAAGGATATGCCGCGTGTGGGGGAAATGAAAATCGGAAAACCATGGCGCGAAAAAGTGCCGCGCGTAAGACCGGGTCGCCGGCACGTCCGCGCCGGTGATAGTATCAAGTATAGTCCGGGGGAGAGCCCCGGGCAAGTGCGACTTGTTGAAGAAAATACGGAATTTATGGCAAAAATCAACGCTCCCCGGCTACACCTCATCTGAAATGTACCGCACGCGCGTTCGGGTCCGGTGCTATACTTTCAGGCAGAATACGGAGGGACATAGAAACACGCATGAACAGAACGATCGAAAAACTCGGCGCCGCCATTTCCGGGCAGGCGGAACGCGCCCCGGACCGCGCCGCCGCCATGCTCTCGCTCTCATACCGGACGGTCGGCTTTCAGGCCGGCCATTTTCCGTCGAAGAAATACACAAAGTCGCGCGAATACCTGCAGGCCTACACGGCCCGCCTCCTCTCGGACATGCTGAGGGACCCGTCCGCCTCGGCGGTCGTCAACATCTTCATGCCGAGCGAGATCTTCTGTGCCCTCGGCATCCCGATCATGGCGCCCGAGGCGCTCGCCGCCTACGTCGTCAACACGGCGTGCGAGCGCGTATTTATCGATAAATCCGAGGAAAACGGCACCCCCGAAACCTTCTGCTCCTACCACAAGGTGCTGACCGGCATGGCGGAGAGCGGCGTCATGAAGAGACCGGCCCTGATCGCCAGCACGACGGTCGCCTGCGACGCAAATCAGCTGACGTTCCGACGGCTCGCGGAGACGTGGAACGTCCCCCACGCGATGATCGACGTCCCCTACCGCACGGACGGCGAGGCCGTCGCGTATGTCGCGGAGCAGCTGAGGGAACTTGCCCGCACCGCCGAGGAGTGCTGCGGAAGGAAGCTCGACACGGACCGTCTGAAGGAATGCATCGCCCGCGGCGGGGAGCAGATCTCCAACTACAGGAAGTATCTGTCGAACCGGTCGAAGGTCCATTTTCCGGAAGCGCTCACGCCGGAAATGCTGAACATCGCCGCCAACCACCTCTATCTCGGAAGTCCGGAGGGCCTCCGGTACAGCCGCATGCTGCTCTCAGACGTGAAGAACGCCCCGGCCAGGGGGCCGGAGAAGCACATCGTCTGGATGCACGTGCTCCCGAACTGGCAGGAGAGCATGAAGGAGATCTTCCAGGGGGCCGGCAACCACCGCGTCGAGATCATCGCGAACGACCTCGCCGCCAGCGCCCTCCTCCCCATGGACCCCGAAAAACCTTTCGAGAGCATGGCGAGAAGGCTCGTCTTTGACAGCTTCAACGGCCCCGGCTCGCGCCGCGTCGAGTCCGCGTACGAGATCGCGAAAGTCACGCGCGCCGACGGGGTCGTGATCTTCTGCCAGTGGGGATGCAAGCAGACCCAGGGCATCTCGCTCGCCGCGAAGCGCTTCTTTGAGGAGCGCGGCATTCCGGCCCTCGTCATCGACGGAGACGGGTGCGACCGCGCGAACGGCGGCGGGGAGCAGATCCTGACGAGGGCGAACGCCTTCATCGAGCAGCTGGAGCAGCACTGAAGAGATAGAATAATATGGCAGCACTGAAACGATAGGAGAAAATGTCTTCATGATCACATATCTCTGCAAATACACCCCGCTCGAACTTCTCTCCGCGCTCGGCGCGGAGCTTGAGGAGCCGAATGCCGACGTCGCGGATTTCCGCAGCGCGGACGCCCTCGTGCACAGCTCGCTCTGCACGCACGCGAAGATGCTGATCGAGGCGGTTTACGCGGGCGGGACGGGGCAGACGGACAGGACGGGGCAGACGGGCGGCCCGGGGGATCCGGGGCCGGCAGGAGTGGGGAACGCGGCTGAAAACCCGGGGCCGGCCCCGCGCCGCGAGCTTCTGCTCACCAACTGCTGCGACTCGGTGAGAAGGGTGTACGATTCGCTGGCGGAGGAGACATTTTCATGGAGGAGGATGCTCGATCTCCCGCACGTCGCCACCGACCGGGCGGTCCGCCTCTACGCGGAGGAGCTCATCCGCCTGAAGGACGACTACACCGCGCGGACAGGCGGGGTATTTCGAAGGGATATCCTGATCCGCGAATGGAAAGCCGTCGCCGACAGGTGGGAGGCCTTCGGCGGACGGGGCGACTACATCGCGATTCTCGGGGCGCGCGTGAGCGACCAGCTGCGGGCGACGATCCGCGACGCCATGCCGTTCCCGGTGATCGACCTCACCTGCGGGGGCCTGCGGACGATGCCGCAGCCGCCGCCGGAAGTCTTCGTGGACGTGCCGGACAGGGAGTTTCCGGACTGCGGGGCGCCGGAAGGCGGGCACTCCTGCCCCGGGCGCACCGGCCTCAGCGACGACGACCTGATCCTCGCCTACGCGAGGGCCCTCATGACCCAGATTCCGTGCACGCGGATGCAGGACGTCGGCGCGAGAAGCTCGCTGGCAGAGGGGACGGCGCTCCGCGGCATCGTCTATCACTCGGTGAAGTTCTGCGATTACTACTCATTTGAGTACGCGGACATCCGCAGCCGCACGCCGCTTCCCGTCCTCAAGATCGAGTCGGATTACACCTCGCAGAGCGAGGGGCAGATTGATACCAGGCTGAAGGCATTTGCCGAAAGCCTCGGAAGCAGGGATCAGGCGGAAGGCGGCGGAGAGACGCCGTCTGCCGGGACACCATCCGCGAAAGGAACTGATGAAATGGACAGAATCTACATCGGAATCGACTCGGGATCCACTTCGACGAACGTCGCGGCGATCGACGGCAGGGGCAGTCTCGCCGCGTGGTCGATCGTCCGCACCGGCGCCAGGGCGGCGACCGCAGCGGAAAATGCCCTGAAAGACGTAAAGAGCCAGCTCGGCCCCCGCGCCGCCCTCATCGCGAAGATCGTCGGTACGGGGTACGGGCGCGAGTTCATCTCATTTGCCGACAGCACGAAGACCGAGATCTCCTGCCACGCGCACGGCGCTCACTTCGCCGACCCCGCCGCGAGAACCGTCATCGACATCGGCGGCCAGGACAGCAAGATCATCTGTCTCGACGAGGACGGAAATGTCATGAACTTCGTCATGAACGACAAATGCGCGGCAGGAACCGGGCGCTTTCTGGAAATGATGGCCCACACGCTCGAGATCGACATGCCGTCGATGGGCGAGGAAGGGCTTCACTGGAAGAAGGACCTGACGATCTCCTCCACCTGCACCGTCTTCGCGGAGTCGGAGGTTGTCGGCCTCATCGCCGAGAACACGGATACCGGGGACATCATCCACGCTCTCAACAAATCCGTGGCCTCGCGGACCTGCGGGATGGTGAAGAGGGTGCGCGGGGAAGGTCCCTTCATGATGACCGGCGGCGTCGCGAAGAACGCGGGCGTCGCGAAAGAGATCGAGCGCCGGCTGGGCGAGCCCCTCAGGATCATGGAGCATCCGGACCTGATCGGAGCGATCGGGGCGGCGCTGTTCGCGGCGGGAATCTGACGGGCGGACAGGCGCGGCATCGCGAATAAAATAAAGCGGCGGTTCTCCTGCTCACGCGAACAGGAAAGCCGCCGCTTCCTGATATGTCCATGTCTTCATTCCGGAATATATCCGGGTTTTCATTCCCGAATATGTCTCAGTTTTCATTCCGGGGATCCGGTCATTTCGCGAACATGCCCCCGATCTTCTCCCAGATCTCCTCCGCGATCTCGTCCGGGTCGCGGTCGCCGTTTACCACAAGGATCTTCTCGGTGTCCTTCAGCTTCTCAAATGCCTCGAAATACCGTTTCCTCGTCTCAATCAGCCGGTCCGTCTGCTCGAACAGTTCTTTCGTCATCCGGTTCTTCTCGATGCGCTCCATCGTCACCTGAGGATCCACGTCGATGAACACCGTGACGTCCGGACGCAGAAGCTCCGCGGCGGGCCTGTTCGCATTGATGATCCAGTCCATCGGAAGGTCGACGCTCTGGTACGCGTACGAAGAAAAATAGTACCTGTCCGTGATGACGTTAATCCCCTGGTTCAGGAATTTCAGGAGGCCGTTGACGTCATTTTCGATATGATCGAGCCTGTCGGCCACAAAGAGCGCGGCGATCACATCGTTCGTCGTCTTCACCCTCCCGATCATGATCTGGTGAATCAGGTTCCCGATCGGCGAGTCGTTCGGCTCAGCCGTGCGGAAGACGGGAAATCCCCCCTTCTCAAGCTTTTTCTTCAGCTTCCGGATCTGCGTTCCCTTGCCGCTTCCGTCGATTCCCTCAAAGGCGATAAATGATCCTCTCCGCGCCATACAGCCCCCCTGTAATCCGGGCCGGGGCCCGGAGTGCGGCCAGATTACTGCGCCGCCTGTGTCTTCACCTGTGTCTTCGCCTGTGTTTTCACCTGCGCCATCACTTATGTCTTCACCTGCGCCATCACCTTCGATACCGCAGAGACTATGCGATGATAAGAATGTCTGAGCCTGGAACTCCTCACCAGAGTACCGCGTCGTCGCCCAGGCATCCGTCGTCGTCCGACGGCGGCGCCGGAGAACCGCCTCCGTTTCCGCCTCCGCCGTTGCCGCCGCCATTACCTCCGCCGCCGTTACCTCCGCCGCTGTGGGCCCTGTCCCACTCGGCTTCGGCGGCTGCCGCGGCTTCGGCCTCGGCCTTCGCCTGCCGGTAGACCATCTCCATCGTCTCGGTGTCCATCTCTGTCCCGAGCTCATGGGAGGTGTACGCCGCGTGAAGGACATCCCCGAGCAGAAGCTCAGCGTCCTTCATGTCCTCAAACGGCCACGCCGTCCCTGTCCGGTAGCGCCCCTCCTCGAAGATCACCTTGATCGTGTACTGCGTCCCCTCCTCATAGGATGAGGCGTCAAAGTACAGCATCCTCTCCTCCCCGTCTGCGAACACGTCGTCCGCGGCGAGCATATTCTCCGGGTAATCCCCCGCGTAGATGTCCTTGATCTGCACGGATACGATATTCTTTCCGGTGGAGTTCTTAACGTGGATCCGGTATACGTCCGCGCTGTCGGAGGGCGTGCCGATGACCGGGAGCGCCTTCTCCTCCCCGGTCAGTTCGTAAGCGGCCGAGCCGACCGGCTGCGGAGCTTCGATTCCGGAAGCCGCGTCAGCGCTGTCAATCGCTGCCGATTCAGTTATGTCAGCCGCTGCTGCCGTGTCAGTCCCCGCGTCAGCTGCGGAAACGGATGCCGGCGGCATAATCATTCCCGCTGTCAGGACGGCTGCCGCGATGATTGCTCTCATTTGATTGAACTTGCGCATTGTTTTTTATCCTCTTTTCTCTTAGTCTGCCTGACGGGTCACAGTCGGTGCTCCCGCGGATTCTGCGCCACTCTGCGCTCCCACGGATTCTGCGCCGCTCCGCGCTCCCGCGGGCTGTGTGCCTTAAGCACTTTTCTTTTTTTCAAATCAGCGCGCCCCTCAGCAGCTTCTTCAGGAGCGCGGCTGCCGCGTACGAAATCAGAAATACCGCCGCCGCCAGCAAAAGCATCATCGGAACAGTGAGCTGCAGGCTTTTCGCCCCGCTGCCCGCAGCCGTGAGAATAATCCGGAGCGGGAGCAGGTGTATAAGATAGATCCCGAACGAGCACCTGTCAGCCGTGAGAACCGCTCTCCGAAGCAGGCCCTCCCGCAGCCGCGCGGCGGTCACCAGCCTGAAAATGCCAAAGCCCTGAAGCCAGACCGCCGGGAATGTATACCCCGCCAGCAGGCTCTTCAGCACCTGGTTTCCGCTCCGGCTCTGTGCGAGAGACATTGCCGTGACGAGGACTGCCGCAAGAACCGCCATAGCCGCGGCCGCTGCCCTGCCCGGCCTCAGGTACCCTGCCGCACAGGCGTACCCCGTAAACAGAAAGAGCGGGTAGACCGACGTCACGCAGATCCGGAAGCCTGTACTCGTCCCCGCAATCGTATCCACAGTCGGCAGCACCATCAGGAAAATGACCCCCACCCCTATCAGATACCTCATCTCGTTCCTGTCAGAGCCGGCGGAGATCTTCCGGAATGCCGGCATCAGCAGGTAAAGTCCGAGCAGTGTGTAGAGATACCACATGTGGGACCAGCTTCCATCGGTCCAGATCTTGAACGGTACCTGCGCGAGGGATTCGCCGATCAGGGCGAGTGCCGAAACGGCTGCCCCCGCTCCGGCTTTCATTCCGTCTTCCGCGGCGGACGGGGAGGCTGTTCCGGCCGTTTCCGCGACATATCTGAATACCCCGTCGGAGACCGCGAACAGGACCGTGAAGACCACGATCACGGCCGCGACCCGAAGGACGTACCGCCTGAACAGCCTCTTCAGCGTCAGCTCCCTCCCGGGATCGAGAAGCAGCGCGCCGGTCACCATGACAAAACAGGGGACGGCCCAGATCATGTTGGCTTTTATCGCGTTTGCCGCTGCAGTGCCGGCAGGTGTCAGGAGATCCATGGCGACACAGGTGTGGCAGGTGTGCAGGAGCACGACCGCGGCACAGGCCATCACGCGGAGAAGAGAATAACCATCTATGAAACCCATCGTCAGCGAGCCACTGTCACCGTGTGCTTGTTCTGGTATTTATACGTCCCCCTTGTCCCGTAGGCGAACATATACTGATTGGAGGCGGGGTCGCAGACAAGTGTCTTCCCGTTCCTCGTTATCTCGACCCAGGAGTGAGGTCCGAGTTTCCCGCTTCTGTAGGGGACGTAGCCGCCGATCTGCACGACCTTGTAGCCGATCTCCTTCGCGAGAATCACAAAGGTCCCTGCCTTCACATAGCAGTTGCCCTTTCCCTTATCCTTGCCGAAATTGAAATACCACTTGGACGTCTTGTTCCACGGCGTCCCGTATTCTCCGAGCTCCGAGCCGTGATAGGACGGGATCTTGTGCGCGTAGTCAAATGCGCTTCTGAGGCTCCAGCCTATCTTTCTGAGAATGGGGTCCGCCGCCGGGAACGGATGGGTCTTCTTGTAGAGGGCATCGTAGGTCTTCTGTGAATAGCTCGCCTTTGCCTTCTGGCCTGTCCTGATGCCGTTGCGTCCGAAGTACAGCAGGGCGCCCTTCGGGTCATTCGCGTACTTCTTCTTCAGATACGGGTACCTCTTCATGTAGTAATTGTAGTCGTAGACTGCGGAGAGGTTGACGCCGTTGTATACGGTCGGATAGCTCGCCGCCTCGGCAATCCCCGCGGCAAAGATCTGAGCCGCGGACAACAGAACGCATATCAGGACTCTGATGCTTCT
>CACYEN010000117.1 GCA_902773435.1 uncultured Lachnospiraceae bacterium | reverse complement strand
TCCTGCCTGCATCCGGACAGTCGAAGAACTGGAAAAGTTTATTGAAGAGACCGGCTTCCTGCCGTTTTTCCGGTGTGAGATCCCCGGGTTTTCGGTCGAGGAACATACCGCCGCAGACGGCTGGTGGACCGGTGATCCCGCGCGCGACCCATGGGAGTGGCGCAAAATCCTGGCTGCCCGGGGGAACGTGGCATATGGGAAGTTTTTTAACCGGAATGCCGGATTTATTTCAAAGGCCTGGTTCCCGGCCTTCGCGAATTACCGGCGGGACGGTTATGATTTTGACGCCCGCTGGGATGATGAACTCGCCAGCAGGAAAAGCAAGAAAATCATGGATCTGTTCGCGGAAGAGAACGCGGACCGCGAACTGTACTCCTTTGAGACAAAGCAGCTGGCCGGATACGGGAAGACAGGGGAGAAGAACTTCGACGGGGAAGTTACGAACCTGCAGATGCAGACGTATCTGTGTATCCGGGATTTCAGGCGCAGAAAGAATAAAAGCGGAGATGAGTACGGCTGGGGCATCGCGGTCTATTGCACGCCGGAACATATCTGGGGCTATGATCACGTGTCCTGCCTCTACAGGGAGGATCCAAAGGAATCGGCCCTGCGGATTTTCGCGCGCGTCAGGGAACTGTATCCGGAGGCGGAAGACAGGTACCTGCGGAAAGTGCTGGGCATCAGGAATATCGGCGATCCGGAAGAGAAGAAAACCGTGCCGTATCCGGATAATCTGGTCAGGGCGCTTCATATTGAAGGACTGACGGCGGAGACAATGACCTCCGACCAGAAAGCAGGCCTCGAGGTCGCCGTCGGACAGCTGCGGGATAAGCAGCAGAAGACAATCCTTATGAAGTACCGGGATCACTTAAAGAATGACGCGATCGGGGGAGCCATGAACCGGGCTGCGGGAACCGTCGGCACCTATCACACCAAGGCGATGGGCAAACTGAAATGGCCGGACATCGCCGCCTGGTATCTGGAGGGCTATGACAAAACGATCCGGAATTATCTGCGGAAGCGCGGGATCGCTTATCCGGATGAAATTATCCGGGACGGCAATGAACAGGTCAGCGGCAGGGACTACTGCCTTCGCCTCGGCATCAGCTTCAAGCAGTTCGACGGATTGATGGCTGCGGGGATTCACACTGTGTTCGACCTCATTTCCGCCGCGCAGGACCCGGACTGGTACAGGCCGATCCGCGGCATCGGGCCTAAGAGCGCGGATGATATCGAAAAGAAGCTGGATCAGAAATTTTTCCGGCAGCTGACCGAGGAGGAGCGGATGCAGACGGGCCGGCAGGGGTTGTGACTTGAATCCGCTCCCGGCAAGGATTATACTGATAATGGTATTATCGGTAGGAATGGAGGGACTTTTTTATGTCTGTACCGGACAGGAGCATTGAGCCCCGGCTGTTGTCTGCGGCGAAGGAAGAGTTTTTGAAAAAAGGCTATGAAAAGGCCTCGCTTGCCGATATCTGCGGGGCGGCAGGCGTTACGACAGGGGCGCTGTACAAGCGGTTCAGGGGAAAAGAGGAGCTGTTCTCCGCGCTTGTCAGGGATACCATCCGGGACATGGAAGAATATATGTCGGGCATGGACAGAAAGAATCTGGCGGAATGCTCGGACCAGGAACTGTATGATTCCTTTGCCCTGTATCCGGAAGCAAACAGAAAGTGGCTCAGGTTTTTGTATGAGCGCAGGGAAGGCTTTGTGCTTCTGATCCGCTGCGCTTCGGGAAGCAGGTACGAGCGTTTTCATCAGGACTGGACGGAGAAGATGAACGTCCTGGACTATAAGTTTTACCGGGAAGCGAAACGGCGCGGTCTGGTAGAGAGGGAGGTTTCGCTGCAGGAGCTGCATACCCTCACCTATGGTGTATGGGCGCTCTATTACGAGCCGTTTTTCCTCGGGTTCACGCTGGAAGAGATCGAGCGGCACGCTGAGACGATCAGCCGGTTCGTGAACTGGCACGCGGCATTGGGGATGAAGAAGCCAAAGTGATACCGGACTGCATTTTCAAGGGAGAGAAAGAGATATGGTCAGGAGAACAATCAGATTAATGCTTACGCTTCTGATGACAGCCGCCGTGCTGTCATGCGCGGCTTTTGCCGGAGAGGAGAGTACGGAAGCTGAAGCTCCGAAGGAAACCGAAGCGGTGGAACGGGACAGGGAGGAGGATGAAGTGACGCTGAAACAGAAGCTGCTCGAGCATGTCAAAGAAATGCTGCCGATCATAATCGGGCTGAACGGGAACGACCCGCAAAGCAACAAGGCGTGGATCATGGATCAGGTTAAAAAGCTTGTGAAAAGCCCCGACCAGTTTTCGGAGGATTTCTGGGATTCTCTTTTCGGGACCGGAGCGGACGGGATCTCAAGAGAGAGCGACTCCGAGAAAAAGGGGAAGGTTGACTTTGTCATGAAGCTTCCGGATCCGGTCAGGATGCCTGACACGTATTCCGTCACCTACCATCGCCGCGACAAAAAGAAAAACGAGATCATCACGCTCCTTGAGAGGGATGCGGATGGGAACATCCACTACCGTGACGGGGAGAACGAGATGGTGTTTGTCAGGACGGACAAGGGATTCCGCATGTATCCCGTCCCGGCGGACGGGTCCGGTTTCGGCGAATGGGACGGTGTGCTGCTGAGCGCGAGAAGCGTTCGTGATAAGACCTCTCCATTCTGGGACTGCGCGGACCAGACGTTTATCAAATGGCTTGGCGTCGACCGCACGGACGATACAGAATATCTCGGGCGGTCCTGCGGTCTTTATCACGCCGAGCCGGGTACCATCACCTTCACGTATAAATGTGACATGGTCATCGACGATGAGACCGGGATCTGTCTCTGCTATACGGCTGACGAGCTTCTGAAGGGAGCGGTATTTAATGTAACGGAAGAAGATACCATCCGGATCGATATCGGCGATTACAGGATCGGCGGCGAAGAGATGAATTTCTTCTGCAGGACATTTGAGACGGATAACGTTTCCTTCGAAGTGCCCGAAATCTGAAGGAGGGAGAACAAGGATGCTGTTCAACAGTCTGGACAAGTTAAAAAGAACGATGGTCATGATGATCATCTTTCTTCTGTTTGCGGGACTCACGATGTTCGTCATCCCGGTATCCTATATCCCTATACTGGGAAAGGCTCTCGGGTTTTTCTTCGTGATCTTTTCGATCCTCAGGATACTGGACTTTATAAGCAGCAAAAAGGCCCTGGCCAATTATATCGGGCTGACTCTGGGACTTCTTGTCGGCTTCTTCGGGATCCTTCTTTTTGCGGTCGACGGCCTGTTCTTTACACTGCTTAACTGGCTTACCGGCACACTGCCGATCCTGCTTGGGCTTGTGGGTCTTTATCATGCCCTGACCCATGCGCGACGTTCCGGACGAAAGGGCTGGTGGGCGCTCATCATTCTGAACTGCCTGCTTCTTCTGTTCGGCACCATCGTCTTTATTAATCCGTGGGCGTATGATCCGCGCGCCGTCCTGCAGGTGATCGGAGGAACACTCTTCTACTCTGCGGTGGTATATATGATCTGCCTGCTCCTGATCTGGCCGTTCCGGCAGCAGAAAGAATAGAACGGACCGATCCGGAGCCTGGCGACCATCTCAGAGGGGTGATAAAAAATGACAGAAAAGCGGACGCCCGAAAAGGGTAAAAAGACAAATAAAAAACGTGCCGCCGCGATATTCGGCGTATTTGCGAAGCACAATTTTTACAGCAACGGCTTTACGCCGGAGGAGCTCCGGACAACACTGGAAGATCTCGGCCCGACTTACGTCAAGATCGGACAGATCATGTCCAGCCGGACGGATATGCTCCCGAAACAGTACTGCGAAGAGCTTGAAAAGCTGCGCAGCAACGTCAAACCGCTCCCGGCGGAACTGGCGCGGGCGGTGATCGAAGAGGAGAGCGGAAAGACCATCGATGAACTCTACCGTGAATTCAGGGATGAACCGCTGGGTTCCGCGTCCATCGCGCAGGCGCACTACGGCGTGCTGAAGGATGGGACAAGGGTCGTCACAAAGGTACAGAGGCCGGGGATCGCCGATATGATGCGGGAGGACTTTGTCCTTCTGAAGAAGCTTGCCGGGATGGTGAACATGTCGGCGGAAGACGATGATGAAGCGGAATCGATCGATCTGAAGGCGATCCTGGAGGAGCTGGAGAAGGTTACCTGGGAAGAGCTGGACTTCAGGGTAGAAGCGAATAATACCAGAGCGTTTCATGAGCAGTGCATCGAAGATGACACAGTGGTCACCTGCCCGAAGATCATAGATGAGCTCACAACGGAGCGCATCCTCACGATGACCTATGTTGACGGGTATTCCCTGTCGAACAAAGAACGGCTGGTGCAGGACGGCTATGACTGCATGGAAATCGGGAAAGCGCTCGCGAACAACTATCTGCACCAGGTGCTGGACGCGGGGCTGTTCCACGGCGATCCGCATCAGGGAAATATCATGGTCAGCGGCGGAGTGCCGTGCTGGATCGACTTCGGAATGGTGGGAAGGCTCAGCGAGGGAAATATCACCGCGATCCAGAACCTGATCTTCGCGCTGGTACAGGAGGATGTGGAGGCGCTGACCAACGCGGCGCTCGCGATGGGCACGGTGAAAGGGAAGCTCAACAAACCCCGCCTGATGGACGACCTGGAGAGCATCAGCTCCAGGTATATGTCTGCGACAAGCCTGCAGGATATGGACGTCGGCAACCTGATGGTCGAACTGACGAACCTCCTGAATGAGCATCATATTGCCGTTTCCGCGGAGTATACGATGATGGTCCGGAGCCTGGTCACCATGGAAGGCGTACTGGAAGTGCTCTGCCCGGAGCTTGACCTGTTCGGCTTCCTGCAGGAAAAACTGCTTTCCAGGGCAAAAGAAAACATTGACGTAAAAGAAAAGCTGGCTTCCTCCGCGGAATCTCTTGCCGTGAGCGCGATGCGGACCGCGAAGCTGCCGGGCCTTGCTACGGACGCGCTGAGGAATCTCGTGAAGGGCAGGACGAAGGTCAGCTTTGAACTGACGGGATATGAAGAACCGCTCCATAAACTGATCGTTGTGATCAAAAATGTGGTAATCGCCATATTTGCCTGTGTCCTGTTCAGCGGCTCCTGCAGCCTCTACAGCGCCCAGGTGCCGCCGATGGTCGATGGCGTGCCGCTGTTTTCACTGGTGGGATTCGCGCTGTCCATCGCGCTGGCCGTCTACTCCGTGAAGAAGCTGATAAAAGCAGCGGGTAAGTGAGGAGGGAAGAGTTGAAGTACTTTCGCCGAAGAGTCCTGTTAACGACACTTCTTGCAGCCGGTCTGGTCGTTGCATTCAGCTGGATTGCCGCCTGGCAGAATTACGGGAGGCTTTCCCGGGAAGCGGCGAAGGAAAAACCGCTGACCCTGGATGCCGTCAGTTATACCCTGCGCAACCTGTCCAAAGCGTGGACCGATTATGAGAAAAGGATCATAAACAGGTATGAGGTGGAGGCGGTCTTCGCTTCTCTTGCCCTTCAAAACGTCGCTGACGGCGGGACCGTGTCGGAAGAATCCCCGGAGAACGGTATCGTGGTCAGCGTACGGGGCGGTGAACTGTTCCCGGACGATCCGGCGGTCAGAAAGCTCGGCCTGGAGGCGTCCCTGTTCCAGGGAAGAAAAGGCTCGTTTACCGCGCCGGATCAGCCGTCAACCTATGTGGTATACAGCAGGATCGGACAGACCGACAGTTATATCGTCAAATGGCATGAAGAAACCGTAGTAGACGATATCGTGGGGGAAACCATCGATATTCCCGGCATCCTGAAATGGACAGAGATCACATATAATGTGCCGACGATATTTGTTTCCCTTGATCCGGACAGCGGGGAACCCTCCGGCATCCTTTACAAAAACGATCATTATTTTTCGGACTGCGAAAGCCTTGGGGATCTGGGCCTTACCCGGGAGGACCTGGAGGACGGGGACGCGAAAGGTTCCGGGACCCTGGAGTATGATGATAAAAGGTTCTCTTATCTCTCGGGTACTTCCGCAATGCCGGCCGGGTATGTGCTCCTTCTTCAGCCGATACCGAATCTGTATTCGAAGGCGTTTGTTCAGGAAGGATATATGATTGCGGCCATTATCATCCTCCTGGCCACGCTGCTTGTCGCCGGCTTTTCCCTTTATCCCTACGTTTACAACAATATTTTTACTCCGGATGAAGAAACCGCCTTTCAGCCTTCCCGCGTCAGGTCGAGCGTGTGCCTCTACGGAATTTTCGGGCTCATCATGATCGCGCTCTGCGGCTTTTTCGGCTATGCGCTGGAGAGGATGCATGACGATACGGTCAGGGGCAGGGAACTCCTTGACATGATGGCGGACAGTATCGCGATCCATACAGAGCGGTACAGCGAGAACACACAGGCTTTTCGGGATATCTACCTGGATTACGGCAGCCAGATCGCTGAATTTCTGGATGCCTATCCGGAGCTGCGGGATACCGAGGTGCTGAAGACACTGGCGGAAAGCATTTCCGCGTCTTCTATCACCCTGTATGATTCGAGCGGCCGTGAAACGGTGAGCAGCGGCCCGTGGATCGGACTTAAGCTCGGTGAGCAGCCGGATTCCTCAACCTATGACTTCAGGCGGAACCTGAACGGGGTTCCGTATATCATCCACGATCCGGAAACTGACGAGACGACAGGGCTGACCGAGATGAGGCTGGGGATCAGGATCCGCGATGACAGGTCTCGGGACCTGTACGGGGTGATGCTGCTCAATATCGACACTGCGGCAATGGCAAACGATGATCTGGATCCCGAAAAAACCGTCCGGCAGATCCTCCGCACTTTCTCTGACGACAGGACGACGCTCTGGATCGCGGACGCGGAAACCGGCAGGATCCTGGTTTCCGGGAAAGAAGATCTTGAGGGAACGGACAGTGTCAGCCCCGGCCTGTCAGAGATGGACCTGGCAGATGTCCTTACGAAGACGCCGGGCACGGAAGAGAGCGGATTCCGTATCACGTCCGTTCCCGTGGAATCATCCGGTATCCTTGAGTGGACAGGGGCACCTGAAGGTGTCATTGCCTGCTGCAGGAGTCCGAAAACCCCCGTCCTCTCCGGGACGCTCTCCCTGGTGCTCACCGGCTGTCTCCTGTTCTGCCTGATCTACAGTGTCATCGCGTGGCTGACTTTTTCCGGTTATACGGAGGACTTTTTCAATACCTATAAAAAAAAGAAAGGGAACGACGACCCGAAGAAAAAACTGGGGCCGCTCCGCAGGGCAATTGCCGAGGCCACTCCCCTGAGGAAGGGCGCCGCCGCATTGGAGATCACTACGGCGTTTTTCATACTGCAGATGCTCCCCATTGTGAACTCGGGTTCGTCTTCCGCCAGAGAGACAGTTTATTCTTATGTTTATGCCGGAGACTGGGAGAAAGGATTCAATCTGTATGCCGCTGCCGCGATCCTGCTCCTGTTTACCAGGATTGTCCTGATCCTGATCACCATCAGGTTCATTACGACAGTCTGCGGTATGTTTTCCGGTCCCAGGGGAAAAACAATCCTGCACCTTATCGCGAACGTTATGCTGTATGTAGGGCTGATCTTTTTCCTGGCGAAGGCATTCGAACTGCTGGGGTTCAGCCCGACGGCGATCGCGGCCGCCATGGGATCCCTGGCGCTGGCCGTATCCCTGGGCGCACAGAATTTTGTAGCGGATATCTTCGCGGGACTGACCTATGTGTTTGAGGGGACCGTCCATATCGGAGACAACGTGGAGATGGCAATATACGGGAGCCCTCTCTGTAAAGGAAGGATAGTGGAGATCGGGATCCGCTGCGTCAAGCTGCTGACCCGCGAAGGCGACATCATTACCTGCAACAACAGGGATATCAGGACGATAAAGAACAGTACGCAGCAGAACTCCCTCGTGATCTGTGAGATGGTCGTATCTTCCGCGCTCTCCGCGGACGAAGTGGAGCGGATACTGAATGAGGAGCTTCCCGGGATCGGCCGGAATGACAGGCGGATCCTGAACGGTCCCGTCTACAACGGGATTACCCTGATCGGAAACGGGACCATGACGCTGTCTGTCAGCGCAGAATGCCGGGAAGACGATTATTCCTACGTAAGAGACCGGCTGAACGTCGCCCTGCAGCGGATCTTCCGGGATCACGGCCTGAATATCTGATGCGCGTGATCCGGGGCCTGAAAAACCGGACAGAGATTATGAAAGGCGGGATTATCCCGCCTTTTTAACGTCCTCTTCCGTGATCGGCCTCACATGGTGCTGCCGTCCGCGATGGGTTCGTTGTTCCCGCCGTATACATTGCCGGTGAGAACCTTGCATTTCATGTCGCTGATCGTCTTCCTGACGACGTCCATGCTGTAGTTGTATTCGTGGTTCCCGGTCACCCAGACGTCATAGTTCAGCGCGTTGATGGCCTGTGTCATGGGGTGCGGGTCTTCGCTGTCCAGGAATATTTCCGCGGAATTCTCCTGGATGGTGTCCCCGGCATCCACCAGCAGGGTGCTGTCGTCGCGGTACTCGGAGATGGCCGAAGACAGCTGCACCATGCTGCCGGAGGGACTCTCGGCGTTGAGCGCGTAATCCCAGGGCATGAATTTGCCGTGGAGGTCGCTGGTGGCGATAATCCGAAGCGTCCGGGTCTCCTCCTCAGCCCGGACCGGGAAGGCTGACGCCGTGAGCAGCAGGAAGGAAGCCAGTACAAGAAATTTCTTCATATCAATGCCTGCCCTTTTTCTTTTCTTTTTCCGGGTGTTTTCGATCAATGTCACAGTGCCGGACAATTCAGCCCTGATAAACAATTATATCCCCTGCGGGCGGCTCCTGTCAGCAGGCGCCGGATCAGTCCGCCATAAATCCGGCCCCCGGGCCGGATTTTGTCCGTTTGGTTATATTATCCATTCAAAAGAACCTGTTTTTCTTATACAATAGATAATATACCCAGAGAATACCTTTACAAAGTCTATTTTGTTGGATATATTACATAAATAAGCACCCTGTATTTTACAAATGTCTGTTGAAGAACAAGGAGGGAATGCTGTATTGAAGAAATTTACGTTTATCGGAGCAGGATCGCTGGAGTTTACCAGGGATCTGGTAAGGGACCTGATGACATTTCCCGCGTTCGATGACTGCGAACTCATGCTGATGGATATCGATGAGAAGCGGCTTCAATACTCGAAGAGGGGTGTGGAACGGATCGTCGGGGCGGGAGGGCACCATGCCGTCGTAAAGGCCACGACCGACAGGCGCGAGGCGCTGAAGGATGCGGACGGCGTACTGATCACCATCCTGCAGGGCGGTGTCGACGTGTGGCGCCATGACATAGAGATCCCGATGAAATACGGGGTCGACTACTGCGTCGGCGACACGAGAGGGCCCGCGGGCATCTTCCGGTTCCTCCGCACGGCCCCGGTCATGCTGGATATCATCAGGGATATCGAGGAAGTGTGCCCGGGAGCGGTTGTGCTCAATTACACGAACCCCATGGCGATGCTCGTAAGCTATCTGCAGCGCAATACGGACATCCAGATCACCGGCCTGTGCCACAGCGTACAGGGGACTGCCCAGATGCTGGCCGGGTGGCTCGGCCTGAAAGACGAAGAGCTGGACTATACGTGTGTCGGCATCAATCATCAGGCGTTCTACCTGAAGCTTACGCACGACGGGACAGATATGTACCCCGCACTGAGAGAGGCCGTAAAGAGGCCGGAGGTGGCGGCTGAAGAGCCGGTCCGGATCGAGGTGTTCCGGCATCTCGGGTATTTTATCACGGAGTCCTCCGGCCACAATTCCGAGTATATGGCCTGGTTCAGGAAGAGGCCCGACCTGATCGAGAAATACTGTACCCACGGGACAGGATGGAATCCCGGTGCACATGCGTACATCCTCAATGAGTACCTGGGAAGGGAGGATACGTGGGAGAAGGAATACACAGACTGGCTGGAGAACGGCGAGGTCGAGCTGGAGAGGGGAGAGGAATACGCGTCCAACATTTTCAACGCGATCTTCGGTGACCACACCCCGTATCCGTTCAATGCCAATCTGCGCAACAAGGGGTATGTGACGAACATCGACAGGGATGCCTGTGTCGAAGTGCCCGTGCTCGCGGACAGGACCGGGATCCATACGCTCGATATCCATACCCTCCCGCAGCATCTGTCCGTGCTGGTGAACAATTCCGCGAAGATCGAGGAGCTTGCGGTACAGGGGGCAATCGAGGGAGATCCCGGGAAGATCTTTGCCGCCTGCCTGTTTGATCCGCTGACGTCGGCGGTGTGCAGCATGGACGAGATTCACCGCATGGTGCAGGAGATGCTGGACAGGAATGCCGGGTATCTCACATATTTCAAGACACTGAAGATCTGAAAGATGGAGTCTTTGGCAAAACACATTCAAAAAAAGGAGGAGTCCGAGATGAAGAAAAACGTATCCCGTATACTTGCGCTGATCCTGTGCGCGGCGCTGCTCAGTGCGGTCCCCGTCTCCGCGGCGGAAACCAGGCTGGTGATCTGGGGACACCAGGAGGAAGTGTGGAATGACAACTACCAAAAAATAGCGGATGATTTCATGGCGGAGAATCCGGACATCGAGATCAGCTTCGAATTCTTCCCGTACGATGATTTTGAGGCAAAGGTCCAGACATCCCTGATTTCAGAGAACAGCGACTGCGACATCTATGAGATGTGGGGCGGCTGGGGCATCGACTACGCGCCGACGGGCTGCCTTGACCCGATCGCGGATGAGGTGGCGGAGGAGATCCGCGCGGAAGCGTTCCCGTCGACCTACGGCGCGATGGAGTACGACGGAAAGATCTACGCGCTCCCGCTTGAATTCAATATTGAGTGCGGCGGCCTTGTGGTCAACCTTCACCTGCTCGGCGATAACCCCATCCCGACGACCTGGGATGAGCTGGTGGAAACCGCGAAGAAAGGGACGGTGCGCAACGGTTCCGAATTCGACGTGAGAGGATTTGACTTCGTGGGCTGGGACGGTGTCGCCTATACCTTTGCCGCGATGCTCATGTCGCAGGGCGCGAGCTATTTTAACGAGGACGGAACGTTCAATGTCACTTCCCCGGAGGCGAAGAAGGCGTTCGAGGCGCTGGCGGACCTGGTTATCGGGGAAGAGCCCGTCACCGATCTCGAGGGCCTGACGACGGCGGGCGCCCTGGAGAATTTCCAGAAACTGTATGCGGACCAGGCGCTGTTTGTCCCGCACGGACCGTGGGTCATCGCGGACGGCCTCACCACGTTCGGCCTTGAATACGGAACGGACTTCGACTATGTCGCCCTCCCGTGGTTCGGCGATGAGATCGCGTTCCCGGCGGAGACCGGATGGTGCTTCTCCATCAATGCCGCGAGCAAGAACAAGGAAGCGGCAAACCGGTTCCTGGACTACCTGTTCTCTGATGAAGTCCTGATGGAGAACAATGTTGCCTGCGGACAGATCCCGTCGAAGAAGAGCGTCGCGACGAGTGAGGAGTACCTTGAGAAATTCCCGTACGCGAAACCGCTGGTGGATATCCTCGAGAAATCTACATTCATCGGCTTCTTCAATACGGACCGGTTTAAGGAAGTGATCGACAATACGTTCGTGGATTACTGCTCTGGCATCTATGAGTCTTCCGACGCCGCCCTCGCGGACATGGAGGAAAAACTGAACGGGATTCTGTAAAGAGGACGGCTCCCGGGAGAAAAACCGCTATACGTAAAAGAGAACGGGACCCTGCCGCATAAGCGGGGTCCCGCGGGAACGAAGAGAGCGGAAGAAGGTTCGCATGAAGAGGGATAAACACAGATTTCTGCTTCTGGTGCTGGTTCCGTGTTTTTCGGCGGTATTCATATTCCTGGTACTGCCGATCATAGGGACCTTCCTGATATCCTTTATGGAATACAACCCCCTGCGCAATGAAAATACATTCGTAGGGCTCAGCAACTATGCCCGGATGCTTCAGGACAGGTCGTTTTTCAAGGCGATGGGCAATACGCTCCTGTTCACGTTCTGCGCGGTGGCAATCAACATCGTGCTCGCGCTGGCGATGGCGACGGCCATCAGCCAGTTCGAGTCGAACCGGACGAGAAGCTTCTTCCGCATGATGGTGTTCCTGCCGTGCATCGCGCCGATGGTTGCATCGGCAGTGGTGTGGCTCAGGTCGCTGTACGAGCCGCGCGGCGGCATGTTCAACGCGCTCCGCAGGGCTTTCGGACTGGAAGGAATCTCCTGGGTGGGGGATGCCCGCTACCTGATGATCTCCGTCATCATCTTTACGCTGTGGGCGGATATCGGCTACAACGTGATCCTGTTCTCCGCCGGGATCGACGGGATCCCCGGGGACCTGTACGATTCCGCGAAGCTGGACGGCGCCGGGCGGTGGCAGCTGTTCAGGAATATCACGCTTCCGCTTCTCGGACGGACGACCACGTTCATTCTCCTGATGACGCTGACGTCCTATTTCCAGATGTTTGCGCAGTTCCAGATCTTTGCCCCGAAAGAAGGCCCGCAGCAGTCCGGTCTGGTCATGACCGGATATATCTATAAACAGGCATTTGTCGTCAAGGAGATGGGCTACGCGGCCGCGATCTCCATGGCGCTTTTTGTGGTGATCCTGATCGTTTCCGCCGTGCAGCAGAGGCTCGGCAGGGTGGACTGGGAATATTGATATGGATGTGAAAGCAAAGAAAAAATTCTATCAGAGAGAGGGCTTCCGGGTGCGGCTGATCCTGTTTCTTGTGATGGTCATTGTTTCGCTGATCATCGTGATCCCGTATGTCTGGATGCTCTCCAATTCGTTCAAGCCGACGAAGGAGACGCTTGTGGATGCCTCGCACCTGCTGCCGAAGAACCCTACCCTCGACGGCTACCGGAAGGTGCTTTTCGACTCCCCGTTCTTCAGCTGGCTTCGCAATTCGCTGATCATCACGGTGTCGGATACGCTGATCATCCTCTTCACGAGCACGATCCTCGGCTACCTGTTCTCCAGGTTCGAGTTCAGGGGCAGGCGGTTCCTGTTCATGATGCTGCTGTTCACAATGATGGTGCCGGCCCAGGTCACGATGATCACGAAGTTTATCCTGATCGACAGGATCGGGCTGTATGACAACCTGCTGGCGCTGATCATCCCCGCCGTAGTCAGCGCGTTCGGCGTCTACCTGTGCAAACAGTACTGCGATGAGATCCCGAGGGAACTCCTGGAGAGTGCCAGGATTGACGGCGCGGGCAATTTCCAGATATATTTCCATATCGTGATCCCGCAGATCCGCCCGGCGATCGGTTCATTGGCCATCTTTACCTTCCTGGAGATCTGGAACGATTACCTCAATCCTCTGCTCTACCTGTCGTCTACCGGCAAGCAGACGCTTCCCCTGGCGCTCTCCTTCTTCTCCTCACAGCATCAGACGGACCTGTCGGCGACCATGGCGGCCTCCGCACTGATTATGATTCCGACGTCGATCGTGTTCATCGTGTTCCAGAAACAGTTCATCAAGGGCATCGCGATGACGGGAATGAAAGGCTGACTGCTATGCAACCCAACGAGGAAACGGAGAAGCGGGACAATCTGAAGGATGAAATCCGGGAAGTCATCTCCGCTTTTAATCTTTCCGGATATGAGAGCGTCCGCGAGTACGGAAACGGCCACATCAATGACACGTTCCTGCTGGAGAGGGAAGACGGCGCCGCCGGAGCGGGCGGACAGTCTCCGTCCTATATCCTGCAGCGGATCAACCGCGGCGTCTTTGCCCACCCGGAACAGGTCGCGGAAAATGTCCTTCTGATCTCGCGGTACCTGCACCAGGCGGTCGTGAATGAGGGCGGGGATCCCCTGAGGGAGAGCATGACCGTGTTTCCGGCAAAGGACGGAAAGCCCTATGTGCGCGACAGATACGGCGAGATCTGGAGGCTCGTGCTGTTCATCCGCGGGTCCATGAGCTATGAGACTGCCGATACGCCGGAGCTTTTTGCGGCATCCGGGGAAGCCTTCGGCCATTTTCAGTACCTTCTGCGGGATTTTGACGTCTCCGGCCTTGCCGAGACCATCCCCGATTTCCATAATACGCCAAAACGCTATCAGCGCTTTGAAGAAGCGGTCATGAGGGATGCGGCCGGAAGGGCGGGGGAGATTCCCGCGGAGATCGAAGAGATCAGGAAGAGGAGTTCCGTCTGCGGCATATTGACGGATCAGATCGCGGGCGGGGAGCTTCGGCGGTGTGTCGCGCACAATGACACCAAGCTGAACAATGTCCTGTTTGACAGAGAGACAGGCCGCCCGCTCTGCGTGATCGATCTGGATACGGTCATGCCCGGACTGGCGGCATATGATTTCGGGGATTCCATCCGGTTCGGCGCCAACCATAACCTGGAGGATGAGCGGGATCTCGACAAGGTGGAATTCGATCTCCGCCTGTATGAGGTCTACGCGGAGGGATTCCTCAGAGGTTCCGGAGCGATCTTCGGAGAAAGAGAGCTGCAGTCCCTGGCCTGGGGCGCCAGGGTCATCACACTGGAACAGGCGATCCGGTTCCTGACGGATTATCTGGAGGGAGACTGCTACTATCACACAGACCGCAGGGGGAAGAATCTCGACCGCGCCAGAGTGCAGATCAAACTCCTCCGCGGGATGGAAGAACAGTTTGGAGAAATGCTCGGCATCCTTGAAACGATCCGAAAATCTTCGTGGTATCAGGGAGCGGCATTTTAAAAAAGAGCAGCACGGCAACCATCACACGCAGCGTCGGAAAAGCGGACGGTCTGCAAAAAGGAAAGAGAGGAGCACTATGAAAGGAAAGAGGAAATGGGCAGCCCTGGGTCTTGCGGCGGTTCTGGCGGGAAGCATGCTGAGCGCGGCGGTCTTCGCGGATGAGGCAGGTGCGGATATCTCAGGCGAAGTGCGCTACGCATACTGGGATGACAATCAGACGCCGTATATCGAAAAGTGCATCGAGGAATTCAACAAAATATATCCCAACGTAAAGGTCACCCTGGAGCCGAACACCTGGGATGAATACTGGACAAAGCTGGAAGCCGCGGCGACGGGCGGAAGCATCGCGGACGTCTTCTGGATGAACGGCCCGAATATTACCAAGTACGCAAATGGCGGAATCCTCATGCCGATCGACGACATGATTGAGGAGCAGGGGATCGACACCGCGAACTATCCGGCCGGCCTGGTGTCCCTCTATAATATCGACGGCGCGCAGTACGCGCTTCCGAAGGACTTCGACACCATTGGCGTGTGGTATAACAAGGCGCTCTTTGACGAGGCGGGAGTGGAATACCCGACCGACGACTGGACCTGGGAAGACATGGCGGATTTAGCGGCCAGGATGACCAAAGAAGACGGCTCGGTTTACGGGATCGGCGCGGGGTTTGATACCCAGTGCGGAATCTACAACACGATCTATGCCTGCGGAGGATATGTGATCTCCGAGGACAAGAAGTCTTCGGGCTACGACCTGGAGGAGACACAGGCAGGCGTCCAGTGCTGGATCGATCTCATGGAAGCAGGCGTGAGCCCGTCAGAAGCTTCTCTGGAGGAGACCACGGCAGACGCCCAGTTCCTGTCCGGGCGTCTTGCGATGTACTGGGGCGGCTCCTGGTTCCTCGGCGCGGTGAAGACTTCCGATATCATGGATTCTATTGACGTTGTCGAGCTTCCTTCGATCGGAGGAAAGAAGGCGACTGTCATTCACGGCCTCGGCAACTGCATCTATGAAGGAACAAAGTCTCCGGATGCCGCAAAGGCATGGGTTGCCTTCCTTGCGGGCGAAACCGCCAACCTGATCTCCGCGGAGACCGGAGCCGCGATCCCGGCCCTGGCCGGCACGGCGGCGGCGTGGGTGGAAGGTACCCCGGAGGTGAACCTGAAGAGCTTCATCACTTCTTCCGAGGAATACTCCTATCCGTATCCGGCAAGCGCCAACACGGCGGAATGGCAGACCTATGAGGCCGACTGCCTGAAGAAGGCGTTCAGCCTGGAGGTTCCGGTCGCGGACGCGTGCGCGGATCTGGCCGGACAGATGAACGGCGTTCTTGCTGCAGAATAATACGGGAAATCATTTCACTGGCTGATGCCTTATCCCGCGGTGCCCCGAAGGCGCCGCGGGATTATCAGAGTATTGCCGTTTGTTTTGTTGATTTTCCGTCATGCAGGGAGCGTGTTACATGAAAAAGAAACAGATGAGCCGCAGAAAAAGAAGCCATATCCTGTATGGCTATCTCATGATTGCCCCGCTGACTGCCGGGCTGGGGATATTTTATTTCTATCCCTTCTTCAAGGTATTTTATGACAGCTTTCATGTGGTGGGCGCTTTTAATAAGACATCATGGGCCGGCCTGTCCAACTATGTGACAATGTTCAAAGACCCCGTAATGTGGTCTACTCTCTGGAACACACTGAGATATGTCCTCGTGATCGTCCCGTTTACACTGGCGCTGTCGATCCTCCTCGCCGCGCTGCTGAATACGGATATTAAGGGACGTTCCGTGTTCAGGGTCATCTACTTTATTCCCGCGATCACCATGAGTACGGCGATCTCCATGATCTGGCGATGGATCTTTAACAGTGACTTCGGGATCCTCAACTTCTTCCTTTCAAAGCTCGGCATACGGAATGTGCTGTGGCTGAGCGATCCGAAAACCGCCTGGATCACGATTTCCATCGTCGCCGTGTGGATGAACGTCGGGTACCAGATGATCATCCTTCTCGCGGGGATGCAGGGGATCTCCCGGAGTTATTACGAATCTGCCTCACTGGACGGAGCGGGGAGATTCCAGCAGTTTTTCGGGATTACCCTGCCGCTTCTGACGCCGACGATCTTCTTTGTCCTGATTACGACGCTGATCTCCACGTTCCAGATCTTCGACGTCATCTACATGATGATCAATTCCAAGAGCCTGGCGAAAGAAGCTTCGCAGAGCATCGTTCTCTATTTCTACCGCAATGCTTTTGAATACTCGAAGAAGGGCTATGCTTCGGCGATCGCGATCTTCCTGTTCGTGATCATCATGGTGATCACGGCTTTCCAGATGAAAGTACAGAATAAATGGGTCAATTACGACCAGTGACGGGGGGACGGGTATGAATAGTAAAGCGAAAAAGAGAAATAAAGGCCATATAATCATATATATCGTCCTCTTCTCCGGCGTGCTGATCACACTTCTGCCGTTTATCTGGATGCTGCTCACGTCGCTGAAGACTCAGTCCGAAGCGATCCGCGTGCCCCCCGTGATCTTCCCCGCGAAGCCGGTGCTCTCCAACTACACGGATGTGTTCAGGGACGTACCGTTCGGGAGGATGTACCTCAATACGATCATTTCGGCGGTCGTAACGGTCGCGGCACAGCTTCTCCTGTGTTCGATGGCCGCGTACGCTTTTGCGAAACTGGAGTTTCCCGGCCGCGACATCATCTTTATGACCCTGCTGGCCGTGCTGATGGTGCCGTCCTCATTCTTCATCCTGCCGCAGTACCTGATTATCCAGAAGATGAGACTCCTGAATACGATCCCGGCGCTGTTCATACCAAATCTCTTCAGCGCGTTCGGGACATTCCTCCTGCGGCAGTTTTTCATGTCGCTGCCGTCCGAACTGGAGGACGCGGCAGCCCTGGACGGCTGTAGCCCCTTTATGACTTACTGGCGGATTATGCTGCCGCTGGCGAAGCCGGGCCTGGTCTCGCTCGGAATCCTGACTCTCCGCTTTGCCTGGAATGACCTGATGTGGCCGCTGATCGTCAATACGTCGAGAGAGAAGATGACGCTGACGGCGGGACTTGCCTACATGCAGGGGCAGTACCACACGAATTACCCGGAGATGATGGCGGGAGCCATGATGGCGATAATTCCGCTGCTGATCCTGTTTGCCGTCTTCCAGAAACAGTTCATAGAGGGCATAGCGCTGACGGGCATCAAGGGATAAACGCGGAATAAGCAGGGAAGAAACGGAAAAACACATTAAAACCGGGGAGATAAATATGAGCAGAGAAATCAGGATCGGCGTGATCGGACTGGGCGGTCGCGGCATTTCGCTTCTTGAGCAGGTCATCCTTCCGCAGAAGGTATGTGTCGCGGCGGTCTGCGACAGCTATGAGGACAGAAGGGAGGACGCCGCGAAGCTCATCGCGGAGGCGGGGCAGAAGGCGCCGCTGAAGACGGAGGACTACAGGAAGGTCCTGGAGATGCCGGACATAGACGCGGTCATCATCACGGCCGCATGGGAGACGCACATACCGATCGCGTGCGAGGCCATGAAAGCGGGCAAATACGCCGGGTTCGAGGTCGGCGGCGCCTATTCTGCCGACGACTGCTGGAAGCTGGTCCGCGTCTATGAGCAGACCGGGGCTCCCTGCATGATGCTGGAGAACTGCTGCTACGGGCGCGACGAGCTGATGGTGCTGAACATGGTCCGGCAGGGCCTGTTCGGCGAGATCGTTCACTGCGAGGGCGGATACCGGCATGACTTAAGGGAAGAGGTTTCGACGGGGCGGGAGAAAAGGCATTACCGCTTCCGCAACTACCTGAACCGGAACTGCGAGAATTATCCGACCCATGAACTCGGACCGATCTGCAATGTCCTGGATATCGGACACGGGAACAGGATGGTGTCCCTTGTGTCCGTCTCTTCGAAGGCGGCCGGGCTTCGCGAGTATATGCTGAGCAGGCGGGACCGGTTCCCGGACGCGGCAGACCTGCGCTTTATCCAGGGCGACGTCGTGAACACGGTGATCACCTGCGCCCACGGAGAAACAATCTCGATCACGCTGGACACGACCCTGCCCAGGTACTATTCCCGGGGTTTCCAGGTCCATGGAACGAAGGCGATGTATGTGGAGGATAATCACAGCATTTTCATGGACGGCAGAGATAACGCGGACGAGTTCGAATGGAAAAAGAACTGGGACAACGCGTCCGGCTATTACGGACAGTATGACCATCCGGTCTGGAAAGAATACCTGAAAGCGGGCGTCAGGGGATCCCATGACGGAATAGACTGGCTGGTATTCAAAGCGTTCTTCGACGCGGTGAGGAACAGGACGGAGACCCCGATCGATGTCTATGATACCGCCGCCATGATGGTGGTCACGCCTCTCTCGGAGCAGAGCATCTGCTCGGGCGGAATGCCGGTCGGCATTCCGGACTTTACGAACGGGGCCTGGATCACGAGAAAGAGATGGGAACCGGTATCCTGAAAGAGCGGGGGATGAACGGAACGAGGAGAGACAGATTATGATAAAATTCGGGACAGGCGGATGGCGGGCGGTAATCGGAGATGAGTTTACCAAGAGCAATATCCGGCTTCTGACAAAGGCGCTTTGCATCATGCTGAAGGCCGAGGGAAAGGAGCGGCAGGGAGTCGTCCTGGGTTATGACAGGAGATTCCTGTCCAAGGAAGCCATGCGGTGGAGCGGGGAAGTTTTCGCTGCCGAGGGAATCCACGCGAAACTGGTGAACCGGTCGTCTCCGACCCCGCTGATCATGTTTTACGTCATGAAGCATGCCCTGCCCTGCGGGATGATGGTCACGGCCAGCCATAATCCGGCAATCTACAACGGGATCAAGGTGTTCACGGACGGAGGCCGCGACGCCTCCAAAGAAGTGACGGACGAGATTGAGCGCATCTGTGAGACGATCCTGCCGGAGGATATTCATGCGGTCGATTATGATGCCGCCGTGTCCGCCGGACTGATCGAAGAGATCTATCCGCTGAACGAATATATCGACGACATCATGGAAAAGATAGACATGGAGGCGATCAGGAAGGCGCAGCTCCGGGTTGCCCTGGATCCGATGTACGGTGTTTCAGAGCTGTCGCTGAAGACGCTTCTGATGACGGCGCGCTGTGACGTCGAGACGATCCACGACAACCATGACACGCTGTTTGGCGGAAGGATGCCCGCGCCGAGCGCAGGCGCCCTCCGGCAGCTGGCCACCTGTGTGATCGACAACGGGTTCAACGTCGGTATCGCGACGGACGGCGACGCTGACCGCGTGGGCGTGATCGACGACACCGGCCGCTATCTTCACGCGAATGATGTGCTGGTGCTGCTGTACTATTATATGATCCGGTACAAGGGGCTGCACGGCGCCATCGTGCGGAATGTCGCGACGACGCATCTGCTCGACAGGGTCGCCGGGAGGTATGGGGAGCAGTGCTATGAGGTTCCGGTCGGCTTCAA
Source organism: uncultured Lachnospiraceae bacterium (assembly GCA_902773435.1). Classification (GTDB taxonomy): domain Bacteria; phylum Bacillota; class Clostridia; order Lachnospirales; family Lachnospiraceae; genus Chordicoccus. The sequence continues at coordinate 40,570 of CACYEN010000117.1, read as the reverse complement.
GTATATCTCATCGAAGATGAGGGAGACGAATGCGCTGATCGGCGGAGAGTCCTCGGGCGGCCTGACGGTGAGGGGACACATCAACGGCAAGGACGGTATCTATGCTTCCATGCTGCTGATCGAAATGATCGCGGTGACCGGGAAGAATATCTCTGAAATCTTTCGGGAGATCGAAGCAGAGTTCGGAAAGAGCGTCATGGAGCAGAGGGATTACCGCTTCACCCGGGAGAAGAAGGAAGACATACGGGCGATCCTGTTTGAACAGAAGGCAGTTCCCGACCTGCCGTTTGAGACGGAGCGGGTGTCCTATATGGATGGCGTAAAGATCTACTTCAAGAACGGCGGCTGGGTCGTCGCGCGATTCTCCGGAACGGAACCGCTCCTCCGGATATTCTGCGAGATGCCGTCGCGCCATGAGGCAAAAGAGGTGTGCGGGATCTTTGAGAAATTTCTTGACCTGCAGCAGTGAGACAGCAATGAGGCAGCAGTGAGGAGTGATAACAATGCCGTTTAAGATTGTTCGCAATGACATCACCAGGATGCATACGGAAGCCATCGTCAATACGGCGAATGAACAGCCCGTGGTCGGAACCGGGTGTGACCACGCCGTCTACCAGGCTGCCGGCTGTGAAAAGCTCCTGGCTTACCGCAGGGAACACATCGGCACCGTGGAGGAAGGCGGTGTTTTTATCACGCCGGGGTTTGACCTGCCGGCAAAATATATTATCCATGCCGTCAGTCCCCTGTATATCGATGGCAGGCGGGGAGAGGAAGAACTGCTGAGGGCGTGCTATCGGAAGAGCCTCACCCTGGCTGCCGAGACCGGCATCAGGTCCATCGCGTTTCCCCTGATCTCAACGGGCGGATTCGGGTATCCGAAGGAAGAAGGAATGCGGATCGCGGTTGATGAGATCCATGCCTTCCTCCTGAGATCGGATATGCAGATCTATCTGGTGGTATTTGATGAGAAGGCGACCCGGATGGGCAGGAACCTTTACCCGGGGCTGGAAGCCTACATCGATCGGAATTATGTACAGGAGAGGCGGGAGGAGGAGTACGGGGGACCTGATTACGCCGAACGGAAGAGCCGTGAAGAGTCCGGGGAGGTTCCGGAAGCGTATTCACGGCGGTTCCTGGAAGAACAGAGGAGACGCGCACGGCAGGGACGCCCGAAGCCGAAGATGCCGGATTTCCAGATGCCCGTTTCCGCAAGCCGGCGGGAAGAACCGGACCGGGATATTGAGGAGTCCGGGTATGTTCAGGAAGCGGCGCTTTTCGCGCCCGGGGACCTGTACGATGAAGAAGAGACTGCCATTCCGGATATGCAGCGGGAGCTGGCGGAGCGGATGGAACATCTGTCCGATACCTTTCCGCAGTACCTGTTCTACCTGATCGACAAGAAGGGGCTGGATAATACGGAAGTCTATAAAAGAGCGATCGTGGATAAGAAGGTTTTTTCCAAGATCAAGAACAATCCGGAATACCACCCGCAGAAGCTGACGGCGCTCTGTCTCTGCATCGGCGCGAAACTGAACATGGATGAGACGCGGGACCTTCTCGCGAGAGCCGGTTACGCCCTGTCTCCCTGTGACAAGACAGACATCATCTTCTCTTTCTTTATAGAGCACCAGATTTACGACATGATCGAGCTGGATATCCAGCTGGAGGAGCACGGCCTCCCCTGTATAATCGAATAGGAAAGACGGTCGCCTCACGGGCGACCGTTTTTTCGTTCCGGCCTGCTATACTGGCCTCACAGTAAAAAAGAGCTGCGGCGGCAGCGGAAAGTGAGGAAGTAAGTATGAAGAAAGGTTTGACGGAACTGGTATTTATTCTCGACAGGAGCGGATCCATGTCGGGGCTGGAGGCCGATACAATCGGGGGGTTCAACAGCCTGATCGCGAAGCAGAAGAAGGAAGAAGGGGAAGCCTGCGTCTCGGTCGTACTGTTCGACGACCGGACGGACGTGATCTACGACAGGGCGGATATCCGGAAGGTGGAGCCGATGAATGACAGCCAGTATTACGTGCGCGGCTGCACGGCGCTTCTGGATGCCGTCGGAGGCGCGATCCACCATATCGGAAATGTCCACAAGTACGCCAGGGAGGAGGACGTGCCGGAGAAGACGCTGTTTATCATCACGACGGACGGTATGGAGAATGCCAGCCGCGCCTACAGCTATGACAGGGTGCGCCGGATGATCGAACACCAGAAGGAGAAGTACCACTGGGAGTTTCTCTTCCTCGGAGCGAATATCGACGCTGTATCCGAGGCGGAGCGCTTCGGGATCCGGGCAAACCGTTCGGTCCGGTATGAGCATGACAGCGCCGGCACCCAGCTGAATTTCGAGGTGATGGAGAAGGCGGTAAGCTTTGCGAGATGTGCCCCGTCCGCTAAGCAGATGTCGGAAGCGCTGGATGAAGAGGCGCTTCTGGAACCCATCCGCCGGGATTATAAGAAGAGGCACCGGGATTGAAGGATCATGGGACGGGAAGACTGCGGCTGCCGGAGATGAATGGAGGTGCCGAAATGAACAGCAGGAGCTGGCTTGATGGAATTATGGGTGTCGTCACGGGCGATGCGCTCGGATGCCCGGTACAGTTTTTGAGGAGAGAAATCATCGCTGAAAAGCCGGTCACGACCATGACCGGGCACGGCACGTATGATATGCCTGTCGGCACCTGGACGGATGACAGCAGTATGACGCTGGCAACCATGATCAGCATACAGGAGAATCACGGGATCAACCTCGCGGATATCATGTACCGCTTTGCCCTGTGGCTGACGAAGGGCGAGTATACGCCGTTCGGGGAAGCATTTGATAACGGCGGCTGCACGACGGACGCGATCTTCCGATATATGAAATACCGGGATACCGCGACCTGCGGAGGAACCGGTGAGGGAGATAACGGAAACGGATCCCTGATGAGGATCCTGCCGGTGTGCCTGTATTGCCGGGAACAGCAGGAAGCCGGAAAGTTCAGCGATGAAGAGGCGGTCGACCTGATCCACCGGGTGTCCGGGCTGACGCACAACCACATGCGCGCAAAGATTGCATGCGGCCTGTACTATTTTATGGCCAGGGAGATTCTGGGGGCGGATGTTCCGGTCACCGACAAAGAACTGATCGTTTTGCTGCAGAGGGGGATCGACAGGGGATTCGCGTTTTACAGGCAGGATCTGCAGGTGCTGACGGAGCTCTCTTACTACGGTCGTCTGCATGATCTCTACGCGCTCCGCGATCTCCCCGCGTCCGGGATCAGGAGTTCCGGATATGTTGTGGATACACTGGAGGCGGCGGTCTGGTCCCTGATAAAGACCAATACGTTCAGGGACGCGCTGCTCTCCGCGGTAAACCTCGGAGAGGATACCGATACGGTCGGCGCGGTCTGCGGCGGACTGGCAGGGCTCTACTACGGATATGAGAATATTCCGGCTGACTGGCTCGCGGTAATCCGGAGGCGGGAATGGATCGAAACCCTCTGCATCGGCAGCGGGAAAGAGAAAGCGGCGGCGGGAATAGGGAGATACGAGCGGCGGGCAAAGAACGTCGAGATCTTTAAGGATACCTCCCGAAAATGCAGGGATATCCCGCTGCTCTCGGATTCGATCCTGGCGTCGACAAGGGGAAGAAAGCTGTATCCGGAAAAGGAAGTGCTGCCGGAGAAACCCGGAGCAGGAAAGAATCGCGGGAATCCCGCGAAAATCGTTGTCTCGCGAAAACGTTCGCTTGAAGCCGCGGGGAATTACATCGGAAAGAAAACCTGCGTTCTCAATTTCGCGTCTTCCGTAAATCCCGGAGGAGGGGTAAAGAACGGATCTTCCGCGCAGGAAGAAAGCCTCTGCCGGTGCAGCACCCTGTATTTCACACTGGACACACCGAGGATGATGACGGATTTTTACCTTCCGCACCGCGAGGCGAAGGACACGCTCTATAATGACGACATTATCTACACGCCGGGGATCACCGTTTTCAAGAGTGACACGGATTTCCCCGAGATGCTGCCGGAGGAGAAGTGGTACAGCGTGGATGTCCTGACCTGCGCCGCTCCAAACCTGAGGGATTATGATATCCGCGATACAGTTTCCGGCAAAGGCGGCGGCTCCGGGAGCCTCAGTGCAGAGGACCTGCGGGAGCTGATAGAGAAACGCGTGCGGCGGATCTATGAGATCGCGGCCTATGAGGAAAATGAAGTGCTGATTCTCGGCGCGTTCGGCTGCGGGGCGTTCCGCAATCCGCCAGCGACAGTGGCAGAAGCGTTCCGGAAGGTCACGGATGACTATATACATCGATTTGAGACGGTGGAATTTGCCGTTTTCTGCGCGGATTATGAAACCGCGAATTATAATGCTTTTTCTGAAGCGTTCCGGGATTTGACGGGATGATCCTCGGCCGCACAAGCTCTCTTGAAATTTTTTTTCTGTTCGACTAACCCTCTGTCAGAATGCGTCGTATATACAGATGTCAGGGCGAAAGAGAGGCCCGAAAACAAAATCACAGCCGGAGAAAACGGCAGAAGGGTATAAAAAGGTGAATAGAATGAAGAACTTTAAGAACACAATCGTGAAGGCAATGGCAGGAATTATGGCATGCGGTATTCTGATCGGCAGCACGCTCCCGGTTATGGCGCAGACGGCGCCGGCAGCGGCACAGACGGCAGCCGCCGGACAGATTTCCATCGGGGAAGCGAAAGAGATCGCCCTGGGAGACGCGGGCATGAACGAGAAGGACGTTGTCTTCTTTGACCTTGACCAGGATTTTGATGACGGATTCCTGATCCAGGAAGTGAAGTTCTTCAGCGGAGATATGGAGTTCAGCTACGAGCTTGACGCCTCGACCGGCATGATCATGGAGAGAGACAGGGATTTCATGGATGCCGAGGACAGGATGGAGAACATGGCGAAGGCGGAAGCCCTGAAGCTGCTTGAAACCATCAGGTAACGCGGAAAATCGAACCGGATTATATATAACATTAAAAAGGACAGGAAGAAGACGGAGAGCCTCCGCATTTCCTGTCCTTTTTACGTGCGGGAATAATCCGGGATCTCCGGCGTTAATCAAAGCGGCCCGCGGTTCAGGCAGACATCATCAGTAAGAAAACCCGCTCGGCTCACTTAAGGGCCTCTCGAGCAGTTCCGGATTCTCGAAGATGTGATGGATGAGCCGGAGGCTCCTCGCAAAGTAGAACCCGTCCGCGATGCGCTCGTCCAGCGTTGCCCCGATATCGATGACATCACGGATCTCCCGGTGCCCGTCCTCCATCAGGATCTCCTCCTTGTGGAGCGTTCCGATTGTGACCATGATCGAGTTCGTCCCGTAATTGTTCAGGTGATGATAGACGGCCGGGCAGCGGATGCTTCCGAGATTCGAGATAAGAATAGAAGAGTAGTTCGGGTCGCCATCCGTGATGAAGGAGGGGTTGAGCCCCCAGAAATCGAGATAACGGATCAGGCGCACGGATCCGGCCAGAAGCAGGCGCGGAAGCGCGGCGAACTTGTCTAGAAGCTCGTCGACCCCGCCGGTCGCGTGTTCGCTCTTCCTCATCTCTTTCACGTCGCCGATGATCTTCGCGGAGATTTCGCTGATCGAATCGTCATCCCCGGGAACCAGGTACATTAGCGCCTCTTCCGCGCCGTCCGCGAACCGCCGCTTGGCGACGAAGGAGAGGGAGATCTCATTTCTCTCGTAGATGCGGTAGCCCTGGATAAACCGGTTCATCAGCGGCCTCTCCCTCAGCATTCTCGCAAGTCCCGTCACCACGCAGTGAAAGATCGTGACTTTTCCTTCCGTCCGGCCGGCATTTTTCTCTTCGAGATATTTCATCAGCGCCGTCGCGTCGATGGTGTCATGGAGAAACACCTCGCACTCCGTCCTCTTCGGAAGAAGCGCCGTCATCACCGTCTGGAGCCCCGGGGCGTCCACCCGCCGGCCGTCTCTCCGGTCTCCGCGCCTTCTCTTCTTCTCTTCAGCCATTCCAGTCTACCTCCTTCAGTCTTCTTCCTCCAGCTCGTGATAGGCGACCTTTCCGACAAGGGTCCGCGGCAGCTCCTTCCGGAACACGATCTCGCGCGGCAGGGCGTATTTCGCGATCTCCCGCGAGAGCGCGGCCAGGATCTTCTCCCTCGTCCCGTCGTTCTCCGGGACGCCCTCTTTCGGCACGACATAGGCCCGGATTCTCTGGCCTCTTCTCTCGTCGGGCACGCCGGTCACACAGCACGCTGCGACTTCGGGGAGGGAATTTAAGACATTTTCAAGAATATCCGGATACACGTTGTATCCGTTCGTGATGATCATCCGCTTGATCCGCCGGCAGAAGTAGACATAGCCTTCCCCGTCCATGCGCCCGATATCGCCGGTGTAGAGCCACAGGTCCCCGTCATATCTTCTCCGGAGCGCGACGGCGGTTTCCTCGGGGTCGTCGAGGTATCCCTGCATGAGGAGCGGGCCCTTCATGACGATCTCCCCCTCCCCGCCGACAGCCGCGGACGTGTCCGTCCCGGGCTCGACGATGTCATAGACCATATCGGGAAACGGCAGACCGATGGAGTGCTCCCGGTACGTGTCCTTCGGGGTGAGACAGGATGCCGTCACGCACTCCGTGAGGCCGTATCCCTCCCGGACCTGGATGCCGGCTCCGTGTTCTTTCAGAAAAATGTCAACCCTCCTCTTCAGCTCCACCGGAAGAGTGTCCCCGCCGCAGAACATGCCGAGGAGATGCGACAGATCCGCGTCTTTAAGCAGGTCCGAGCGCAGAAGCGCGTCAAAGATCGTCGGAACTCCGGCGATGAAATTCGGCCTCTTCTTCAGGATCATCTGCGCGTAGCTCTTCGCGTTGAAAGAGGGCATCAGTATGCAGCGCACGCCGTGCATGAGGGTGGTGTGAATGTTGATGCCGAGCCCGAACCCGTGAAACATCGGCATGCAGGCAAGGATCGAGAGGCCCGGCCCGAACTGCGTCTCAATGCTGTCCCTCGCCTCCATGGCGCAGGCGTTGAAATTGAGATCGGTCAGGCAGACGCCCTTCGGCTTCCCCGTCGTGCCGCCGCTGTAGAGGATAACCGCCGTCCGGTCCGGGTCGTACCGGGGCGCCGGGAGCGTCACCGAGGAGCCTTCTCTCACCATTGTCCGGTACAGGATATCCGTCCCCTCCGGATATTTCAGCCAGGGACGGCCCGTGCGGAGGGTGTAGAGGAGTTTCAGGGGGAGCTTCAGCTCGTCCTGGATGCGGACCACGATAATCTTCACGTCGTGTTCCGTCTTGAGAACGGCCCGCCGCACTTTCTCATAGAACATGTCGACGGTGATAATCAGCGGGCTCTTCGCGCGGGTGAGACAGTATGTGATCTCCCCCTCCGCGGAGAGAGGGTGGATCATATTGGCCGTCGCGCCGAGACGGTTCACGGCGTAGAACACGTCGACAGCCTGGGGGATGTTGGGCAGGCAGATCGTCACGCGGGTGCCCTCGGCGGCGCCGAGCAGGGACAGGCCTCCGGCGGCAGCCTCGATCCGGCCCATGAAGTCGTGAAAAGAGATCTTTCTGTCGTAGAATTCATAGGCGGGCTCGTCCGGAAATTCATCCGCGGCCCGCCGGACGGCCTGGTACATCGTGAGATCGGGGTAGACGAGATGACGGTGCGGCTTTCTGCTGTAATCAAATGCTGTCATCGGGATGGTGGCTTCCCTTCATGTTTTTCGGACTTCACTGAAATGCCAGATGAAGGAGTCCTCCTGAATTGTAACGGAAATGCCCGGTTTTCGCAATGCCGCGGCACCGAAATATATGCCGGCGGATTTCCGCCGCCCCGAAGGACAGGAGGCGCTCAGAAACCCTCCCGGTTCCCCTGCCTGCGGATGGCGATTCTCTTCTCGGCGCCCTCCCACCGGGCATACTCCGACTCCGACTCGAGAAGAAGGCCGTAGGGGCAGGTACACGAGTGACCGTCGCTGTCTATGCAGACCTCCGTGAGGAACGCCCGGTTGATCACCTCGCGCCGGCCGGTATCGAGGTCCTCGATCCAGGTGTCGACGCGCACCTCGATCGACGACTTCCCGACGTGGGTGACGTTCGCGATCAGGACGAGCGTGTCATTGGCGTAGGCGCCGCGTTTGAACTCGAGATGCTCGATCGAGACCGTCGAGACGTTCTGGCCGGCGTGGCGCATGGAGGCGATGCCGGCGATCTCGTCGATCCACTCGAGCAGCCTGCCGCCGAAGAGGCGGCCCTGGCCGTTGATGTCCGGATATCGGACGCCGCGCGACACCTCCGTGCGGGAGAATTCCACGTTCCGGAATCCTCTCCGCTCGGGGACAAGGCGCTGCAGGCCGGCGATTTTCCCGGGGAAATAGGACTGGGAGGGAGACAGCTTCCCGTCCTCGGCGAGGCGGGTGATCTCCCCGGCGGAGAGCCATTCCATCCCGGAGACGTCCGCAGCCCCGTCGTATTCGAAAAGCCAGACCGAGGCCGGACCGGTTCCGCCGCCCGGGGGAGAGGGAAGGCTCAGCACACATTTTCCCTGGTCCGCGGGAAGATTGATACCGGTCTCCCCTGCGGAGAGGCGGAGCGCCGTGATGAGCTCCGTGTCGCTTCTGCCGACCCGGGCAGAGGGGGCCGCGAAGACGAGGGAAGAGTTTCCCTCGGCGGGCGGTGCCCCGAGAAGAAATCTTCCGTCGCCTCTCCGGATCCAGAGATGTACGGTTGAAGGACTGCTGTCAGTCATGGGAAAAGTCTCCTTTCGCGCAGGCGGCTGTGTCCGCTTATTATCTGCTCCCGCCATCATAACATGAGTAAAAGAGGATGACAAATATCCCAGGCGGCCGGATCTGTGATATCCTGATCATGAACACCGTGTATGTAGGAACATCGTGTACAGATAAGAGACAGCGAAAGAAAAAGCGCTGCGAAAACCAGCGTGAAGGGGGGCGGAGATGAGCAGAACCGGATGGATGAAAGCCGGAAAGAGAGGCGTGCTGAGAGCCGTGTGCGCGGCAGCGGCGATACTGATCTTCGTTCCGGCGGTTTCTTTATACGCCGGGGCGCCCGCGGGGACAGGGCCGGCGGAGGCGGAATGCGCGCGCCTGGACTGCGGGGACGGGCAGGAGCTCTACGTGCTGCTGCCGGAGACCTATGACCCGGGGCGCGAATACTGCAGCGTCTACTTTATGCCGCGGGACGGGGCCGACCCGTCGTGGTACCTCGAGCAGGGGATTCCCGGCAGGATCCGCCGGATGGAGCGGGACGGGACAATTCCCGGGATGATCTGCGTATTTGTGGGGCTTTCCGGCGGGGCCGACCCGGAGGACCAGGTCCGGGAGGCGGTCGAGGCGGTGGAAGAGGCGTATTCCTCGATACCGGACGCGTCAAAGAGAGGCGTGATCGGCGTGAACGCCGGCGGACGGCTCGCGTTCCATCTCGGTTACGGGCTCGGGGACGGCGAGGTGGACAGAGTGCCGGAGCTGTTCTGCGCCGTCGCCAGTCACGACGGCGACTTCACCTCCGACGCGAACCCCTCCGTCTCCGGCTGCGCGGACATCTATGACGGGCTCAACGGCGAGGTGGACGTGCCGAACGGGAAGGGGACGGAGTGGGTCCGGAATTACTACACGTATCTGGACGCCTGCTCGGACAGCGCCCTGACCTGGGAACAGGGAGGGACCGCGGATATCATATCGCTCTACCGGATGGACAACTTTTCGAATCATCACAGCCCCTCGGCATGGGATTATTCCGTGTTTGAGTACGCGCTGAGGGGCGCGTCGGATTATCGCGGAGGCGTGGACCGCCTGGACCGCTCCCTACTTGGATTTGCCCGCAGATTCGGCATTCCGGAGGCGCAGCCGAAAGAGGAAGACAGAGTGGAATACAGGGTCCGCGAGACGATCGTCTCCGGCGAGGACCGGATGATCGACCTGATGGGGGACTGGCACTTTATCACGGAGACGGCGATGGCCGGGACTGATCCCGGGGACGGGAAGCCGGGAGGTTTTGACCCCTCGCGCATCGGGAGCGTCATGAAGACCGACTGGACCTCGTGGGACGTCGTGCAGCCCGGCCTTGACTGGTGGACCGCGGATTTCGCGCCGTGTCTCAACGGGAACCAGTATTACTCGGGTTACGCCTGGTACGCGCGGGAATTTGAAGTGCCGGAGGAGTTTGACCTGAGGGACCTTCAGATCGAGGCCGGGATGGTGGATGAGGCGGATGAAGTTTACATCAACGGCGTGAGGGTCGGACAGACCGGAATCCCGGAGGAGGGCGGCGCCTACGACCTCTCGAATCCCTGGGATGAGGAGAGGGTGTACCCGATTCCGGACGGCCTTCTGAAGGCGGGGACGAACCGGGTCTTCGTGCGCGTGTGCAACCGCTCCGGGGGCGGCGGGTGGTACGCCGGTCCCATAGAGATCAGCGCGGCGCGGCAGGAGGTGGATCCGGAGGAGGCGGGGCAGAGGTTCTATGTGGATTCATTTTCCTCTGACGCGCTGGGAGGAACCGACGTGGAGTACAGGGTCTATCTGCCGGAGGGATACTACGAATCGGACCTGAGATACCCCGTCGTATATATGCTCCACGGGTACGGCTCGACCGGAAAGAGCTTTGAGATTGCCGGCGTCCCCGCGGTTCTGGACGAGGGCATCGCCTGCGGGGAGATTCCCCCCTGCATCGTGATCTTTCCGACCGACACTCACCCGCAGAAGGCAAGCTGGTGGGTCGGCGCGTACGCGCGGATGCTGAACGAGGACCTGGTTTCCAGGATAGACGCCACTCTCCGCACGGTGGACAGCAGGGATTACCGCTTCCTCGCCGGCGAGTCGATGGGCGGAGGCGGCGCCTTCTTCAACGCGCTCGACCGCCCGGATCTCTACGGAGGCGTCTTCGACATATACGGCGCCCTGAGCTACACGGGCGCCCTGACCAGGTTCATGAACATGGGGGAAGATGAGCTGAAGAACCTGAAACTGAAGTACTTCCTGATCTGCGGTACGCACGACATGTACGGGTTCGACCTGGACCACATCCGGCTCGGAAGACGGATGACGGAGGCCGGGATCCCGCATGTACTTGACATCGACAGCGGGGAGCACAGCTCTTCCTTCTATCTGCCGTATCTCAGAAGAGGGTTCGCGTACATCCTCTCCGGCTTACGTCCCCTTTAGGGCGGTTATCCCTTTACGGCGCCGGTCGTCATGCCCGAGACGATGTATTTCTGCCCAAGCAGGTAGATGAGGAGCACCGGGAGCGAGGTCAGCAGGATGTCCGCGCAGACCAGGTTCCAGTCCTTGAAATACATGCCGAAGAAGTTGTAGACGGACAGCGTCATGGGCCATTTGGACGTGCTGTTGAGAAAGTAAAGAGGCGCGGTAAATTCGTTCCAGGTGTTGAGAAATGTCAGCACTCCCGCGGTAATGACCGCCGGTTTCAGCAGCGGAAGGACGACCAGGAAGAACAGCCTGACCGGTCCGCAGCCGTCGATCACGGCCGCCTCGTCGAGTTCCGTCGGAACCTTCGCGACGAAGCCGTGGATCAGGAAGGTCATGAACGGAAGCTGCATGGCGGTATAGAGCAGGATGATGCCGCCGCGCGTGTTGTTCAGCCTCAGCGTGATGAGCACCTTGCTCAGGGCGACGTAGTTGATCGGGAGCGTGATCCCGAGGACGAGGAACATGTAGAGGAACCTGTTGATCCGGGTCTGGTTGCGCGACATCACATAGGCCGCCGCGGACGCGAAGAAGACGCACAGGAATACGCTTCCCGCGGAATACAGGAGACTGTTGAGGAAAGACTGGGCGAGCTTGCCCTTCTCGATGACGACGCTGAAATTCTCCCAGGGGATCGGGAGGGCGGGCAGGCTGAGGTCCATGGCTGCCGCGGCCTGCTTCGTCTTCAGGGAGTTGAAGACGATCAGCAGCAGCGGGATCAGGCAGGGAATCGAGAACATGACGGCGATCAGGTTGCGGAGAAGGCGCTCCGTAAAGCGTTTCGGGTTTTTCATTCGATCACCTCATTTCTGGTCATAAGACGAATCATGAAGTATCCGACGAAGATCATGATGACGAACATCACGGAGGACAGGGCGGTACCGACCGCGTACTGGCCGGTTCCGAACCTTTTGAAAACCGCGGTGTAGAGAACCTCGGTGGTCGCTTTCCCGGGGCCGCCGTTGGTGAGCGCGTACACCATGTCGAAGACCTTCAGCCCGTAGATGATGTTGAGGACGGTGGTGGTGGCGAGCGTTGGCAGGATCAGCGGGAGGGTGATGTAGCGGAATTTCTGGATACCGCCGGCCCCGTCGATCTCGGCGGCCTCGTAATAATCCGTGGAGATGGAGAGAATTCCGGCGATCAGGATCGTCATGATGTAGCCGGTACCGCGCCAGATGTCGACGGCCATGACGGAGCCGAACGCGTACTCGGTGCTGACGAGCCATTTTTGGGCAAGGAAGCCGAGCCCGCAGGCCCGGAGCGCCGTGTTGAGGAGGCCGCTCTTCGCGTCGAGGATCGACTTGAACAGCATGCCGATGATCAGGGTGGAGAGCACTGAGGGCATGAACACGATACTCCTGTGCAGGTTCAGGAAGCGGACGGATTTTGTCAGCAGGACGGCGAGCGCAAGGCCCAGGACATTCTTGATGACCGTCGTGACGAGAGTGAAAACCAGCGTATTGGAGATGATCTTCGTGTAGTTCTCGTTGGCGGAGAAGATGGTCCGGAAGTTATCGAGCCCGACAAAGTTCAGCTCCGTCGAGTAGGCGGACCAGTCGGTGAAGGAGTAGCCGACGCCGAGCAGCCCGGGAAGAAAGAAGAGAATGAAGTAAACCAGGAGAGCGCCCGCCATAAAGTACCAGGGGTAGATCTTATTCTTGTTCATATCTGTTTCCCCCAAAAGATGATGTGGTATTCGACCGGAGTATTCGCCGACCCTCATTAAAGAGAACAGAAACAGCCGCGCAGCAGGACCTGTTGCGCGGCTGCTTCGTTACAGGAGGGATAAAAAGATCCGGATGTATTGCCGGGCTCGGATCCGCGGGATCAGCTCCAGTACTCGTCTTTGGCTGCCGCGGCCTGCTCCGAACGAAGCTTGTCGATATCCTCGAGAACTTCTTCCGGTGTCATTTCGCCGAGGAACATGGCGGACATATCGGCGCCGATATCCATCCACGCCGGATTGTAGTACTTCACGGAAGCCTGGAAGACGGCGACCTTGTTCGGATACCTGTCATAGAACTCCTGGATGACGTCGGAGTACGCGGACGGGGCATTCAGGTACGGGAGCTGGTTGAACTTGCCGACATTTTCGGTCAGGTAGGCAAGACTTTCGTCGGAGGCCATGAACGCGAGATACTGCTTCGCCGCGTCGATGTTGGGGGAACCGGAGAAGATGAAGCGCGACGGTCCGCAGTAATTGACGTTCAGCGACTGGTTGTCGCAGAGCGGACTGACGAAGTAGCCGATGTTGTCGACCGGGAAATCCGGATCCGCGGCGTTGACTTCCACGCCGAGTCCCTGGTTGTAGAGAACCATCGCGTATTCGCCGCTGGCGATGGACGCGGGGGCGTCGGCATACTCATTGGACATGTAGTTGTCCCCGAAGTATCCCTTGTCGACCATTTCCTTCAGCTCGCTGAACATCGTGATCAGCTGCTCGTTTCCGGCGAAGGTGGCTTCATTTCTGTTGAGCTTGTCCGGATATTCGGGATCCGCCTCGGTGGCGGCGATTGCCTTTTCGGTCCAGCACACGTGGTGCCATCCGTCGGAGACGCACTCATAGATCGGGATGATGTCCGCCTCGAGCAGCTTGTCGCACACATCGCAGAAGGAGGCGTAGTCGGTGGGGATCTCAAGGCCGAGATCCTCGAAGATCTGGCGGTTGTAGGCGACGGCCCATACCGCGGAGACGTCCTGGATCGGCTGGCCGTAGAGCTTGCCGTCCACGGAGAGTTCGAATGCCGCGGCCGGCTCCACGTTGGCCGCCCACTCCTCGCCGGACAGGTCGACGGCGTTCTGGTCCACATGGAACTGGTTGACGATGCTGAACTGGGAGCTCTGGCCGCCGAAGAGGTCCGTGCACTCTCCATTGTTGAGCTTGGTCATCAGCAGGTTCTCGTACTGGTCAGAGGGAACGATCTGATAGTCGACCTTGATGCCGGTTTCCTCCGTGAACTTTTCGCCGAGTTTCATCTCCGCGTCCTGGATCCAGTCCTGGCTCGCCATGAAGGTGAGGGTGATGTCCTCATCCGCGGCTGCCGTGAAGGTAAGTGCCGCGGCCATGGCGCCTGCCAGCGCGGAAACGGTGATCGCTCTCATCCATTGTTTCTTAAGCATCGTGGTCCTCCTTTTCTCCCTCTTTTCCTTCTCTTCGCTCGAGGAAAACATCGGGGCGGCTTGTTTTGTCTGCGGGTTATAAAGTTACATTTACGGTGTTCGCCTTGACAGGCTTTCCTGTTTTTTATTATAAAAAAACCAGGTATGATTAGAATGTCAAAACCGCTCATAAGGCATGTCTGTTTTTTACCGGCGGAACCCCTGTCCCCAGCCGACCGCGGCGGGACGAAGACGGCGGGGCGCCGGCAGCGCCGTAGAGACCAGGAGATCCTGCCATGAAGAGAAAGTACCGCTTCCGGTCGATCCTGTGGGTAACCCTGTTCGCGATGATGACGCTCGTGTTCATCATCTACACGTCTTATTACGTCTATTACGAATCCTCGAGAATCTCGACCCAGGTCTCCGACTCGCTGGACCAGCAGGTCCTGTCGATCCGGGCATCCGTCGACGCGGAGCTGACCTCGATGGATACGGTCATGCAGAACATCGCCTACTCCAACCTCGTCAAAGAATACTACCTGGCGAACCTTGAACAGCCGGAATCCCCCGAGAACGGAAACTACAGCAGCATGCAGAACGCAAAGGTGCTGACGAACCTGCTGACGGCGATCATCGGGCCGAACAGGCCCGTGGACCAGATCTATCTCTACGCGCTGGACAGGGGCGCGTTCGGGATCGGGCTCGACAACAGCTTCTCCGACCTGTCCGTAGGCGACAAGCCGTGGTATCCCGAACTGCTCTCAAGCAGCGGAAACAAGATCATGTTCCTCGAGAAAGACGAGCGCCTGACCCGGTACTATACCTACGAGGAAGGGTCCCGGTTCCTGACGCTGTGCTCGGTGTACCAGAATAACCTGTACCAGCCCATCGGAGTGATTGAGACCAAGCGGTCGATCGGCTCTCTTCTGCGCAGGCTCAGGAGCCTTGACCACAAGGTCTGCAACGAGTCCGTGTATCTGTTTGACCCGGAGGGACGGGTGGTCTATTCGTCCGGGGACGGAAGTGAGGCGCTCTCCTACTACGAAATGCTGGCAGGAGGCGCGGAAGAGGGCGGTTCCGCGGCACAGTCTGACAAAGAAGACGGGTCTTCCGCGCAGCCGGACAGGGGAGACGGGTCTCCGGTACATCTCGACAGAGGGGCGGTCCACCTGTATTCCGTGACATCGCCGTATTCCGGCTTTACAGCCCTGGCGGCGGTTTCCGACCGCGACCTGTTCGCGCCCCTCCGGCAGTACTTTCGCGTCAGCCTGATCTTTTTCTTCTGCACCATCGCGCTGACGTTCCTGCTCTGCCGCCTCCTGGCGAGGATCATCTCCACCCCGCTGACGCGCATGTACACGCAGCTGGTCGACCTCTACAAACCCTCTGACAACGGCCTTGAGCAGAAGAAGGTCGAGCGGGTCGAGAGCAGCCTGATCGAGCTCGACACCATGAATACGGCGCTGATCGACATGCAGGAGAGGGTGCAGGAATCGATGGAGCGGGAGATCCGGATGCGCGACCAGGAGCTGCAGTCCCACATGCTGGCGCTGCAGTCGCAGATGAACCCGCATTTCCTGTTTAATTCCCTGGCGACGATGCAGTCGCTGGCGGATGAAGAAAATTACGAGGGCATCGTGCAGATGTGCCAGATGATCTCGAGGCTGCTCCGCTATATCTCCTCGGACAGGGAGCCGCTCGTATCGGTGCGGAGGGAGACGGACCACGCCCGGGATTACCTGGACTGCATGAAGTTGCGCTACGAGGAGGACCTGGAGTACGAGATCGATATTCCGGAGGAGATGATGGAGATCCGGATCCCGAAGCTGAGCCTGCAGATGATCATCGAAAATGCCATCAAATTCTCCACGAAATCCGTGCGGCCCCCGTGGATCGTGCGGGTTGAGGGCCGTCTCTGTGAGGACCGGTGGGAGATCGCCACACTGGACAACGGCAGCGGGTTTACGGATGAGGCACTGGAGGAACTGGAGGGGAAGATCCGCTACATCGACGAGACAGAGCTCCTTCCGTCCCTGGAGATCGACGGAATGGGGCTCATGAATATCGATATAAGGTTCCGGACGTTTTACAAGGGGAGGCACATTTTCCGGATCGGGAACCGCGAGGAGGGCGGCGCGTTCATCATCATCGGAGGGTACCTGGATGAGTAAGGTGACGATTCATACGGTAGTCGTGGAAGACGAGAAGAGACTGGCGGGCAATATCGCGAAACACATCGAAGAGAATCCCGCGTTTCAGGTGGATGAGATCTTCTACAACGGGGAGGACGCCTGGGAATATATCTCGAAAAATGCGCCGGACCTGGTATTTACCGACATCTCCATGCCCCTGATGGACGGGATCGAGCTGGTGAGCCGGATTCATGAGGCGGAACCGGACGTCCGCTGCGTCATCCTGACGGGATACGCGGATTTTGATTTTGCCCGGGCGGCTCTCCGGGCGGACGTGGTGGACTATCTGCTCAAACCCGTCGACACGGAGGAGCTGATGAAACTGCTGCGCGGAATCGAACTCCGGGCTGTCGCGGAGGGCGGGGACGCCCTCTCCTCCGGCAGGGAAGAAACCCTCACGGCCGAGGAGATCACGTCCCTTGTTAAAACCTATGTCCGGAACAACTACGCGAAGGATATCTCCCTCAATCTGCTCGCGTCGAATCTGGGCTTTTCGGCGTCCTATCTGACAAAGGTCTTCAGCAAGGTGGAGGGCTGCACGCCCTCCACCTACATCCGGGAGTACCGGATGAACATAGCCCGCCAGCTGCTGAAGAACCCCTCCGCTACCGTCGTCTCGGTCGCGGAGGCGGTCGGGTATACCGATCCGTTTCATTTCAGCAAATCCTTCAAGAAGACCTTCGGATATCCCCCTTCCGAACATCAGGAGTGACGGCAGCCGTCACTTCAGGTATCTCCACAGCGTGGAGCGCCCGATCCCGAGCTGCTTCGCCGCCGCGCTCTGGTTGCCGCCTTTCTCCGCCAGGACGATGTGCACGATGTCCATGGTGATTTCGCTGAGCGGCCTCATCAGGTCCAGGCTGACGCTGCCGGACGATGAGCGGGCAGCGGTGCCGCCGCCCGGGGCGGCGAGGCCGCGCTCTTTTTCAAGAAGCGCCTGCACGTCGTCCGCGAGGATATAGGGTGTCCGGGTGATGAGCGCGAGCTCGCTTAAAATCCGCTTGAACTGCATGTAGTTGTACGGCCAGTCGTACTCCTGGAGCTGCCGGAGCGCGTCCGGCTCGAGCCCGATGATCTGGTTCGCCATGGACTGGTTGAGCGAATTCAGGTACAGGGCGCAGAGGGTCTGGAGGTCGTCCGACCGCTCCCTCGTCGGCTTCAGGTAGTAGGTGACGCAGGAGAGCAGGTTGACGAGCGGGACCGCCTCCCTCGGGATCGTCTCCCCCGGGAGACAGTCGCAGGAGAAGATCACGCGGTTGCGCTTGCACAGGCTGGTATCCACGATGGTGGAGAGAAGGTGCTGGAAGCGCTCCGTCGACAGCGCGGTGACATTTTTCAGGAAGATCGTGTTGTCGTTGTCGTTGAACGGCGAGTTGTAGTGGTTGATGAGGAAATTCCAGCTGCGCTCGTTGAGCAGGTGGCAGCTGATCGTGATGAGGGGATGGTCCTTCAGGAGGCTCCTGGAATAGATCATCCGCGCCGCCTGCTCCTTTCCGGTGCCCGGCTCGCCCGCGAGGAGCACGGGGAAGGACACCTCGTTGAGCTTGTCCGTATCGATATTGGTCACGTTGTAGATGTTGTTGAAGAACACATCCTCCGTCTCCTTCTGGGAGGAGTACTGGATCCCGTATTTTCCGGAAATGATGGGCACGGAGCTGCTGGTCAGGTAGAAGACGGCACAGCTTCTGCCGTCGAAGGTGAGGCTGCGGCAGACGCAGGCGTAGAGCGTGCCGTCGACGTTCTTGAAGAACTTGGTCACGCTGCGCCGTATGACGTCCGGTATCTCCGGGGAGAGCAGGGCGATGAGCTCGTCCCGGCGGCTGTCGTCCACGGTGGTGAAGATCACCTCGCCGTTCTCCTTCATGACGAGGATCTGCAGGTCGGATTCGCGCAGGATGTCCTGATAGAACCGCCTCTCCGCCATCATGCTGCTGCACGTCCGGTACAGTCTCACGGCTTCGTCGAGCGCGGCGGAGACGCTCTCCATGCCGGAGGTGATCAGGATGGCGTTCATTTCCATGGTCTGGGCGGTGGTGTAGGTGACCATGTCGCAGAGCACCATCGAGACGCCATCCTCCTTGAGGTGCGCGAGCGTCTCTGAGGCCTCCGCCCGGTTGTGGATGGTATAGACCTCAGGGCTGTACTGCATGAGCTCGCACAGCGAGTGCACGCCGGCGGTGATGTTGGGGAAGCCGACGATCGCCCAGTGCTCGGAGTAGTTTTCGGCGAGCTTGATCGCGCGCAGGATGTCGTAGATCGAGATCTCCACCTCCACGACGGGCAGGGAGGATTCGCGCTCCAGCATCTGGGCGGTGCCCCCGCGCGAGAGGAGGACGTCGTAGTTGCTCTGGATGCTGCTCATTGCGATATTGACGCCCTGGTCGAGGTCGCCGACGAAGACGGTCAGTTCGACGTCTTCTCTCTGGGAGGCGAACTGTTCCAGGATCGATTTCATGCCGCTGTAGGGGGCGATCCCCAGAATTCTTACCTTCCTGTTCTCCATCTCTGAAAGAAGCGAGGTTTTCATAAAACTGCCTCCTTGTGTTTTAATATAAAACAGAATAACCGATGTGACACAGAAAAACAAGACAGTTCTCACGGGCAGCGGGGAGAAAATCCGGCCCTGCGAGTTTCAAAACGAAACAGACCTTGCCTTGCGAAAAGAAATTTCAGGTTCTATTATGAACTTACATCATACACCAATAAAGGAGGACTCCGACTATGGCAGTGTGTCAGATCAAGATCCCGCCCAGCGTCAGCGCGGGGGAGGGAAGCATAGGTAAGATCGGTGAGATCATCCGAAAGGAAAATGCCTCGTCCGTCCTGGTTTTCACGGACCGCGGGATCGTCGCGACGGGACTTCTCAAGCTTCTCACGGACGAGCTCACGGCGGCAGGGGTCCGCTTCTCTGTCTTCGACGACCTGAAGGCGGAGCCCGCGTACACGGATGTCGAGAAGGTGCTCGCGGAGGCGGAGGAGGCCGAGGGCGATTTCATCGTCGCCATGGGCGGCGGCAGCGTGATGGACGCCGCGAAACTGGCCTCCCTTCTCAAAGGAGCCCCCTACACGATCAGGGACCTCCTCAAGGATCCTTCCCTCGCGAGGAAATACATACGCACTGCCATGATCCCCACGACCTGCGGGACGGGCGCCGAGGCGACCTGCAACGCGATCGTGGCGATCCCGGAGGAGGAGACCAAGAAGGGCATCGTCAACGACGCCATGATCCCCGATTACGTGCTGCTCGACCCGCGCACGATCGCGTCGCTTCCAAAACACATCGTGGCCGCGACGGGCGTGGACGCGCTCGCCCACGTCGTGGAGTGCTATACGTCGAAGAAGGCGACGCCGCTCAGCGACACCTACGCGCTGGCCGGGGCAAAGCTCATCTTCGCGAACATCCGCAGGGCCTATGAGAATCCGGACGACAGGGAGGCGAAGAGCGCCATGATGCTCGGCGCCTTCTACGGGGGAGTCGCGATCACCGGCAGCGGCACCACTGCGGTGCACGCGCTGTCCTACCCGCTCGGAGGGAAATACCACATCGCCCACGGCGTCTCCAACGCCATTCTCTTTGCCCATGTCATGGAGTACAACCTGGAAGCCTGCAAGGCGCAGCTCGCCGGGCTCTGCGACGCCATTGCCCCCGAGCTTTACGGGAAGAGCGAACTCGAGAAGGCCCGCTACGTCATCGACCAGATCGCGGATATCGTGAAGGTGACGGACATTCCGACGGATCTGAGCTCCTTCGGGGTGAAGATGGAGGACCTCGATTTCCTCGTCGCGAGCGGAAGCGCCCAGACCCGCCTGCTCGTCAACAACCGCCGGGAGCTGACGGCGGAGGATATCCGGGAGATCTACCTGAAGGTTCTCAGGTAGGAGAGACGTCATCAATAAAGATTCAGATAAAGGAGAAGACGCGATGAGTTTAAGACCAATTCTCGGAATAACGATGGGCGATCCCTCCGGAAACGGGCCGGAGCTGTCCGTCAAAGCCCTGATGAGACCGGAGATCTATGAAAAATGCCGTCCCCTGATCGTCGGCGACGCCGTCTGTCTCGAGGAGGCGAAGAAGGTCGTGCCGGGCGCGGAACGGCTCACGATCCATCCCGTTAAGGAAGTGAGTGAGGCCCTCTTCGAGTACGGCACCATAGACGTGTACGACATGGGCCTCATCGACATCAGCAAGCGGCTCTACCTGAAGGACAGGCCCGGGCTTGAGAAGACCATGCCGAAGGAGGAGCTGGAAGACGCCTACGATGAGAGCATGATCATGTGCGGCGACTGCGCGTTTCAGTACGTGAAGAAGGTCATCGAGCTGGCGATGGACGGCGAGATCGACGCGACCGTCACGAACGCCCTGAACAAGAACCACATGAACATGGCCGGGCATCACTATTCGGGCCACACCGAGATCTACGCGGATTTCACGCACACGAAGAAGTACACCATGATGCTCGCGCACGAGAACCTGCGCGTCGTGCACGTGTCGACGCACGTCTCCCTGAGGGAGGCCTGTGACCGCGTGAAGAAGGCCCGTGTTCTGGAGTGCATCCGCATCGCGAACGAGGGCTGCAGGACGCTGGGAATCAGGGAGCCGAAGATCGGCGTGGCCGGCCTCAACCCGCACTGCGGCGAGAACGGCATGTTCGGCCGCGAGGAGATCGACGAGATCCAGCCCGCGATCGACGAAGCGCTCGCGGAGGGCATCAATATCCCTGACAGGGCCCCGACTCCGCCCGACACGATCTTTTCCAAGGCGCTCGGCGGCTGGTACGATATCGTGGTGGCCATGTACCACGACCAGGGGCATATCCCCCTCAAGGTGAAGGGTTTTGTCTACAACCAGGAGCTGAAGAAATGGGACGCGGTCTCCGGAGTGAACGTGACCCTCGGCCTTCCTGTGATCCGCGCATCCGTGGACCACGGGACCGGAGAGGACCGCGCCGGGGACGGAAGCGCGAGCGATATCAGTCTCGTGAACGCTATGGATTACGCGATCCGTGCCGCGAACGCGAAGGCGGAGGCGGCGAACTGACAGAAGCGGGGTGGCCTTATGAAAATCGATATGCTTGTTCTCGCGGACGATTTTACCGGCGCCCTGGACACCGGGATACAGTTCGCTAAAAATGGAGCTGAGACAAGCGTGACCGCCGATCCGGACAGCGATTTTTCCGGGTCGGACGCCCGCGTGCTCGTCATCGATACCGAGACGCGCCACATGACGCCGGAGGCCGCGGGAGAGAGGATCGCGGATATCGTGAGCCGCGCGGTCCGAAGCGGGGTCACATTTATCTACAAGAAGACGGATTCCGCGCTCCGCGGAAATGTCGGGGCCGAGCTGGGTGCCCTCCTCCGCGCGTCGGGCGGGGACGTGGTCCACTTTGTGCCCGCATTTCCGGCGATGCGCCGGGTGGTGCGCGGCGGGGTCCTCTACGTCGACGGGGTGCCAGTGGCGGAGAGCGTCTTCGGAAAGGATCCGTTTGAGCCGGTGACATGCTCTGAGGTGTCGGAGATTCTGGCGCGCCAGACCGACACACCGGTTGTGACGGCGGACATGCCGGAGGCGGCCCCTCGCGGGATTGTAGTCTACAACGCGGAGACGGACGACGGGATCGGAGCGATCACGGGAGCCCTGGATCTCGAGGGCCGGACGGTCCTCCTGGCGGGGTGCGCCGGCCTGGCGGCCTCCCTTGGCGCCAGGTTCAGGTTCTCCGGCGGCAGGAGAGAGCTTCCGGACTGCCGGAAGGGCCTCCTCGTCGTGTGCGGCAGCGTGAACGAGGTGACGAGAAGGCAGGTTGCCCGGGCGCGCGGCGCGGGATTCGGGTATGAAAACCTGCCGATCAGGGATAAGCTGACGGACTTCCTGCAGACGCCGGAGGGAGACGCGCGGATCGCGGGCCTGGTCGACCGGATCCGGGAAAATGACAGCTTCATCATCGACACGAACGACCTGCCGGGCGAAGAGACCGCCGCCGGGTGGGG
This sequence comes from uncultured Lachnospiraceae bacterium, assembly GCA_902773435.1. Taxonomy (GTDB): domain Bacteria; phylum Bacillota; class Clostridia; order Lachnospirales; family Lachnospiraceae; genus Chordicoccus. The sequence continues at coordinate 18,097 of CACYEN010000117.1, read as the reverse complement.
CGCGGAACACGGCATGGAGATCAGGGAAGTCGGCGCGGCGATCGCGGATTCCCTCGGGTATCTCGTGAGCCGCCTGCTGGATGAGAGCCCGGACCGGATGCTTCTCCTGACGGGCGGGGACGTGCTCTTCCACTCGATGAGCCGGATGGGCGTCACCCGGCTGAAGCCGCTCGCGGAGGTGAGCCCCGGGGTGATCCTGTCCTCGTTCGTTTACCGCGGGAGAGAGAGATTTGTCCTGACGAAGTCCGGAGGCTTCGGCGGCGAGGACCTGCTGACGGAGCTCGGCGGCAGGTACCGGCCGTACAGGCAGGCACAGTGAGGATACAGGATGCGGACGGGCCGGGAAACGGACCGGCCGATGGCAAGATCAACCGGTAAAATATTGCAGTGGAAAGGAAGATACGTATGAAAAAGACGGAAATCAGGGGAATTATCCCCCCGATCGTCACCCCGATGTACGAGGACGAGAGCATCAACACGGAGGAGCTGCGCAGACAGGTCGACAGGCAGATCGAGAACGGGGTGCACGCGCTGTTCTGCTTCGGCACCAACGGCGAGGGCTACATCCTGAACGGGGCGGAGAAGGAGCTGGTCCTCAAGACCGTCATCGACCAGACGGCGGGCCGCGTCCCGGTCTACGCCGGGACGGGCTGCATCTCCACGAAGGAGACGATCGAGCAGAGCAAGATGGCCGAGGCGGCCGGTGCGGATGTGCTCAGCATCATCACGCCCTCGTTCGCGAAGGCGAGCCAGAACGAGCTCTACACGCACTACGAGGCGGTCGCGAAAGCCGTGGACCTGCCCATCGTCCTCTACAACATCCCGATGCGCACCGGGAACGCGCTGGAGCCGGAGACTGTCGCGAGGCTCGCCGAGATCGACAACATCGTGGGCGCGAAGGATTCCTCCGGGAATTTCGACAACCTGAAGGCCTACATCGATCTGACGAAAGGTAAGGATTTTGCGGTGCTGGCAGGCAACGACGGCCTCATCCTGAAGTGTCTGAAGGCGGGCGGCGCAGGCGGCATCGCCGGGCGCGCCAACGTCTATCCGCACACCATGGCGAGCATCTACAACTGCTTCGTCGCCGGCGATCTGGAAGCCGCGGAGCGCTACCAGGCGAGCGTCGAATCCTTCGGCGCAGTCCTGAAGTACGGCAATCCCAACACGATCATCAAGATGGCGGCGAACCTGCTCGGCTATCCGGTCGGCCCCTGCCGCGCGCCATTCAACCAGCTGTCCGAAGAGGGGATGGCGGCTTTGAAGCAGGTGCTCGAGGAGAACAGGGCGAAGGGACTCCGCTGATACGGCGGGTCTCCGGGGGCTCCGCAGATTCCCTCGGAACGTCCTCTGTGAATGTTTCAAAATAATACAAAAATCAACCGGCCATGGGATTGTAAGCCGGTACCGATCTGTTATAATTAAGATCACAAAGCCGGAACGATTTCAAAATGAAACTATTTGAAAGTCGTTCACCATGGGGATACATACATTTATCACCAAAGGAGGAAACTATGAAAAAGAGCTTTATCAAGAAGGCAGCGGCTATGGTTATCGCGACAGCGATGCTCGCCTGCACGGGCACTGCGGCGATGGCGGCAGAGACACCGGACGTAAGCGGTGTGGAACTCAACTTCTGGTCAGACGCTGTCGGTTCCGGAACCTACAACATCATCGTTGAGATGAGCAAGGTCCTTGAGAACGGCGGCTTCGGCACCGTCAACGTCGATCCGTCCTATCCGGGCGGCATGGGCGCTCCCTACATCTTCAAGGCAAACGGCGTTGACCTCTCCTTCGCGAACGCGGCTCCGGCCAAGTGGGCTATGGAAGAAGGAACCCTCGGCAATCCTCCGACGGACGGATATGCGGCAGTCATCGGCGGCCTTACCCAGGTCTGCTACGTAAACTGCATCTCCAACAAGTTCCTTGAGAAGTACGGCGTCTCCTCTCTGGAAGAGATCTTCGAGCAGAAGCTCCCGCTGAGAATCGGCTGCTCCGCGAAGGGCTCCATGGACGCTGAGGGCGCTTATCGTATTCTTGAGTACTTCGGCGTGACCGAGGAAGATCTCGAGAGCTGGGGCGGCTCCATCACGAACCAGGGCGGCGACCAGAACGCGGACGCTCTTGCTGACGGACAGATCGACTTCTACATCGACCATACGTCATCCGCTTCTTCCACGATGGCCCAGATCGCTTCGACCGTCGACGTGACATTCCTTCAGTGGAGCGATGAGATGTGCAAGTGGTTCCAGGATACGCTCGGATTTGACCTCATCACCATCCCGGCCAACTCCTTCAGCGGCCAGACCGAGGACCTGCACCTTCCGGGATCTCCGGACTGCCTGTTCGCCAACACCGAGCTGGATGAGGATACTGTCTACATGGTCACCAAGATCCTCAACGAGAACCGTGACTATCTCGTAGAGCAGTTCGCGTCCCTGTCCGGATGGGATCCGGCAACCTGCTGGGAGCCCGAGAAGATCGCCGGACTTGAGCTTCATCCGGGTGCTGAGAGATATTACAAAGAGGTTGGCTACATCCAGTAAACAGATAACTGAATAAAAAGTGGGCTGCCGCACAGACTGACGGATGAGTGAGCTGATAGGTGCGGCGGCCCTTTTTGGTTCTGTATAAGGTCTTTACGGCCTGCCCGGAGAGACGCCCTTGCGCGAAGGACATCTCTCCGGGCAGACGGTGAGATCAGGGATCGAAAAAAGCATCAATGGAGGAGAGAACCATGGAAAAGAAAAAGACTTCCGCCGGCAATCTTGATGAGCTTGCTCAGAAGCTTGCGAACGAGGAAGACGAGGATACCAAAATAGCCAAGATGATCCGTGCGATGCCGAAGTGGAGATTCATCGTACTGGCCGCGGTCGCGCTGTTCTGGCTTGTGTTCCAGCTGAGAATCAAGCTCTACAAGCCCTTTGAGCCGTGGTTCCAGCTGCCGCTGCACCTGTGCCTGGCGCTGTTCGTCGTGTTCCTGATGAACCCGCTCGCGGAAAAATACAAAAAGACCTGGCTCTGGATCGTGGACGGCGCGCTTCTCGTGATGACGGGCGTGATCCTTCACTACTTCGTGACGCACGCCGAATACCTGAACAACCGCATGTACTCGGTCTCACCCGTGACAGTCCATGAGATGGTCGTCGCGGTCTTCCTGATGATCACCATCCTGGAGGCCGTCCGCCGCGTCGTCAGCGTGGCGCTTTTCGGCGTGATCCTCTTCTTCATGGCGTACGCGTGGTTCGGACAGTTCGTCCCCGGCGTCATGCACTACCAGGGCATCTCCTTCGACCGCTTCTGCGAGACGCTGATGCTCGGGACCAACGGGATCTTCGGATCTCCCCTCGGGACGTCCCTGAACACGCTGTTCTACTTCCTGCTGTTCGGCTCCTTCTTCGCGAACTGCGGCGGCGGCGCAGTGCTGATCGATGCCGGCCTGAAGCTCTCCAATAAGACGGTGGGCGGCCCCGCGAAAGCGGCAGTTCTCTCCTCCGGTCTCATGGGAATGATCTCCGGCTCCGCGGTGGCGAACGTCTCCAGTACCGGCGTGTTCACTATTCCGCTGATGAAGAAGACCGGCTACGCCCCCGAAGAAGCGGGCGCCATCGAATCGGTCGCCTCCACGGGCGGACAGATCATGCCGCCGATCATGGGCGCCGGCGCGTTCATCATGGCTGAGATGATCGGTCTCCAGTACATCAGAATCGCCGCCTCGGCGGTGATCCCGGCGATCGCCTACTTCGGCTCCGCCTACATCCTGGTCCACCTGATCGCGAGAAAGAGAAAGATCGGCCGTGTCGGAAATGTCGCCGCAGAGACGAACCCGGTGCTCCCGCGCATTTACCGCCTGTTCCCGATCGTGCTCCTTGTGGTCCTGATTATCCGCGGGACGTCCATCCCGCGCTCGGCCCTGATCTGTACGGTTGTCTCCATCGGGATCAGCATGATCGTGAAGGAAACCCGCATGACGCCGAAGAAGTTCCTCTACACGCTGATGGACGGCATCCGCCAGGCTGCCAACATCGCCATTCCGACGGCTGCCTGCGGCATCATGATCGGTATCGTGGTCCGCTCCGGCATCGCCGTCAAGATCGCGAAGCTGATCGACAAGACCGGCAACAACTCGCTGTTCCTGGCGCTTCTCATCGCCGCGCTCGGCTGTATCCTGCTCGGCATGGCGCTTCCGACCGTCGCGGCCTACCTGATCGCGAACACGCTGTTCATCTCCGCGATCACGGGACTTCTGAACGCGCAGATGCCGGAAACGGTCAACGTTGCCCTGGTCGGCAACATGTTCATCTTCTACTTCGGCGTCATCGCCCAGATTACACCGCCGGTCTGCCTGGCCTCGTATACGGCCGCGGGAATAGCGGGGGCGAATGCCTGGAAGACAGGCTGGAAGGCGTTCACGTTCGCGACGGTCGCCTTCATAGCCCCGTTCATGTTTGTGTACCGCCCGGCCCTGATCCTGGAGGGAAGCAAGGGGGACATCTTCGTCTCCGCCGCCATGCTCTTCCTGGCGACGCTCTGCATCGCCTCCGCGGTCGCCGGCTATATGTTCAAGAACCTGAACCCCTTTGAGCGGGCCGCGTTCCTTGTGGTCGCCCTGCTCTTCATTCTCCCGATCGGCATGACCGACATCATCGGAATCGTCGCCGCGGTCCTCCTGATCGCCTACTGCTTCATCATGGGGAAGGCCGGAAAGGGAAAACCGCAGACCGCGTAAATGACGCGCAAATGACGGGAGGAAAGCAAGTATGATCATAGATACGCTTGACAGGATCGACACCTACAGGCCCGTACTCAGGGGGATCGACGAAGGCCTTGCCGCCGTGCGGGCCCTCGGCGGGGATCCGCAGGTCGGACGGTATGAGTTTGACGGCGGCTACTTCATGATCCAGGAGGGCACCACGAGGGACATCCCGGACGGGGACTTCGAGGCGCACCGGAAGTACATCGACGTCCAGATCATTCTGAAGGGGCGGGAGACCGTCGCCTGGTCCGACATCCGCTGCCTGACAGAATCCGTCCCCTATCTCGACGACAAGGACAAGGTGATGTACGCGGGCGAGCCCGCGCAGTGCAACACCATCGGGGAGGGCATGTTCTGGGCCGCGTTCCCGCAGGACGGGCACAAGGCCTGCCGCCACATGGAAGCGGAAGCTCCGGCCGCCTATAAAAAGGTGGTCATGAAGCTGCCGGTCGCCTGAGGCGCCGGCGAAAGAGGTTTCGGAGCACCGGACCGCGGAGCGCGGTGAAAAAAGTTCCGGGACACCGGATTACAGAATGCGGGTATATTGGAGAAGGCAGCTGACGCATGTGCGGTCAGCTGCCTTCTTTCCGTCGGATATCCCTATTCCGGGGCGGTGGCCATGACATTTCCCGCTGCTCCGTCGGATCCGCGGGTTCTCTCACGCGGCAGGGATTTTTCCTCAAAAGAGAGGTTTTTATATCCGTTGATATAATGGTATAATTTTACTGATCCTTTGTGAGGAATGTGAAATCCGGCCGCTCCGCGGGGAAAAGAACTGGTTGAGATGGATACTTCAGAGAATAACAAAACCTACAGAGGCGGGATTATCTTCCTGGTCGCCGCGCTGTTCCTGATCGGGGGACTGGCAACCGGGATCCTTTCCTACGTTTCATTTAATTATCTGGCCAACAAGAGCGTGACGACGCAGATGGAGAAGATGTCCTCGCAGGTCTACACCGATGTCGCGAAGAGCATCATGGAATACCCGGCATGGGAATGGCTCCTCCGGTACTGGCATGACCACGCGGACGAAATGGATATCGAATATGACGTGGACTTCAGCCGGGAGACGAGAACCGCCGAAAAATGCCGGCAGTTTGCCGCCGGGTACCCCGATCTGCAGCTCAACTATGTCACGGAGCAGGAGCTCGGCACAATACCGGAGGAGGCGCAGAAGCTCTATGCCGAGATCATCTACTCCTGGCTGATCACGAGGCTCAATGAGATCAAGCGCTCATTTGGCGCGGATTTTCTTTTCTGCGTCTCGACGGATCCGGCCTGCAAGAGCCAGTTCTTCCTGCTGAGCGCCGCCGACCCGGGCGCCGTGCGCGGGACCAATTACGAGGATGTGTATACCCTGGGGAAGGTAGTGGACCAGGTCAACGAGAGCCAGAGCAGGGCCATGATGAGGGCCCTGGAGAAGCAGGAGGCCATCGCGGATGCCGGGGAGTACGTGGACTGCTATTACTCCCTTGGAAAAGCCGGCGACATGCCGGTCCTGATCGGGATGACGTACTTCCTCGGGAACCTGCACTCGGACATGCACGACGAGGCGGTGAAGAGCACGATCTCCGGGCTGATCCTGCAGGCCGTCCTCTCGATCATGTGCCTGTCCCTGATCTCGGTGTTCGTGCTGCGGCCCCTCAGGAAGGTCCAGAAGAGCATCCGGAATTACAAGAAGAACAAGGACAGCCGGGCGGTCCGGGAGGATCTCAAGGATATCGATCCGTCCAATGAGATCGGACAGCTGTCCGAGGACGTCGTGGGCCTGGCGCTGGAGATCGACAGCTATACGGAGAGAATCCAGACTATCGCCGCCGAGAAGGAGAGGATCGGCACGGAGCTCGCGCTGGGCGCCCGCATACAGGCGAACATGCTGCCGAACAGCTTTCCCGCTTTCCCCGACAGGCCCGAGATTGACATTTTCGCGACGATGTCCCCGGCAAAGGAGGTCGGGGGCGACTTCTACGACTTCTTCTTCATCGACGCGGACCATCTCGGTATCATTATAGCTGATGTCTCCGGCAAGGGCGTCCCCGCCGCGCTGTTCATGATGGTGTCCAGGCTGATGGTCCAGAACTACGCGATGACCGGGCTGAGCCCGGCAGAGGTGTTCAGGTCCGTCAACGAACAGATATGCAAGAGCAACCGCGAGGAGATGTTCGTCACGATCTGGTTCGGGATCCTGGACATCGCCACGGGCGCGGTCACAGCGTCCAACGCCGGGCATGAGTACCCCGTCATCATACACGGGGGCGGTGAAATAGAGCTGGTCAGGGACAAACACGACTTTGTCATCGGCGGCCTGGCGGATGTGAAATACAGGGAATACGGGCTTAAGCTCCTTTCCGGAGACAGGCTCTTCCTCTACACGGACGGCATACCCGAGGCGACGAACAGCAGCGGCGGGTTTTTCGGTATGGGGCGTCTGATGGACGCGCTCCGCGCCAGCACGTCCTCCACCCCGGAGGGGATACTTCGCGACGTCCGCTCGTCCATCGACGACTTTGTCAGGGACGCCGAACAGTTCGACGACATGACGATGCTCTGCCTGGAATACAAGGGAGTGCCCGCCGCGGCCGACGCTCCGCGTGAGGAAGCGGATGAGGGGCGCACAGCGGGACAGACGGGAGCTTAAGGATGGCCATATTCAGTGAAATGTGTGAAATCATACCGGGACTCCTGCTCGGCAGCGCCGCGGATGCGGAGCGGATCGTCCGGGAGGGGGCCGACGTCCTTGTCCCGCTCGCGTCCCTCGACGGAAGCGTGTGGAAGACCGGGTTCCGCGGAGAAATCCTCTACTATCCGATAGAGGACAGAAACGTGCTGCCAGGCGACGTGCTGTGTGAACTCGTCGACAGGATCTGCGAGCGGCTCGGGAAAGGCATGAAAGTCGGGATCTTCTGCGCGGGGGGACACGGCAGGACCGGCTACGTCGCCGCCTGCGTGCTCGCGAGGCACGGCATCCGGGATCCGATCGGATTCCTGAGGAGAGAGTACTCGAAGGAGGCCGTCGAGACAGAGCAGCAGAGGAACGAAGTCCTGAGCTACCTGAGAGGGCTCCGCGCCGAACAGATCCGGACGGAGGGTCTCGGCGAGAATTTCTTCGAGTACCGGACATACCGGGGGGACGAACCGTACATCTTTCTCAACTTCAGCGAATGGGACGCCGACCTGGCCGCCGGGACCGTCAGGATATTGAACGAACTCGGATTCAACGTCGCCTATGACCGCACGATCCTCGAGGGGAAGCTGTGGAGCGGCGACAGGTCCGACGCGATCGAGGACTGCAGCCTGTTCGTCACGATGCGCAGCCCGTGTGAACGCTACTCCTGCATCGGCATTTCGGGGTGCGAATTTGCGGAACTCCTCGAAAAACCGATCGTTACGATCGAGACGGACGAAAAGATGTGGGAGTACTGCGATGACGACGGGGACCTGATAGGGACCATGCCGTCGGAGCCGGACTTTGCCGAAAAATGCCTGAAAGCTTTCGCGATGAAAGGCCTCGTGCCGGCGCCCGAAAAGCCCGCTTCGGGCGGGGGAGCCGGCAGCAGGGCCGGCTCGTTCAGAAAGAAGAAAAAAGAGCGCGAATGGGATCTCGGCGTCACTTATTATGAGAACTACGGGGACGACCGGAGGGGATACAGGAACGACCTGCACATAAACAGCAACCTGCGCACCCGGGAGACGTGGAATTCGCGCAGGGAACCGCTTGAAAAGGCGTCGGACGAGGAAATCTACAGGGCGGTCTGCTGGAAATGCATCCGCTTCGACCTCTTTACAAGGAGCCGTGAGATGGACTACTTCCCGGACAGCAGGGACAGGGAATTCAGGCGCACGCTGTGCACGCTGGGGGGCAAACCGGTCCCGGAGATCAAAGAAGAGTACGAGAAGGTGAAGAAGAGGATCGACGACTACTGGAGCAGCTACCCCTACATGGATGAGTTTGAGTACATCGATTCTCATTACGACGACTGAGCCGCCCGGCCCGGACGAAACCGGCCGGGAGCAGCCGGACAAAATCAGCCGGGAGCGGCCCGGAAGAGACCGCGGATGAGCGCGGTGTGAAGGGGGACGAAGATGGAAACAATCCGGAAAACGGTCGGAAAAGACAGGATCAGGGAGTTCCTGGAGGGGCTGGTCAACGGCTACAAGTATGGGGAACTCAGCGCGGAGGAGGTCTGCAGGCGGGCGGAGGAGTACTTCGGTTCCCACGACATGCGGTTTCAGGGAGACGAGGTCCTGGAGAAGGTCGCCGTGACCATGTTTCCCGAGACGTGCAGGGCCTACACCGACTCGGAGGAAGACGGAGACGCGAGAAAGCTCGCGTTCTGGAAGGGGCTCAAGGACTGCGGGGAGATGCTGTACCGCGGACGGACGTTCACGGAGGCGATCGAGGATTACCGGAAAACGGGGAGCGCCGGGGAGGATCCCGTCGAATATACCGACCGGTATCTCCTGATCGAGCCGGAGCTTGAGCGCCTCATAAGGGAGGAGACGGGCGAGGGGGATTACCTCGGGTACTGCCACGTGTACTGGGAGGCCAAGAAGAGGATCCTCCGGGAGAAGTTCGGAATCAGGTGGAAAAGTCCGGCGGAACGTTACCCGGGGATCATGTTTGATTAGGGGATTAGGGCTGGCGGACATTCCAGAAATTAACATCTCATATCATAAATATTGCATAAGAATTTGGCGGAGGATTTGTCAAAAACAGACATTATTACGAAATACCCCCGCTTTCGTGTTGAGATTTGTTAAAAAATGTTATAAAATCAGTCTATGCAGCAGCCAACAACTCATCACATCACGAAAGAAGGTGCTATTGTGAAAAAAAGAATTTCCATTCTCATTCTCATGACCATGCTCGCTTCAATGATGGTTTTCGGCCACACTGCTTATGCGGATGACGATCAGTATGAAATCGCGGTCGTCGTCAAGGTCGTAGGCATCGATTACTTCAGGGTTTTTGAGGACGGCGTCAAGCAGTTCGCCGAAGACCACAACGTCAACGCCTATGTCCTCGGCCCGTCGACGGCAGACGCGGCGGAGCAGGTCAACATCATCGAAGACCTGATCAATTCGGGGGTAGACGCGATCTGCGTTGTCCCGAACGACGCGACAGTCCTTGAGAGTGTCCTCAAAAAGGCACAGGAGAAGGGGATTGTCGTCGTCACCACAGAGTCTCCGGCCCAGGTCGGCGCGGACTATGACGTCGAGCTGATCATCAACGACGCGTTCGCTGAACTCGTAGCGGAAGACGCTGCGAAGGCCTGCGGCGGATCCGGCACATATGCCCTCTATGTCGGCAGCCTGACAGTTCCGCTTCACAACGCGTGGGCTGATCATCTTCAGGAATATCTCGCGGAGAAGTATCCGGACATGAAGCTCTGCACCGACAGAATCGCCTGCGGCGAAGACTCCGCCCTTGCCCGTGAGACGACCCTCGACCTCATGAAGACCTATGAGGACCTCAACTGCATCATCGGCTTCGGCAGCCAGGGCCCGATCGGCGCGGCGGAAGCTGTCACCGAAGAGAACAAGATCGGCGAGATCGCGGTCCTCGGCAACATCATCCCGAGCGAAGGATCCGCCTACCTTGAGTCCGGTGCCATCACCTCCGGCTATCTCTGGAATCCGGCCGATTCCGGCTACGCGTCCTGCTACATCGCCCAGTCCGTCCTCAACGGCGAGACGATCGACGAGAACTATGTCATCCCGGATATGGGCGACATCGCTCTTGACGACAAGACGCTCTGGATCGACAACCCGATCACCATCACAGCTGAGAACTGGGAGAGCTTCGGATTCTGATGCCCTTTCACAGACTCTCCGGCTGAACTTTAGAATCTGAACATGCACGGGCTGCCGCGCCGGCGAATTTGGGATTTAGACTTAGATTCCCGAGCCGCCCCGCGGCAGCCCGTGTATTGTCCGGACGACGGAATCAAAAGGTCCGGGCGACGGCATCTCAACAGGCAGGAAGAGCGTATGGGTGAAAAAATAGTTGAACTGAGACATGTGAACAAACACTACGGCGGGGTCCACGCCCTGCGCGACGTGGATTTCGAGCTCCGGCAGGGGGAGATCCACTGCCTGATCGGCCAGAACGGGTGCGGAAAATCCACGATGATCAAGGTCATCTCCGGGATCATCGACGTCGACCCCGGAAGCGAGGTCTTCTTCGACGGCACCCCGGTCCACCGGGTCAGCGCCGCGTTCGCGATGAACAGCGGGGTCCGGGTCATCTACCAGGACCTGAGCCTCTTCCCGAACCTGACCGTTGCCGAAAATATCGCTTTTGACCGCCACACCGACAGCTCCGTGAGGGGCGTCAGCTGGCCCGCGATCCGGAAGAAGGCGGCCGATGTCATGGAGATGATGCGCGTCTCCATCGATCCCGAGAGCCTCGTGGAGGAGCTGTCGATCGCCGACCGCCAGCTGGTCGCGATCGCGAGGGCCCTCGCGACGAACGCCAGGATCCTGATCATGGACGAGCCCACCTCGTCCCTGACCAGAAAGGAAGTCAACGTCCTCTTCTCGATCGTGAAAGACCTCCGCGAGAAGGGCCTCACGATCATGTTCGTCAGCCACAAGCTCGACGAGATCATAGAGATCGCGGAGCGCATCACCGTGATGCGGGACGGCAGGATCATCAGCACCATCGACAACAGCAGCGTCGACGAGGCGGAGCTCGCCCGCATGATCAGCGGCCAGGCGATCTTCTACCACCAGGATTTTCCGGCGTCCGGCGATAAAGTCGTGCTGGAGGTGCGGGACTTAAGCCGCGGGAGCGAGTACAGGGACATCTCCTTCAAGCTCCACGAGGGGGAGATCCTCGGCATCATCGGCCTTCTCGGTTCCGGCCGGACGGAGCTCGCCACCACGATCTTCGGCATGAATCCGCAGGACTCCGGCCAGGTCATACTGGACGGAAAGGAGCTGAACCTCCGGAGCAACCGGGACGCGATCGCCGCGGGGATCGCCTACGTTCCCGAGGACAGGCTGCTGCAGGGGCTGGTTCTCAACCAGAACATACAGAACAATGTGGTCATTTCCGTGCTCAACAGGCTGAAGGGCGCCCTCGGCCTCATCAACAGCGGAAAATGCCGCCGGATGACCGACGACTGGATCAGCGAACTCAGCATCCGGAGCGCGAAGCCCGAAATTCCCGCCTCCGCGATGTCCGGGGGAAACCAGCAGAAGATCGTCATCGCAAAATGGCTCTCCACGAACCCGAGAGTCCTCATCCTCGACCAGCCCACGAACGGCATCGACGTCGCGGCGAAGAGCACGATCTACGACCTGATTCGGGAGCTGGCGGGGAAGGGCATGAGCATCATCCTGATCTCGGACGAGGTCCCGGAGATCTACTACAACTGTCCGAAAGCCCTTCTCATGCACAGAGGCCGGATCATCAAGGAGATTGACTGCAGAGCCGTCTCGGAGAGCGAGTTCAGCCGCGAGACGGACTTTACTCCCGAGAGCGGGACCGGAGGGACGGAAGGCCCGCCGGCCGGGGACAGCCGGTCGCCGAATGAACCGGGGAATTCGGAAGGAGGTGCGGTATGAACAACAGCAGGACCGCAGGAAAATTCGTAAAAAGCTATGAATTCATGCTCCTTCTCGTCGTCGCCGCCCTCATCGCCGTGCTTGCGGTCATCACGAAGGGAAAATCGATCCGCCCCGACAACATCCAGGACCTCCTGACGAGCTACTCCGCCTACGGCGTGATCGCGGTCGGGAGCCTTGTCGTCATCATCTCGGGCGGAATCGACATCTCCTTCATGGCCGTCGCCGCGGTGGCCCAGTACGTTATGGCGCTCTTCATGCTGAAGTACGGGGGGAACTTCGTGCTGATCTACATCATCTCCGCGGCTGTCGGAATGGTGCTCGGCTTCGGCAACGCGATACTCGTCAACAGGCTGAAGGTCCCCACCATGATCATCACGATCGGGACGATGAACATCATCTACGGGATCATGATGAGGGCCAGCGGCGGAAAGCGCCTGCACGGGTTCCCGACATGGTTCTCCCAGAAGACGAAGACCTCCGTCTTCGTCCTCGCCGTCGGCACCCTCGCGGTGATGCTTCTCATCGGATGGTACATCCTGAGGAGGACCAAGGTCGGGCGCAAGATCTACGCGATCGGCGGGAGCATGGAGGCCGCGAAGCGGAGCGGCATCAGCATCCTCAGGGTCCAGCTCTTCGTCTACGGCTTCGCCGGCGCGGCAGCGGGACTCGGCGCCCTCATCAAGTGCTACCTGACCCAGCAGGCCTCCATCGAGGCGCTCTACGGCGATGAGATGGACGTCCTCGCCATGGTCGTCCTCGGCGGCGTCTCTCTCTCCGGCGGCAAGGGCTCCGTCTTCGGGACCCTCCTCGGCATCATCCTGATCGCGATCCTGAGCAACGGCATGACGCTCGTCGGGGTCTCCAGCTACTGGAAGGACCTGGTCATCGGCGCGGTCATCCTGATCAGTTTCTGCATCACCGGATGGAGGGTGATCTCCGCCGCGAAGAAGGAAAAGAAAGGAGGGCAGGCAGAATGAAAGAGAAGACAGGGAAAAATATCCTCTCCGGAAGCGAAGACCTCATGCTGATCGTCCTGATCGTCGGCTGCGTGATCTTCTTTACCGCCATGAAGCCCTCTTTCTTCAGCCCGGGCAACTTCTCGTCCATCGCGCGCCAGATCCCCGAGATCGGGCTCTTTACCCTGGCGATGATGATCCCGATGATGGTCGGCGGCATCGACCTCTCGGTCATCGCTTCCGCGAATCTCGGCTCGATCCTCATGACGATGTACATGAACTCCCACATCGAGAAAGGCGGTGAAAATGTCCCCGCCGTCATCGTGTCCATCCTCATCTGCGCCGCCGTCTGCATCTTCGTCGGGTTCCTGAACGGCCTGATCGTCGCGGTCTTCCGTATACCCGCGATGCTCGTCACGCTCGGCATGCAGATGGTGACCACCGGAATTGCCCTCGGCATCACGAGGGGCGGGACGCTGTCGGGGTATCCGGAGTCATTTACGGGGATCGGCAACAACGCGTTCCTTGGCATCCCGAACCAGTTCATCCTGTTCGTCATCGCCGCCGCGGCGCTGCTCGTCATCATGCAGAAGACGTCCTTCGGGATCAAGCTCCGCATGTACGGCTCAAACGCGGTCGCGACGAAGTTCTCGGGAATCGACGATATATCCCTTCTTATCCGGACGCACATGCTCTCCGGGGTCTACGTCGCTATCGCCGCGGTCGTCATGACCTCGAGGCTCACGTCCGCTTCTGCGGGGGCAGGTGCCAACTACCTGATGAGGGCGATCCTGATCGCCGTCCTCGGCGGCGTCGACCCGAACGGCGGCAAGGGGAGGGTGTGGGGCATCATCTGGGCGCTGATCCTGTTCCAGTGCCTCGCGACGGGGCTCAACCTGCTCCGGGTCAATTCCTATATCGTGATCGCCCTCTACGGGGTCATCCTTCTGCTCTCCGTCTTTGTGAGAACCAGAAGAGCTGCTTAAAGAACGGAAGGAGGCGGGAAAAGAAATGGGAGACGTACTTAACCTGCTCGCGTTTGACTGCGGCAACAGCAGTATCAGGACCATCCTCTGCCGCTTTGACGGTACTTCCATAGAAAGCGAGATCATCCTGCAGGAACCGAACGGCATCCATGAGCGCGGCGGCTATCTCTACTGGGACACGGCGGCGATCTTCGGGATCCTGAAGCGCGGCCTCGGGATGGCCCACGAGAAGGCCGGCAGGATCGACTCGGTCGGGATCTGCACGTGGGGGGTCGATTTCCAGATGCTCGACCGCGAAGGCGGATTTACCGACGAGATCCTCTGCTACCGCAACCCGATCGGGGAGAGCGAGATTTCGCTGCTCAGCGCGGAGCAGCAGAAGGAGATGTTCTACCGCACCGGCATCCTGTGCGACAGGATCAACTCGGTCTTCATGCTGAAGGGCATCGGAAAATGTCTGCCCCACATCACCGAACGGGCGGAGAAGATGCTTCTCGTCCCGGACATCTTCGTGTGGCTCTTCACCGGGAAAGTCATCAATGAGCCCTGCGAGCTCTCGACCACCCAGATGATGGACGTGCGCACGATGACGATCTGTGAGGATATCTGCGAGTACGCCGGGGTGAAGGCGGACATCTTCGGGGAGATCGGAAAGCACGGAAAGCTCATAGGGAATATAAAGCGGGAGATCCTCGACGAACTCGGGATCGGCTATGACATCCCCTTCCTCTGCGTGCCCTCCCACGACACCGCCTGCGCGGCCCTCGCGATCCCGTCAATGGAGGACGAGTACCTGTTCGTGAGCTCCGGGACGTGGGCGCTCGTCGGGGCCCAGTGCGCGTCGCCGATCGTCGACGACCGGGTGTACGAGGCGCATCTCACCAACGAGGTCGGCGGCTTCGGCTACACGACCCTGCTGCGCAACAACGCGGGGATGTTCATCATCCAGCGGCTGAAGGAGGAATACCAGAGGGAGACCGGGGAAAAGATCAGCTGGAATGATTTCACCGCCCTGGCGGATCCCTGCAGGGATTCGGCCCGCCACTTCGACGTCAACGACGCGCGGCTCTTCAATCCTGAGTGTATGGCGGACGAGATCATGGATCTCGCGGGCATCGGGAAGGCGGAGGATATGGCGCGGCGCCCGTGGCCGCTGATTCTCGCCTCCACTTACATTTCCCTCGGGGACAGCTTCGCGGAGGTTCTCACGACCGTGATGAGCTGCACCGGGAAGAGCTACGATCGGATCTACATCGTCGGCGGGGGCTCCCGCAACCGTATGATCAACGAGCGCTGCGCGGAGAAGACCGGGCTTCCGGTCTCGGCCTGCGATATGGAGTGTTCCTCCGTCGGAAACGCGGTCTCGCAGATCGCCTATTTCCATCCCGAGTATACCTACGGGCAGCTGAGGAAGATCGTATGCAGTTCGCTTACGACGAAGATCTACAGCCCGTGAGTAAGACTGGGGGAATAACCCGGAAACAATGCGGGAAGAACATATAAACAGCCATGGCCGCCGACGCGGTTATCGCGGAATTATGGCCAGGCAGCCGGCAGACATAACGGGGTCTGCAGAAAGGACGTGAAATGAACTATAAGAAACTGATCGTGGACAGCGGACTCCGCATGCTGAAGTCGGGACTTACCGTGGAAACCTGGGGCAACATCAGCCTCCGCGACCCGGAGAGCGGGCTCATCTATGTGACCCCGTCCGGCATGCCCTATGACATCATCAACGAGGACGACGTCGTCGTCCTGGACTCGGAGTGCAATATCGTGGACGGCATCCGGAAACCCACCATCGAGTCGGGGATGCACGTCGGGATCATGAACGCCCGCCCCGACGTCAACGCGATCATCCACACCCATCCGGTGGATTCCCAGGTGTTCGCCCTGCTCCACATGGACATCCCCCCCGTCATCGATGAGGCGGCCCAGCTGCTCTGCGGCACCGTGAAATGCGCGGAATACGCGCTTCCCGGAACCCCGGAACTCGCTGAAAATGTCGTCAAAGCCCTCGGGAACGGCGTCGCCTGCCTCATGGCGAACCACGGCGCGGTCTGTGTCGGTTCCAACATCGACGCGGCGTTCAAGGCCGGCACCGTCCTCGAGATGACCTCGAAGATCTACTTCAAGGCGCTCTGCATCGGCAAGCCGGTGCCGATCGACGACGAGAAAGTCGCCTTCATGGCGGATTTTGTCGCGAACCAGTACGGACAGAAGTGAAACGGGCTCATCCCCGGTGTCTGTCAGGGCGGTTTCTGCGTGCGGAGAAGACATTTTCAGGATATACAGGCAGTGGCACTCACGGAGAATCGATATGAGGGAAATGAAAGAGCTGCCTTACTCCAGGCAGCAGAAGATTCTGGAGCAGCTTGACCAGCTCGACCAGAACGAATGCATGAAGATCGACCAGCTCGCGAAACAGCTCAACGTTTCCTCGATGACGATCTACAGGGATATCCTGCAGCTGGAGAAGACCGGGGAAGTGGAGCGCGTGTACGGGGGCGTTAAAGCCTCGAGAAAAGACGACACGGCGATGAAGCTTCCCCCCTACGGGGACTCCACGATCGAGGAGCGGTTCTACCGGGAGCTCGACGCCAAGAGAGTGATCGCGGCGAGGGCTGCTGAATATGTGAAGGACGGCGACGTCATCGCGATCGACCCGAGCACGACGACGCTCCACATGTGCGCCTGCCTCCTCGACAGGCACATCACGGTCGTGACGACGAGCATCAGCGTGGTGCTCCAGTTCGCGAGCTCCGAGACCGTGGACCTCATCATGTGCGGGGGGCTCGTGCGGAAGAGCGCCCTCTCGATGGTGGGGCATCCGATCAGCAATACGCTCCAGCAGATCAATATCAGCAAGTGCTTCCTCTCCTCCCACGCCTTTACCTTCGGGCAGGGGCTGACGGACATGACGATGGAGGAGGCGGACGCCAAGAGGAGGCTGATCAGCCGGTCGCAGGAGCTCTTCATCCTGCTGGACCACACGAAGATCAACCGCTGCGCGCCGTTCGGCGTGTGCGACGTCCGTGAAGCAGGCACGATCATAACGGACAGCGGGGTGCTCGCCTGTCCGGATAAAATGGCGATCCTGGAGAAGTGCAGGGAAGCCGGCACGGAAGTCATAATAGAACCGCTGAAGCCGGGTTTATGATAATGACCACTTTTTTATTTTAAGGAGGAGAGAAAAATGAACGGAAGCAGACTTCTTCATCTCAGAAGGCTGATCGCCGCAGCGCTCGTCCTCGCGATGTTTATGGTGTCATCGCCGGTCAGCGCGGGCGCGGGTTCCTTTACGGAAGACGATTTCGAGGATCTTAAGATTTCGCTCGACTGCTTCCTCGACTTCTTCACCCCTGAGTACCAGGACGTCATGAGAGTCTGGCCGATGCTCGAGGCGGATGTGCTCGCCACATTTGTTGAGGACTATATCTATCACAGGAAATTTGAAAGTACGATAAACGACAATTATTTCTGGTTCAGCAAGGACGAGATCGACCGGGTACTCACCAATGTGTTCGGTGTCGTCGATGCCGGGGAACTGGATTATTACGGGCACAGTCTCGTCCTCAGCGAAGGATATTACGGAGTGCCCGCCGCTTCCGGCGACGGCGGATTTTACGAGCTCAGACTCTATGGGATAGACAACTCGAATCCTCGGTCCCCGCGCGTGACGGCGGAGCGCTACTATGTGAGCGACTTTGAGGATGACCGGTATATCGGGCGGTTCAACTTCGGCTTCTCGGAGGACCCGGCCTGTGATTCCGGTTACCATCTCGGGGATATGTATATCGAGGACCTCGCGGCCTGAGCAGACC
>CACYEN010000116.1 GCA_902773435.1 uncultured Lachnospiraceae bacterium | reverse complement strand
GAGGCGGCGGACCAGCTGGTCGGTTTCCCGGTCGGGATCCCGCATATCGGAGGCGATGCCGGCGAGGAAGTTCCCGCCCACCTGGGAACGGCCTTCGATGAGGGTCCGCAGATTTTCTTCGGCGTCAAGATCGCCGCTCACAAGATACCCGACCGGCTTCCCCATGGTGACGGTCCGGTGTCCGTTGCAGAACTGCCGGTCGTCATAGAGCTTGAAGCGGTATCCCATGGAGTGGTCTTTGATGGTGAAGGCGTAAATGACGGCGTCGGCGCTGTTGATGTGCTCCCGCAGGTACGCGTCGAAGCCGTCCTTATAGATGCACGTGCCGTCGGAGGCACAGTGAAAACACCCGAGGCATCCGCCGCCGAAGGGGAATTCCCGTAAGTTGACGATCTCGCATTCTCCGGGGAAGCGGTTCGTGAAGCGGCGGATCATGGCGTGAAGGGATCTGTCCTCATCTGCAGAATCCTGACAGAGGTCTGTGACCAGCGCGATCCGGAGTGCCTTTTTCACGGAGGTCATCTTCGCGGGAGAGGCGATGACCGGGGAAAATGTCTGTTCCGCAGGGGAGACGGAGGGCTTCTCCGCATATCCGTGAGCGATATTCCATGTCAAATATCTGAAGAAAGCCTTCGCCTCGCTCTGTCCTTTTTTCGTGAGGAGATCCTCCATGTCGGCCGAGAGGCCGCGGACATAGCGGAGGGAGAGATCGGCGCAGGTATCCTCGATGAAGCGGTGTGCCGTCGTGTCGTAGAAATGCTTGGAGGTAGAAAGCTGCGAAGCCCATTTTCCGGAAAGATCAAGGCCGTTTTCCCTGATCAGCTCAAGGAAGCGGTGCAGCTGGGCCGGGGCCAGGAAGGTATAGACCGGGTAGGCGAAGAGAATCAGCTCCGCATCGGCAAGCGAGGCAGCGGTTGAAGAAAAATCCTTCTCGAGGCTTCTGATCTTCTGCGCGGCGTGAATCGTCTTCCAGGAATGCTCCGGGAATAAGACCTTCAGGTATTCGACGGTCTGCAGGGTAATACTGTTTTCTCCCGCGGGGGAGCCGTTGATAACAAGAATCTTCATTAATTAGAAATCCTTTCATGTGGGATAACGAGGGACTCAAAGACAGGGGACGGTTCTCTGTCTTTGGAGCAGAAACGCAACCCCATATACTGTCTTGCAACTCCAAAGACAGAGAACCGTCCCCTGTCTTTGGAGAACCCCTGTCTTTACTCCTCAACAGCAGGCAGCGTGACGGTTACTTCCGTTCCTTCTCCTGCCGTACTTTCAAGCGACAGCCCGTAGGCTTCCCCGAAGTCGAGACGGATCCTCTGGTTGACGTTGTAGAGGCCGTAGATCTCGCGCTGGTCGGGATCGGGTTCTTCGAGCGCGCGGCGGACTTCCGCTAGGCGCTCCGGAGTCATGCCGCGACCGGTGTCGCGGATGGACAGTCTGATCTGCGGGATGTCTCCGGGTTCATATTTTCCGGTCACAACTATGGAGCCTCCCCCGCGCTTTGTTTTGATGCCGTGGTAGAGGGCATTTTCCACAAGGGGCTGCAGGGTGATCTTCGGGATCCGGTAGGGGGCGAGGCCGGCAGGGACGTCGATGGAGTAGGTCAGGATGTCGCGGTAGCGCACCTGCTGGATCTCGAGGTAGCTTCGGGCATGCTGCAGCTCTTCGCGCACGGTCACGATGTCACGCCCGCCGTTCAGGGTCATCCGGAAGAATTCAGAGAGCGAACGGACCATGTGGACGACTTCCGCTTCATCGCCGGACTCCGCGAGCCAGACGATGGCGTCGAGAGTATTATATAGAAAATGCGGATTGATCTGGGCCTGAAGAAGCTCGAACTCGGCTTTACGGAGGCTTGTCTGTTCAGCTGTTACCTGCTTTAGAAGGTCGTTGATCTTGTCGATCATGACGTTGAGCGAATCGCTCAGGGCGGAGGTTTCTACGCCGGAATGCACATTGGAGCGGACGGTCAGGTCGCCGCCGGCAACCTTTTCCGTGACTTCCCCGATCTTCCGGATGGGCTTTGTGATCGTTCCCGGGATATAGATCGAGAGAATTATGATCAGGACGATGACAAGCGCGAAAGCGAGGAGGGAGTAGCCCAGCATGCGCATAAAGAATCTCTGGTAGGATTCGCTCTGGGCCTGAAGCTCGCGGATCTCGTAGTAGGTGTACTGGTAGAAGGCATCCTCGAGAAGCTGCGTCACGATCTGGACGTCATTTTCCCAGATGC
Source organism: uncultured Lachnospiraceae bacterium (assembly GCA_902773435.1). GTDB lineage: Bacteria > Bacillota > Clostridia > Lachnospirales > Lachnospiraceae > Chordicoccus. The sequence continues at coordinate 388 of CACYEN010000116.1, read as the reverse complement.
CGATGTTGTCCTCGTAAGTTTCGGGGAGGTTCAGATTTTCTTCAATACGCGATTTGTAGGTGCGCAGATTCGTCAGATATTTGCGGACGGAACTTAAGCGCCGGCGGTTGTCGCCCGGCTCGGTCATGGTCTCAAGCTCTGATACGACGCCTTCCGCATCGGTGAGCAGTTCTTCAAGCCGCGACTCCTCCGGGCTTTTATTTCCCACGATCAGAAGGTAGGTCTCGTAGTCGAAGTCCTTTTTGAAATCCAGGGAAAATTCGCTTGCCACGCCCACGGAGTTGATCATGCCTTCATAGCGGCGGTTGCCTGACCACAGGGCGACAAATGCCGCAGCCACGAGGATGAGCGCCGGGAGGATGATGATCACATAGGAGTACCGGATCTT
>CACYEN010000115.1 GCA_902773435.1 uncultured Lachnospiraceae bacterium | reverse complement strand
TTCCTGACCGGGATGGAGAAGCACAGCGACGAGTTCCGCGCGGATCTGCTCGGCAACGGGGACTCCTTCCGTGACGCGATGGCCTACCACCAGGCGAGTTTTTCCGGCCCGTCCCTCATGTGCGCGATGAACGAGCTGGACAACCACGACCACTCGAGATTCCTGACGAGGACAAACCACTACGTCGGGCGGGTGGGCGAACTCGGGGCCGAGGCGGCGGCCCGGGACGTCAACTACGCCGTGATGCGGTCCGCCGTGCTGATCCAGATGACATTCATCGGGGCTCCGACGATCTACTACGGGGACGAGGCAGGACTCCCGGGCTTTACGGATCCCGACAACCGGAGGACATACCCCTGGGGAATGGAGAACGAGGATCTTCTCGCCTTCTACCGGAAGGCGGTCGCGCTGCGCAAAAGATACCCGGTACTGCGGAACGGGTCCTACAAGGACCTGGGAAGCGGAAAGAACAGGGTGCTCTACGGGCGGTTTTCGCCGGACGAGCAGATCGCGGTGGCGGTCAACTCGGGGGACGAGCCGCTCCTCGTCGAGATACCGGTCTGGGAGATGGGAATTTCCAGGAGCCGCGAGATAAAGATGCGGGCCCTGCTCACGACCTGGAAGGACGGCTATTCCGACGAGCCTGCGGGATACGTGGCGCAGGCGGGCTTCCTCACGATCGAGCTCCGGCCGTTTGAGACGGTCGTGCTCCTGCGGAGATCCGGGCCGCGGGACGGGGAGACGGGAGAATAAGAGAGCGGAGGCGGCGGGAAGAGGGCGGAAGCCCGCGGAAAGAAAAAGGACTGAAAGAGGACTGCAGGAGGGTCAGAAAAAAGAATATGAAATGAGCCGCGGCGCCGGAACTGACTTCCGATGCCGCGGCTCTTCTTTTAAGCTACTTCCGGGACTCGGACCCGGGACCTCCTCACTACCAATGAGGTGCGCTACCACCTGTGCCAAAGTAGCCTGCGTTGTGACGCAAGACATATTATAACGGATTCCCTGCGCTTTTGCAACAGCGGATTCAAAAACATCCGCCGGACGCGGGACACGCCCGGAGGGCGCTCCCCGGGGCGCTTCAGCCCATCCTCGAGAACAGCAGGGCCTTCTTGTCCATGACCTCCTCATCCGTGAGGAGCCCGAGCTGTCTCAGGTCCTCCAGCTTCCTCAGGGCGTCCTCTGCCGCCGCCCTCGGGATGACGTCCGCTTCGTGCGGCAGGCCGGCGCCGGGGCTCCCGGCCGGGGCCGTGTCATAGGAGAGGTCGATGCCCGCTCCCTCGCGGGCGGAGGTCTCATTTCTCACGACGTCGTCGAGCTCGCGACCGGACATGACGGGATGGGCTTCCTCACCCATGTCGGGGGCATGGGTCCCGCTGTACCCGCGCTTCTCCTTCCAGGAGCCCCGCCTCCTCTCCGCCTTTTCGAGCGCGCGGCGCTCGATCCTGCGGTTCTTCCGGTTGACCCGGATCGTGACGAGAAGGTAGGTGAGAAGCCTGATGATGATGAGCAGGGCGAGAAGGATCAGCATCAGCCACACGAAGGGGAACTGCCTCTTGAAATAGGCGATGATGCCCGCGGCGACGATGGCGACGACCAGGATCTCCCTGATCACCTGGACGGCTTTGCCGCTGAGCAGGACCGCTACGAGGTAGATGATGGTGACGAGAACGGCCACAGGGGCGTATTTTCCCGTGAAGAGGGACCGGAGCAGGTCCGGGATATCATTGAATGCGTGTAATAGCGCGGACATGGTTTGCCTCCTTAGACGTATTGATTCAGGATCCGCTGTGAAATCCCATGTTAACATAAAACCCGGAGAAAATCCAGAGATGGTTTGATTTGCGCGAAACTCTACACAAAATCCGGCATCTATGCTAAGATAACGTAGCGTTCCGGAATTAAAAAGACGGGCGCGGGGAACTGCTTACACGTAAAGGAGACAGCTTCATGGATATATCGAAGAGCGCAGGGGAAGCGGATGCCGCAAGAAGCGCCGCGGAAGCGGCGGGAGGAGACTCGCAGGAGAAGAAATCCGGAAACTTCATCGAGGACATCATCGACAGGGACCTCGCGGAGGGCAGGTACGAGAAGATCTGCACGCGTTTCCCGCCCGAGCCGAACGGCTACCTTCACATCGGGCACGCGAAGTCGATTATCCTCAATTCCGGGCTCGCCGAGAAGTACCACGGGCAGTTCAACCTGAGATTTGACGACACGAATCCGACAAAGGAGAAGAGCGAGTTCGTCGAGTCCATCAAGGCGGACGTCATGTGGCTCGGGGCGGACTTCGGAGACCGCTGCTTCTTTGCGTCGGACTATTTCGATACGATGTACGAGAAGGCCGTCCTCCTGATCAGGAAGGGACTGGCCTATGTCAGTACGCTCTCGGCCGCGGAGATGAGGGAGTACCGCGGGACGCTGACCGAGCCCGGGAAGAACGACCCGGACCGCGACCGGCCTGTGGAGGAGAACCTCCGCCTCTTCGCCGAGATGAAAGACGGGAAATACGAGGACGGCGCCATGGTCCTCCGCGCGAAGATCGATATGGCGTCGCCGAACATCAACATGCGAGACCCGATCCTCTACAGGATCGCCCACCTGTCCCACCAGAACACCGGGGACAGGTGGTGCATCTATCCGATGTACGACTTCGCGCATCCGCTCGAGGATGCGGTCGAGGGCGTCACGCACTCGATCTGCACGCTTGAGTTCGAGGATCACAGGCCCCTCTACAACTGGGTCGTCGAGAACACCGGCTGGGAACATCCGCCGAAGCAGATCGAGTTCGCGAAGATGTACCTGACGAATGTCGTCACCGGCAAGCGGTACATCAAGAAGCTTGTCGAGGACGGGATCGTCGACGGCTGGGACGACCCGAGGCTCGTGACGATCGCCGCCCTGAAGAGACGCGGGTTCACCCCGGCGTCGATCCGGAATTTCGTGTACCTGAGCGGAATCTCGAAAGCCAATTCGTCGAGCGACTACGCGATGCTCGAGTATTGCATCAGGGAAGACCTCAAGATGAAGGATGCCCGCATGATGGCCGTGCTTCATCCGGTGAAGCTCATCATCGACAACTACCCCGAGGGGGAGACGGAGCTTCTCGACGCCGACAACAACCTCGAGAACCCGGAGATGGGAACGCGGAAGATCCCGTTCGGCCGGGAGCTCTATATCGAGCAGGACGACTTCATGGAAGTCCCCGTCCCAAAGTACAAGAGGCTCTATCCCGGCAATGAGGTCCGCCTCATGCACGCCTATTTCGTGAAGTGCGTCGGCGTCGACAAAGACGGCGACGGAAATGTCACCGCGGTCCACTGCACCTACGACCCCGAGACGAAAGCCGGCAGCGGCTTCACAGGGAGAAAGGTCAAGGGGACAATCCACTGGGTGCCCGCAAAGGAGTCGTTTACGGCGACGGTCCGCCTCTACGAGAACCTCATCGACGAGGAGAAGGGGGTCTACAACGAGGACGGCTCCCTCAACCTGAATCCCTCGTCCCTGACGGTCATCGGGGATGCGAGGCTTGAGCCCGCGCTGAAGGACAGCAGGGCTTATGACAGCTTCCAGTTCGTGAGATCCGGCTACTATGTCGTCGACGCGAAGGATTCCGCCGAGGGCAGGCCGGTCTTCAACCGGATCGTGTCGATGAAGAGTTCTTTCAAGCTCCCGGGGGCGGGGGCGTAAACGGGAAACCGGTGAGAGGTACCGCAGGAGGAAGGAGGCGCGGCCGATGAGCGTGAAGTTATGTATCTTTGATCTGGATGGCACGATCCTCTACACGCTCGCGGCGGTCGCGAACGCCGGAAACCGCATGCTGGAGGAGCTTGGATTTGATCCCCAGCCGCTCGACGACTACCGCTTCTTCTGCGGAGACGGGGCCGAGAACCTCGTGAGGAGGTGCCTCAGGCAGGCCGGCGGTTTCACGGAGGAGAACGTCCGCGCGGGAAATGTCCTCAACAGGAAGTTCCTCGCGGAACAGCCTCTCTACGGCGTGAAACCCTACGAGGGCATGCCGGAGGCGCTGGAAGAGCTCCGGCGGCGCGGTATCAGGCTGGCCGTATTTTCGAACAAGCCCGACAACGCCGCGAAGAGCACGGTGACCGGCATCTATGGCGGGCTCTTTGACACCGTCCTGGGCCAGACGTCCGGGATCCCGCTGAAGCCCGATCCGGCGGGGGCCCTCCTCATCGCGGACGGGTTCGGGGCGAAGCCGGAGGAATGCCTGTATTTCGGGGATACGGGGACGGACATGATGACAGGCCGGGCTGCCGGGATGAAGACCGTCGGGGTTCTCTGGGGCTACAGGGACGAGGCGGAACTCCGCGCGAACGGAGCGGAGATTATCATAGGGACTCCGGCTGAGATTCCGGGACTTTTAAGAGAAGACGAGGAATGAGGATATGAACGAATTCAGTGATGAGTGTCTCGACGTGTTTCTGGCTGACCAGGGAAGGCTGTTCGATGAGCCGGTGGCCGGGACCAGGGAAGAGGCGGAGGCGTTCCTTGAGGACTGCATGGCGCAGGTCGTGCCGTCGGTCAGGGATGTGAGGAAGTGGCTCGACGAGTCCGGGATGGACGTGAGCGGGCTGACGGACGAGGAACTGGAGGAGCAGGCCGAGGTATTCGCGCTCCCCGACGGAAGCTATCTGATTGTTGAGGGGTGAGATAAGAGGTGGCCATGTCTGACAGTAAACAATACGATGTGCTGATCATCGGCGCGGGGCCGGGCGGAATCTTTGCCGCCTATGAGCTGCAGGAGAAGGCTCCGGAGCTAAGGGTCGCCGTCTTTGAGAAGGGAAATCCGCTCGAGATGAGGAAGTGCCCGATCGATGGAGTCAGGGTAAAGGAGTGCGTGCGGTGCGACACCTGCGCGATCATGAGCGGCTTCGGGGGCGCGGGGGCGTTCTCGGACGGGAAATACAATATCACCAATGACTTCGGAGGCACACTGTACGAGCACGTGGGCAAGGACGAGGCGCTCCGCCTCATGCGCTACGTCGACGACATCAACGTCAGGAACGGGGGACAGGACACCAGGATGTTCTCGACCGCCGGCAGCGAGTTCAAGAAGCTCTGCCTGCAGAACAGGCTGATCCTTCTCGACGCGTCCGTGCGCCACCTCGGGACCGACATCAATTACGTCGTCCTGCAGAATATCTACGCGAAACTGAAGGACCGCGTCGATTTCTTCTTCAGGACGCCGATCCGCCGCCTGGAAGCCCTGAAAGACGGATTCCGTGCCCACTGGGACGGGGGCTCCGCGGACGGCTCGAAGTGCGTCGTCTCCGTGGGACGGAGCGGCAGCAAGTGGATGCAGACGGTGTGCGAGGAACTCCACATCCCGACGAAGTCGAACCGCGTCGATATCGGGGTCCGCGTGGAGCTTCCGGCGGTCATTTTCTCCCATCTGACCGACAGGCTCTACGAGAGCAAGATCGTGTACCGCACGGAGAAGTTCGAGGACAACGTCCGGACGTTCTGCATGAATCCGAACGGCATCGTCGTCAACGAGAACACCAACGGGATCGTGACCGTGAACGGGCACAGCTTTGAGGATCCCGCCAGGAAGACCGACAACACGAATTTCGCGCTGCTCGTGTCGAAGCATTTTTCGGAGCCTTTCAAGGACAGCAACGGCTACGGCGAGAGCATCGCCCGCCTGTCCAACATGCTGGGCGGCGGCGTGATCGTCCAGAGGTTCGGGGATCTCGAGAGAGGGCGCCGGAGCAACGTGAAGCGCATCGAGGAGGGAACTGTCCGCCCGACTCTCGCCGCGACGCCGGGGGACCTGTCGCTCGTGCTGCCGAAGAGAGTCCTCGACGGAATCATCGAGATGATCTACGCGCTCGACAAGATCGCGCCCGGCACGGCGAACGACGACACCCTGCTCTACGGGGTGGAGGTCAAGTTCTACAACATGGAGGTCCAGCTCTCCGACGACCTCGAGTCCAATTATCCGGGGCTCTACATCATCGGCGACGGGAGCGGGGTCACGCACTCGCTGTCGCACGCTTCGGCGAGCGGGGTCTACGTCGCGAGAAAGATCGCGGAGTCACGCGGCTGAGATCCTGAATAAGAGGTAAATGAAAACGGTGCCCGGGGGGACCGGGAGGAAAGAAAAGCCCCGGCGGCCTGAAAGCGACTTCAGGCTGCCGGGGCTTTTGCGCGCGGAGCAGGGGAACCTCAGACTTCCGACCGCCCCTCGGTCAGGAGCGTGAGAGCCTCCTCGTACTTCGCGATTGTCTTCAGGATGACGTCTTCGGGCAGGACCCAGCCCTCCTCGGGGTGGGCCTTCAGCCAGTCCCGCACGTACTGCTTGTCGAACGAGGGCTGTCCGTGGCCGGGTTCGTAGACGTCCGCCGGCCAGAAGCGGCTCGAGTCCGGCGTGAGCATCTCATCCCCGAGAACGATCGTCCCGTTCTCGTCGAGACCGAACTCGAATTTCGTGTCGGCGATGATGATCCCGCGGCCTCTCGCGTAGTCCGCGCACTTCCTGTAGAGGGCGAGCGTGCTGTCCCGGAGCGCTTCCGCGTACTCCTGCCCGTGGCCGGGGAAATCGCGCTCGAGCACATCGACGCTTCTCTCAAAGCTGATGTTCTCGTCGTGCTCGCCGATCTCCGCCTTCGTGCTCGGCGTGTAGAGCGGCTCGGGAAGCCTGTCGCACTCGGAGAGGTTCGCGGGGAGGGTGATCCCGCAGACCGTGCCGTTCTCCTGATAGCTCTTCCAGCCGCTCCCGGTGATGTAGCCGCGGACAATGCACTCGATCGGCAGCATCGTGAGCTTCCGGCAGAGCATGCTGCGGCCCCGGAAGCGGTCGTCCCTGAAGAACTCCGGCATATCGGCGGTGTCGGTGCTGATCATGTGGTTCGGCACGATGCCGGCCGTCAGATTGAACCAGAACGCGGACATCCCGGTGAGGACGCGCCCCTTCCCCGGAACCGGGTTCTCAAGGATCACGTCGAACGCCGAGATCCTGTCGGTCGCGACCATGACGAGCCGGTCCCCGATGTCGTAGATCTCCCTGACTTTTCCCTCTTTAAATGGCATATATTCGGTCATATTCTCCCTTTCTGCCGCCGCTTTCCGGCGCGCGCTGTCTTTCGCATAAAGCGGTCGCGGCCGCTCCCGCGTTCATCGCGAAATTATGATACCATATGAAAATCCCCATTTCCATCAAAGAATCCGACAAAAATAAAAACCGCCTGCCCGCTCCGGGGCAATTGTGCCGACGGGCTTCCCTGTGTTAGCACTCAAACGGATAGAGTGCTGATTTTTATCTTGACTTTTCTCTTCTCCGGCACTATAGTTCTGTTATGCGCGGAAATGGCGCAGCGCTTTCTGCCCGTGTCTCCGATGTCCGGACGAGGTTTTGCGAAGGCATGCCTCCGCCGCCCGCCGGGACCGGGCCTTATCATAATAAAGAGAAACTTGAGGTTTCTGAAGGAGAACATCTATGGCAAAGACAGGCAATCTTTCGATCAACAGCGAGAACATGCTGCCGATCATCAAAAAATGGCTTTATTCCGACCACGACATCTTCGTCCGCGAGCAGATCAGCAACGCCTGCGACGCGGTCACAAAGCTGAAGAAACTCGAGGGAATAGGCGAGTACAGGCCGGAGGAGGGGCACACCTACGAGGTCCACGTCGTCGTCAACCCGGACGAGAAGACGCTGAAATTCATCGACAACGGAATAGGCATGACCGAGGATGAGGTCGTCGAGTACATCACACAGATCGCTTTCTCCGGGGCCCAGAAGTTCCTGGAGAAGTACAGGGACGAGAACGGCGCGAAGGACATCATCGGCCACTTCGGGCTCGGTTTCTATTCCGCGTTCATGGTCTCCGACGAGGTCCACATCGACACCCTGAGCTACCTGCCCGGCGCGAAGCCGGTCCACTGGGAGAGCGACGGCCAGTCCGAGTACACGATCAGCGAGGGGACGCGCAGCGAGGTAGGCACGGAGATCACGCTGTTCCTCAACGACAGCAGCCTCGAGTTCTGCAACGAGTACCGCATCCGCGAGATACTCGAGAAATACTGCTCCTTCATGCCGACCCCGATCTACCTCGAGGATGACGGGGAAGCCGCGCGGAAGAGGGAGGAAGAGGACGACAGAAGACGGCTTGAGAACCACGAGAAGGCCGTGAAGGAAGCCGCCGAGAAGGGGGAGGAGCCGCCCGAACTGCCCGAAAAGCCGGCACCGGCGCCGATCAATGACACGAATCCGCTCTGGACGAAGATTCCGGGGGACTGCACGGATGAGGACTACAAGGCATTTTACAGGAAAGTATTCAGGGACTACAAGGAGCCGCTTTTCTGGATCCACCTGAAGACGGACTATCCGTTCAACCTGAACGGGATCCTGTACTTCCCGAAGATCAACACGCAGTACGACGCGCTCGAGTCTCAGATCAAGCTCTACAACAACCAGGTGTTCATCGCCGACAGCATCAAGGAGGTGATCCCCGAGTTCCTCATGACGCTGAAGGGCGTCATCGACTGTCCGGACCTGCCGCTCAACGTGTCGAGATCCGCGCTCCAGAACGACGGGACGGTGAAGAAGATCGCCGACTACATCTCCAGGAAGGTCGCGGAGAAGCTCTCCGGCATGTGCAAGACGGACCGCGAGAACTATGAGAAGAACTGGGACGACATCAGCCCGTTCATCAAGTACGGCTGCATCCGGGACACGAAGTTCGCCGACAGGATGATGGACTTCATGCTGTTCCGCGATCTCGACGGAAAGTACCTGACCCTCAGCGAGTACGAGGAGAAGAACCAGATCAGGAAGCCCGGGGAGAAGAAGGCGGACGGCGAAGAGAAGGCCGTGGACGAGAACGGCGAAGAGGTGAAGGTCGACGTCGTGGAGGAGACGGACGGCGCGGATTCGAAGGAAGACACCACCGATGATTCCGGGGAGCCGAAGGAGCCCGGGAAGGCGACGGTCTTCTACGTGACCGACGAGGTCCAGCAGGCCCAGTACATCGCGATGTTCAGGAAGAGCGGCAAGGACGCCGTGATCCTGAAGGAGAATATCGACCAGCCGTATATCACCCAGCTCGAGCAGAGAAATGAGCACCTCAAGTTCGCGAGGATCGACTCCGAGCTCGCCGATGAGTTCAAGGGCGGCGAGGTCGCCGAGGATGACGTGAAGTCGCTTACGGCCATTTTCAGGGAGCAGCTCGGCAACGATAAGCTCGAGGTGAAGGCCGAGATGATGAAGGACGAGGACGTCGCGGCCATCGTCACGCTCGCCGAGGAGGAGCGCCGCATGCAGGACATGATGAAGATGTACGGCATGTCGGACATGGGCGACATGGGCGGCAGGGAGACCCTGGTGCTGAACACGAACCACCCGCTCGTGCAGTTCGTGCTGAAACACAGGAAGGCCCGCTCCGTGAAGGTCATCTGCGAACAGCTCTACGACCTCGCGAGGATCTCCCAGCACCCGCTGAACCAGGACGAGATGATGAAGTTCATGAAGAGGTCAAACGACATCATGATGCTGCTCACGAAGTGAAGAAGCGCCTCACGGAGCAGAGAAGCCGACCGTGAAGAGGCTGCGGCGGAGCCGGAGGCGAGATAATAAGAAGAGACTTCCCGGATACGGGAGGTCTCTTCTTATGTGTCAGGCCTTATTTCTGAAATCTTCCTCCGCGGGCCGGCGCCCCTGCGCGCGCGTCCGCGGCATTTTCCCTTAGCGCCGGGCTCAGAGCTTTTCGGCGAGGATCCCGTGGGAAGCGAGCATGCGGGCAACCGCGTCGTCCCAGGCCCTCTCGCAGGACCTGTCAGCGGTAAATGTCTTCATGGAGGTCCCGGTCGTCAGCAGCAGGTTGGTGCCGTCGAAGCGCAGGTTGATGCAGAGGCCGGCCACGATATCCTCCCTCACGGTCGAGCCGCTCTCGCGGAGGAAATCACCGAGAAGCTCGGGCGGGTAGAAGAGCACGAATTTAAACGCGAGGGGCGTCTTTCTGCCCCGGATAACGTCAAAGACGCGCTCCCTCACAAGTTTCCACCTGACATAGGTGTCGGAGGCGTCCGGACCCTCGCCCTCGCCGAAGAATTCCCGCTCGAGGCGGCCGTCGATCTGGAAGGTACAGAATGTCGTGACCTGGGCTTCGGTCAGCGAGTAGCTGTCAAAGGTGTCTTTGACAAGGATTTCCGCTATCAGTTTTTTGATATCCAGAATTCGAAGTGCGATCATAGTTTCTCCAGACGGTGTGGTCCCTGCGTTCCGCTTCAGTCTATAGCATCGCGCCGTTCCCCGCAAGCTGATTCCGGAAAAACGGCAGTAAATGAGAGCTCCTCCGAATTTCGCCTTGTGAGGGAGGGGTTCATGTGGTATAACATATAAGATGAAGGTAGTTTTTAAAACCACATTAGGCGGTAATTGAAAGAGTAAGCATATGAAATTCAGAATCGCTCTCGACAGCGGCGGGGAACTGCCGGAAGAATTGAAGGGAAGGGAAGAATATGTCTCCGTGCCGCTGACGCTCATAGTGAACGGAGTGACAATAATCGATGACGGCCACATGAGCCAGAAGGAGCTCGTCCGCAGGATCGCCGAGGATCCGGACGTCCCGAAGACGGCATGTCCGTCTCCGCAGCTGTTCTACGAGGCGTTTGACTGCGGCGCCGAACACATCTACGCCATCACGCTCTCGGCGGAGCTCTCGGGCTCTTACCAGAGCGCCATGGTCGCCCGGAACATGTACCTCGAGGAGCATCCGGACGCGAAGATCCACGTCTTCAACTCCACCTCTGCCTCGGTGGGCGAGACGCTGGTCCTTCTCAAGATCAAGGAGTATGAGGAAGCGGGGCTTCCGTTCGAGGAGATCGTCGAGAAGACGGAGGAGTTCCGCCGCCGGAAGCAGACATTTTTCGTCCTGGACAACCTGGAGACGCTGAGGAAGAACGGGCGCCTCAGCAGGATGAAGGCCCTCGCGGCGAGCGTCCTCAAGATCAAGCCGATCTGCTACGGCACTGAGGAGGGCGCAATCGGCCAGCTCGACCAGGCGAGGGGCATCAACAAGGCGATCGTCAGGATGGTCGGCTATATCGTGGAGAGAACCCCCGACTCCGAGAACAGGATCCTCGGAATCAGCCACTGCAACTGTCCGGACAGGGCGGAGATCGTGCGCGAGGAGATCATGAAGCGCATGAAGGTCAGGGACGTGTTCCTCACGCCGACGGGCGGGCTGTCCTCGATTTACGCGAATGACGGCGGCATCATTGTTGCTATCTGACCGGAAGTGTTGTATAATACGCTTCTGTGGGCATCTCTTAGAAGAGCCCCGGATGAAGTATGTGTGATTGAAGGAGCGAGTGGAAATGAGTCAGGAGAAAGTTGACCGCTATAAAGAGTACAAGAGGAACAAGGATAAGATCCTGAAGCGCGAGAAACTGATGCGCAGGATTGAAATCGCTGTCGCCGCGGTGGTGATCGCGCTGTTTGTGTGCTGGTTCGCATGGTCGGCGTACAACACGGTGACCAGGTCGGGGGATGAGACGGCACAGGCGGAGCCCATCACGGAGCTCAATGCGGATGGCTACACCGATTATCTCGGAGGACTCCAGAGTACATTCACCGAATAAGAAATTTGGGGAGCGCGGCGCGGGCCGCGCTTTTTCTTTTGATAAGGCCCCGGGGCTTCCGCGGTGCCCTGCCATAAAAAAGCCGGCGCAGCAGTTATGCCGCGCCGGCTCGATAAGTCCTGGCTCGAAAATTACATCTTTACAACATTGGCCGCCTGCGGTCCACGGGGTCCCTGAGCAACGTCGAAAGTGACGGACTGGCCTTCGTCAAGAGACTTGAAGCCTTCGCACTGAATAGCCGAGAAGTGTACGAACACATCCTTTCCGTCCTCGCCGGTGATAAAGCCGAAGCCTTTTTCAGGATTGAACCACTTGACTGTACCCTTGTTCATTGTGTTACCTCCATAAGAAAGTTGATATAAAATGATGTTAACACCGGAAAATGAAAAATCCACCGGTTATCAAAGATTACAGGCATGGCACGCATATAATCTCTAATAATCAGTGAATTCACGTGTTTCCCTTAACCAACAACCTGATTATAGACTCAAACGTGAGTTAAGTCAAGGAGTATCTTGGTTATTTTTCCCCAAAAAACGGCAAAAAAAGAGGGAGAGAAAGCAATTTTCACAAGAAAATAGTGCTTTATTCCATTTTCCGTTTCGTGTATGATAGTAAACGGACATGAATAATACGGAAGCGAGGTGGCCTGATGAGCGGTGAACTTCTGATTCGAGGAGGCTTTGTCATTGATCCCGATACCCGGTTCGAAGGCGTCGCCGACGTCCTCGTGAGGGACGGCGCGATCGCCGGCGTCGGGGATTTTTCCGGGACAGGCGCGGCGGAAGTGATCGACGCTTCGGGGCTCACCGTGCTGCCCGGGCTTGTCGACCTGCACGTCCACATGCGCGACCCCGGGCAGACGTGGAAGGAGGACCTCGCATCCGTCGGAAGGGCGGCGGCGCGCGGAGGCGTGACGTCGCTTCTTGCAATGCCGAATACCGCTCCCCCCGCCGATACCGCGGAGCGCGTCCTTGACATAGAGCGGAGGGCGGTAAGAGAGGCGGGCGTGCACGTGTACCAGTCGGCCTCGATCACACTCGGCATGGAGGGAAAGGAGCTCGTCGACATCGACGGGATCTGCGGCAGCGGCGCGCTCGCGTTCTCCGAGGACGGCAAGTCCGTCATGAACCCGGTGCTCATGCGGAGGGCCATGCTGAAGATCCGGGAGCGCGGAGCCCTTATCTGCGACCACTGCGAGGACATCGGGATGGTTGAGGGAGGCGTCATGAACGCCGACGCGAACGCGGAGCGGCTCGGGCTCCCCGGGATCACAAACTCCGTCGAGGACACCATCGCCGCGAGGGACGTGATCCTCGCCGCGGAGACGGGGGCGAGGATCCACCTCTGCCACTGCTCGACGGCGGGATCCGCGGTCATCGTGAGGGCGGCCAAAGCCGCCGGGGCCAGGGTGACCGCCGAGGTCTGCCCCCACCATTTCATACTCTCGTCCGACGACATCCCGGGTGACGACGCGAACTTCAAGATGAACCCGCCTCTCCGGTCGGCGGCCGACGTGAAGGCGCTGAGGGAGGGGCTCCGGGACGGGACCTTCGAGGTGATCAGCACGGACCACGCGCCCCACTCGGCGGAGGAGAAGGCGAAGGGATTCCGCGGGTCCCCGTTCGGGATCGTCGGGATTGAGACCTCGGCCGCGCTGACCTACACGGAGCTCGTCCTGCCCGGCATCCTCACCCTCATGCAGATGGCCGAGAAGATGAGCCGGAACCCGGCGGAAATCCTCGGAATCCCGGGCGGGAGCCTGAGAGCAGGGGCGCCCGCCGACATCGCCGTTTTCGATTTTTCAAACCCATACAGGATTGATCCGGCGGAGTTCGCCTCGAAGGGCAGGAACACGCCGTTCGCGGGAAGAGAGGTATACGGGAGGACGAGGCTCACCGTCGCGGCGGGAAAGATCGTCTTCCGGGAGAAGACCTGAGAAAAGCGCAGCACAAGAGTCGGAGTCAGGAACCTGTGTTTTCCGGAAGGAGGATGGACATGATTGGAAGGCTGATAGAGAAGATCAGGGAGACGGGGGCGCCGATCGTCGTCGGGCTGGATCCCCAGATGAAGTTTATTCCCGGGATGATTACCGGGCCGGCATTTTCTAAGTACGGGGAGACGCTGGAGGCCTGCGGCGAGGCGATCTTTGAGTTCAACAGGGGGATCGTCGACGAGGTCTGCGACCTCATCCCGGCGGTCAAGCCCCAGATCGCGATGTACGAGCAGTTCGGAATCCCGGGACTTGCGGCGTTCAGGCGGACCGTCGATTACTGCCATGAGAAGGGCCTCATCGTGATCGGCGATGTCAAGAGAGGGGATATCGGGTCGACGTCGGGCTCCTACGCGAGCGCCCACCTCGGCTCCGTGACGGTCGGGAATACGACGATCGAACCGTTCGGCGAGGATTTCGCCACGGTAAACCCCTATCTCGGATCGGACGGGGTGAAGCCGTTCATCGACGTGTGCAGGTCGCACGGGAAGGGGATCTTCGTCCTCGTGAAGACGTCGAATCCCTCGAGCGGGGAGTTCCAGGACCGGCTGATCGACGGGAAGCCGCTCTATGAGCTCGTCGGGGAGAAGGTCAGGGAGTGGGGCGAAGACGCCTGCGACGAGTCCGGATGGTCGGAGGTCGGCGCGGTCGTCGGGGCGACCTACCCCGAGATGGGGAGGACACTGCGCGCGATCATGCCTAAGAACTATATCCTCGTGCCGGGATACGGCGCGCAGGGGGGCACCGGGAAGGATCTCAAGCCGTTCTTCGACGGCGACGGCCTCGGCGCGATCGTCAATTCGTCGCGCGGAATCATCGCCGCCTGGCAGAATGAGAAGTACGCGGACTGCGGTGAGGCGGGCTACGCGTACGCGGCGAGGCGCGCGGTGCTTGAGATGAAGGAAGATATCAGCGGGGCGGTGTTCGGATGAGCGTGAAGGAGAGGGCGTACGTCCTGTCGCAGGACATGTGCGCGGAGGGGATCTTCAGCCTGGTGCTGCGGGTGTCGTTTGCCGGCCAGGTCTGCCCCGGCCAGTTCGTCTCGCTCTTCACGGACGACAAGAGCCGCCTGCTGCCGCGGCCGATCTCCGTGTGCGGGGCGGACGCGGACGAGGGGTCCATCCGCCTGGTTTACCGCGTCGCGGGTTTCGGGACGGAGTATTTCTCCCGCCTGCAGGCGGAGGACGCCATCGAGGTCATGGGCCCGCTCGGAAACGGCTTCCCGCTCGAACTTGCGGAGGGGAAGCGGGTCCTGCTCGTCGGGGGAGGAATCGGAATTCCCCCGATGCTCTCGTGCGCGGAGGCGCTGGCTTATACCGCTCACGAACCGGTGTCCGTCACCTGCGCGGCCGGATACCGGTCGTCGGACACCTACCTGCTCGAGGAGCTCGAGGCGGTGTCGGAGGTCATCGTGGCCACGGACGACGGGTCTCTCGGGACACACGGGACGGTCATCGACGCGGTCCGGGAGAACGGCGTCGCGGCAGACATCATATTTGCCTGCGGCCCGAAACCGATGCTCCGCGCGGTGAAGGCGTTCGCCGCGGAGCGGGGGATCCCCTGCTTCGTGTCGCTCGAGGAGCGCATGGCCTGCGGAGTCGGGGCCTGTCTCGGCTGCGTCGCAAAGACGGAGAGGCCGGACCCGCATTCGCTTGTGAAAAACGCCCGCGTCTGTGCGGACGGGCCCGTATTTGACGCGAAGGAGGTGGATCTCACATGAGCAGCGAACCTCGCATGGAAGTTGAGATCGCGGGCGTCCGCTTCAGGAATCCCGTCATGACCGCGAGCGGGACCTTCGGATCCGGCATGGAATACGGCAGGTTCATCGACCTTCGGGAGATCGGGGCCGTGACCGCGAAGGGTGTCGCCATTGTCCCGTGGGAGGGCAACCCCGCGCCCCGTGTCGCCGAGACCGCGTCGGGCATGCTGAACTGCATCGGCCTGCAGAATCCCGGGGTGGAGACATTTCTGGAGAGGGATCTCCCGTTCCTCCGGGAGAGCGGGACCAGGGTCATCGTCAACGTGTGCGGCCACGAGCCCGACGAGTACTACGGGGTCGTCGAGCGCCTGAACGGGGTCCCGGGAATCGACATGCTGGAGATCAACGTATCCTGCCCGAACGTGAAGGCGGGAGGCCTCACGCTCGGTACGGACCCGAAGATGCTCGAGGAGATCACGGCGGGGTGCCGGAAGCGCGCGTCCCAGCCGGTGATGATCAAGCTCTCCCCGAACGTCACCGATATCCGGGTCATGGCAAGGGCCTGCGAGGCGGGCGGGGCCGACGCCATTTCCCTCATCAATACGCTCATGGGCATGAAGATCGACACGGAGCGGCAGACCTTTGTCCTCTCCAACCGGACCGGGGGGCTCTCGGGGCCGGCGATCAAACCCGTCGCCGTGCGCATGGTCTATGAGGCGTCGCGCGCGGTCTCGATCCCGGTCGTCGGGATGGGCGGAATCGCCTGCGCTGAGGACGCGGTCGAGTTCATGCTCGCCGGGGCGACGGCGGTGGCTGTCGGCATGGCGAATTTCGTCAACCCGTACGTCACGATTGAGATCGTGGAGGGAATCAGAAACTACCTGATCAGGCATCACATCGACGACGTGAGGGAACTCATCGGCGCCGTTCATTAAAGAGTACAGGGAGGGCGGTATGGAAGCTTACAAAGAAGAGTTTATTCATTTTATGGTTGATTCCGGCGTGCTCGTATTCGGGGACTTCGTGACGAAGAGCGGGAGGAAGACGCCGTTCTTCATCAACACGGGCAATTACAGGACCGGCTCGCAGCTGAAAAAGCTCGGCGGCTTCTACGCGAGGGCGATCCACGACGCGTTCGGCCTCGACTTCGACGTCCTGTTCGGACCGGCCTACAAGGGGATCCCGCTCTCGGTCGCGGCGGCCGTCGCGATCAGCGATGAGTACGGGAAGGACGTGCGCTACTCCTCGAACCGCAAGGAGGTCAAAGACCACGGCGACACGGGGATCCTTCTCGGGAGTAAATTCGGGGACGGGGACCGCGTGGTCATCATCGAGGACGTGACGACCGCGGGAACCTCCATCAGGGAGACGCTTCCGATCATCCGGGCCCAGGGAGATGTCACCGTCTGCGGGCTCGTCGTCTCGGTCGACCGCATGGAGCGGGGCCAGGGACCGAAGAGCGCGCTCGAGGATATCGGGAGCGAGTACGGCTTCCGGACCGCGGCGATCGTCACGATGAAGGAAGTGGTTGAATGTCTCTACGGCAGAGAATATAATGGCAGAGTCGTGATCGACGACGGGATCAAAGCGGCAATCGACGACTATTACAGGGAGTATGGACCGAGATCGTAAGAGCAGGAGGCAGAAACAGATCATCAGGAGGACGGGACTCGTTCTCTTTCTGGTCTACGCTGCGGCGCTCGCCTATTTTCTGTTCTTTGCCGACTGGTATGACCACGCGCCCGGCAGACACTGGGCTTATCGCTACAACCTCATTCCGTTCAGGGAGATCAGGCGCTTTCTGGGAGCCGGGCAGAAGCTCGCGCCGCACGCGGTGTTCCTGAATCTCGCCGGAAACATCATTGGTTTTATCCCGTTCGGCTTCTTCCTCCCGGTCGTGAGCGGCCGTCTCGGAAGTGCCCGGGTGGTGATCGGCGCGGGATTTCTCTCGAGCCTGGCCGTGGAAGTGATTCAGCTGGTCTCAAGGACCGGCTGTTTCGATGTCGACGACATTATCCTGAACACATTGGGGACGGTCTGCGGATACCTTCTGTTCCGCGCCGCCAACGCATTCCGCAGAAGGACACTCGGAGGAGAATAGTTCTATGGCCTCTAAACACCGGTATACATTTGACGAGAAGAAGGCGTCCAGGGGCGGCAGGGTCGCGCTGATCTTCGCCTGCGCGTCGGCGGCCTGCTTCCTTGCGGCCGTCATCCTGTCCTTCGCGATGAAAGGAAAGGCCGGCGCTTTCGTCGGCGCAATCTCGGCCTACGCCGCGGTTCTCTCGGTCTACGGGTTTTACCGGGGCATGAAGTCGTTTTCCGAGACGGACGTCTCGCCCACGCTCTCGATCATCGGGTCCCTCCTCTGCGGGGTGATCATGGTCGGCTGGCTGACCGTATTTCTCACAGGGCTCCGGAGGTAGGACAGGATGGATGAAAGACTTGAAAAGCAGCTGAAGTTCCTGCTTGAGATCGACCGCATGAAGGAGATCTCGAGGCAGACCTATCTCGCGGACGGATCAAGAAAGGAGAATGACGCCGAGCACTCGTTCCACCTCGCCGTCATGGCGTATCTCCTCGCGGAGTACTCGAATGAACCGATCAACCGGGAGAAGACGATGATGATGGTCCTCGTCCACGACCTCGTCGAGATCGACGCCGGCGACACGTACGCCTACGACACCGAGGGTGCGAAGACGAAGGAGAAGCGTGAGCAGAGCGCGGCCGGAAGGATCTTCGGGCTGCTGCCGGAGGACCAGGGTGCCGAACTCAGGGCGCTCTGGGAGGAATTCGAGGCGGGGACGACTCCGGAAGCCAGGTTCGCGGCGGTCCTCGACCACATGCAGCCGGTGCTGCTGACGGACGCGGCCGACGGAAAATCCTGGAAGGAGCACGGGGTGAAGACATCCTGGATCAGGAGGAGGAACAGGGGAAACGAGCTCGGCTCGGAAACCCTCGCGGACGTCATCCTCGGCTTCATCGAAAGAAACGTGGACAAAGGAAATATCATAGATGACTGAACGGATACTTGCGGCACTGGGGCGGCTTGAGGAGATTCCCTCCGAGACGGCGGTTCCGGAGCCGTTTCGCGATTATTTCACCGGAACCGCCCGCTTTCTTCTCACCGTGAAGAGGGGCGCGGACGTGAGGGAGCTCTACAGCGGAATTCTCCCGGAGAACTACGCCTCGTCCTACGCGAATCCCGACTACGCGGTGCGGATGCTCGGCGACGGGTACGGGCAGCTCCTGTCGGCGGTATACGCCGAGCTCCTCGGAATTATCCCCGCCGTCTTCGAGGGGGATGACGAGAACACGGCCATACTCCTCGAACTGTTCCTCGAACTCTACTTCGAATTTGAAAATGAAGTGCCGCCGGAACCCCGGACCGTGAAAAAGATCTTCGGCGGCTACATCCGGGATTACCTGCCGTTCTACATCGAAAAGCAGATGCGCGAGCGGTACTGCCCGGAGAATTCCTTCGCGGCCGGGATCATCATGCGGGCGGACTCCGCTGATCCCTCCTGTCTCAGCCTCTACGGCGAGTACTTCACGGACGACACCGTGAGGACGGCGGAGTTTCTGGCTTCGCTCCCGGAGGAGACGATCGGGCTTCTCGCGGAGACATTTACCGGGGGATTCCTTGAGGGGTACCGCCGCGCGGGCAAGGACCTCTCGGGAAAGAGGACGGTCCAGGTCCTCTACGAGCTCGGATTCGAGCGCGTGGTCCGGCGCGCGGCGGAGAAATTCCGGGAAATGGGACTTGAGCCGACCTACGCGCGGACCCCGGTCAATCTGCTATTAAGGAGCGCGGGCCGCGGGTCCGGATACGGCGGCGTAAGCCCGAACCCGCAGTTCGACCGCGACCACCGGGAGGATATCTGCCTCGTGCTCGACGAAAACTTCGCCTCCTCCTACAGGCAGACGTCCCGCCTGCTCTTCGAGAAGATGCGGGAGGACGTCGCCCGGCACGCCGGGCCGGCCCTCCTGGAGACTTTCGGGAGAGAGCCGTCCGCCCCGCTGCCCTGCGGGCACGCCCTCCGGATGAACGGGGAGGAGTCGGAGAGGTGGACCGGCCTTCGGAACTCGCTGATGCTCATCAGGCAGCGGTTCCTGCCCGAGACGGAGAGGAGCTACACGATCATGGCGCTTCCCGTGCCGGCGGTCGGAAGGGAGTTCGAGGACATCTTCTTCGACACGGTCCGCGTCAACACGCTGGATTCCGGGCGATGCCTGGAGATCCAGCAGAAACTCATCGACGCGCTCGACCGGGCCTCCCGCGTGGAGATCCGCGGGGCGGACGGGAACCTGACGGATCTCACCGTCGCGCTGCACCCGATGACCGACCCGAAGACCCAGACCCTCTTCGAGAACTGCGTGGCTGACGTCAACATCCCGGCGGGGGAGGTCTTCACGTCCCCGAGGCTGACCGGGACGAACGGGACCCTGCACGTGAAGCGGGTCTTCCTCCGGGGAAATGAATTCCTTGACCTCAGGATCGCATTCAAAGACGGCATGATCAGCAGCATCAGCTGCGGCAATTTTGAAGATCCGGCGGAGAACCGGAGGTACGTGGAGGATAACATCCTCTTCAGGCATCCGACGCTCCCGCTCGGGGAGTTCGCGATCGGGACGAACACGGCGGCCTATGTGATGGCCCGGAAGTACGGCATCGGGGCGAAACTGCCGATCCTGATCGCGGAGAAGACCGGGCCTCACTTCGCGGTGGGCGACACGTGCTACGGCGGTGAAGAGGACAGCCCGGTGTACAACCCCGACGGGAAGGAGATTATAGCCCGCGACAACGAGCACACGCTGATCCGGAAGACGGATCCCTCGAAAGCCTACTACGGCTGCCACACCGACATCACGGTTCCCTTCGAGGAGCTCCGGTCGGTCAGGGCTGTGGCGGCGGACGGAACGGAGATCCCGCTCATCGAGGGGGGCAGGTTCGTTCTCCCGGGGACGGAGGAGCTGAATATTCCGCTCGACGCGGAATCATTTGAATATGAAAGCTGAATCGTTTGATCAGGAGGAAAAACAGATGGCACTCGTCAGTATTGTGATGGGATCTGACTCGGACCTCAAGGTGATGTCTAAGGCGGCGCAGGCGCTCGACGAGCTCGGCGTGGACTATGAGATGCGGATCATCTCCGCCCACAGGGAGCCCGATGAGTTCTTTGAGTACGCGAAGGGCGCGGCCGACCGGGGAATCCGGGTCGTGATCGCCGGGGCGGGCATGGCCGCCCATCTGCCCGGCATGATCGCGGCGATCTTCCCCTATCCGGTGATCGGGGTTCCGATGCCCACGGATACGCTGGGGGGCAGGGACAGTCTCTATTCGATCGTCCAGATGCCGCCCGGAATCCCGGTCGCGACGGTCGCGATAGGGGGAGGGAGGAACGCGGGAATTCTCGCCGCGAAGATCCTCTCGGTGAATGACAGTTCCCTCGCCGGACGCCTCAAAGAGATGTCGGAGAAGATGAGGGACGCGGTCGCCGCGAAGGACGAGCGGCTCGGCCGGGAGGGGTACGAAAACTATTAAACGGGAGCGCGGCTCTTTAAATTGTGATGAAAGGGAGACGGCATGGACTACAGGAGTTCAGGCGTTGATATTGAAGCCGGCTACAGATCGGTGGAGCTCATCAGGGAGTATGTAGACAGGACGGCGAGGCCGGAGGTGCTCGGAGGACTCGGGGGGTTCTCGGGGGCGTTTTCCCTCGCCGCCATGAAGAACATGCGGAAGCCGACGCTGGTTTCCGGGACCGACGGGGTCGGGACCAAGCTGAAACTCGCGTTCGCTCTGGACCGGCACGATTCCGTCGGGATCGACTGCGTCGCGATGTGCGTGAACGACATCGCCTGCGCGGGCGGAGAACCGCTGTTCTTCCTGGACTATATCGCCTGCGGGAAGAACAGGCCCGAGAGAATCGCGGAGATCGTGAAGGGCGTCGCCGAGGGCTGCTGCCAGGCAGGCGCCGCGCTCATCGGCGGAGAGACCGCGGAGATGCCCGGCTTCTATCCGGAGGACGAGTACGACCTTGCGGGATTCGCGGTCGGGATCGTCGACGAGGAGGACATCATCACCGGGGAGAAGATAGAGGACGGCGACATGCTGATCGGGATCGCCTCGTCGGGTGTCCACTCCAACGGGTTCTCCCTGGTGAGGAAGATCTTTGAGATGACGCCCGATGCGCTCTCCGAGTACGACGCGGAGCTGGGCACGACGGTCGGCGAGGCGCTGATTGTCCCGACGAAGATCTACGTCAGGGCGCTGCGGGCGCTGAGAGACCAGGGCATAGAGATCAGGGGCTGCAGCCACATCACGGGCGGCGGTTTCTATGAGAATATTCCGAGAATGCTCCCCGACGGCATCCGGGCCGTCGTGAAGAAGGACAGCTACGAGGTTCCCCGCATCTTCCGCATGATCGGGGAGCGGGGGGAGGTGGAGCCCCGCGTGATGTACAACACCTACAATATGGGGATCGGCATGGTGCTCGCGGTTTCCCCGGAGAACGCCGCGCCCGCGGTGAAGATCCTCGGGGACGCGGGCGAGACGCCGTATATCATCGGGCACGCCGTGTCCGGCGGGAAAGGCGTGGACGTCGTATGAGTGAGAATCCGAAAGCCGCTGGCGGCCGCGATCCGTTCAGGCTGGCTGTCCTCGTGTCCGGGGGCGGGACCAATCTCCAGGCCATCATCGACCGGATCGCCGACGGAAGCCTTGGCGGCGTGTCGATCGCCGCTGTGATCAGCACAAGCCCCGGGGCTTACGCCCTCGAGAGGGCGGAGAAGGCCGGAATTCCGGGCTTTACCGTGAGCCCGAAGCAGTTCGGGACGAGGGAGGATTTCAGCGCGGCGCTCAGGGCGAAGGTCGACGAGGCGGATCCGGACCTGATCGTGCTGGCCGGCTGCCTAACGAAGATCCCGGCGGCGCTCGTCGAGGCTTACCCGAACAGGATCATCAACATTCACCCGGCGCTGATTCCCTCATTTTCGGGAAAGGGGTTCTACGGGCTCCGCGTCCACGAGGCCGCGCTTCGGAGAGGAGTCAGGGTGACCGGGGCGACCGTCCACTTCGTGAGCGAAGGGCTCGACGAGGGGCCGATCATCCTGCAGAGGGCGGTGGAGATCCGCGAGGGGGACACGCCGGAGATCCTGCAGAGAAGGGTCATGGAGCAGGCCGAGTGGGAGATCCTGCCGGAGGCGATCCGGCTGATCGCCGAGGGAAGAGTGAGCGTCGGAGCGGAGGGGACGGTCCGCATCAGGGCGGCGGGGCAGGAGAGCTGACTGCGGAGAGATGAAGGCGCGGACCGCACCGACGGGACGCCGGAATGATCGAGGTGATGGAATGAAAGTACTGATTATAGGAAGCGGAGGCAGGGAGCACGCGATCGCCTGGGCGGTGAGGAAGAGCCCGAAGGTTGAGAAGATCTTCTGCGCGCCGGGAAACGCCGGCATCGCCGGGATTGCGGAGTGCGTGAACATCGGAGCGATGGAATTTGACCGTCTCGCCTCATTCGCGAAGGAGAACGGCGTCGACCTCACGATCGTCGGCATGGACGACCCGCTCGTGGGCGGGATCGTCGACGTGTTCGAGGCCGAGGGGCTCCGGGTGTTCGGCCCCTCGAAGAGGGCGGCGGTGCTCGAGGGTTCGAAGGCATTTTCCAAAGATCTCATGAAGAAGTACGGGATCCCGACGGCGGGCTACTCCGTCGTCCGGTCGGCGGACGAGGCCAGGGAGGCGCTGAAATCCGTCAGCTACCCCGTCGTCCTGAAGGCGGACGGGCTCGCTCTCGGGAAAGGTGTCCTCATCTGTGAAAATGAGGCTGAAGCCCTCGCGGGCGTTCGCGAGATCATGGAGGACCGCAAATTCGGCAGCGCCGGCGACCGGATGGTCATCGAGGAGTTTCTCGAGGGGCGCGAGGTCTCCGTGCTGTCATTTGTCGACGGGAAGACCGTGAAGCCCATGCCGTCCGCGATGGACCACAAGCGAGCCGGGGACGGCGACACCGGCCCCAACACCGGAGGGATGGGCAATTTCTCGCCGAGCCCCTTCTACACGCCGGAGATCGACGCCTACTGCAGGGAGCACATCTTCCAGAAGACCGTCGACGCGATGGCGGCCGAGGGGCGCCCGTTCAGGGGCGTGATCTTCTTCGGCCTCATTCTCACGTCCGACGGGCCGAAGGTGCTCGAGTACAACGCGAGATTCGGCGACCCGGAGGCGCAGGTCGTGCTGCCGAGAATCGAAAATGACCTCATCGACGTGATCGAGGCCTGCGTGGACGGCAGGCTCGAAGACGTGGACCTCCGCGTCAGCGAGGACGCCTGCCTGTGCGTCGTCCTCGCGTCGGAAGGATACCCTCTGAAGTACGAGAAGGGATTTCCGATCAGCGGGCTCGACACGTTCCGCGACGAGGACGGGGAGTTCGTGTTCCAGGCGGGAACCGCCTTCGACCCGGAAGGAAGGGTCGTCACGAACGGCGGCCGCGTGCTCGCGGTGACGGCGCTGGCCCCGACGCTGAAGGAGGCGCGGGCGAAGGCCTACGCGGCGGCGGAGCGGGTGACATTTGCCAATAAATACATGAGGCACGACATCGGGCACGCCATCGACGAGGCGTGACCGGGGTCGGAGAATCAGAATAAGGGCTTGACAGGGGCATTTCTGTTGAGTATGATTAGAAACCATAGAATTCATATGAAATTCATAGGAATTCTGCAGTGAAAGGGCAGATATGGCAGAACCGATTATTTCCATTTCGCATCTCCGCAAGGAATTCAGGGGCGCGAAGAATACGGTGGAAGCAATCAAAGACATCAGCATCGATGTGATGCCCGGCGAGATCTACGGGATCATCGGGCTCTCCGGGGCCGGCAAATCCACGCTGGTCCGGTGCGTCAACTTCCTCGAGAAGCCGACGGGCGGCGACGTGATCTTCGACGGAAGATCGATGTCGGAACTCACCCCGAAGCAGCTTCGCGAGGTGAGGCAGGAGATGGGCATGATCTTCCAGCAGTTCCAGCTGCTGGAGCAGAGAACCGCCCTCCGCAACATCACGTTCCCGCTCGAGATCAGGGGCGTGAAGAAAGAGGAGGCGAAGGCGAGGGCGAGGGAGCTCCTTCGGATCGTCGAGCTCGAGGACAGGGAGAACGCCTATCCGGCGCAGCTCTCCGGAGGACAGAAGCAGAGGGTCGCGATCGCGAGGGCGCTCGCGACGAACCCGAAGGTCCTGCTCTGCGACGAGGCGACGTCCGCGCTCGACCCGAATACGACGAATTCAATCCTCGAACTGCTGAAGAAGCTGAACCGGGAGATGGGCATCACGGTCCTCGTCATCACGCACGAGATGGAGGTCATCTCCAGAATCTGCGACCGGGTCGCGATCATCGACCACGGCGTGATCGCCGAGGAGGGAAATGTCGCCGACATCTTCATGGCCCCGAAGACCCGGATCGGCCGGGAACTGATCCTCGGGGACGCGGTGAGCGAGGTGAAATTCTCGGAGGGGAAGTACTACCGGATCACGTTCGACGGGCGCCAGTCCCAGGAACCCGTCATCGCGAACATCGTGCTCCGGGCCAAGGCACCGGTCAATATCATGTACGCGCAGACGAGGGACGTCGGAGGAACCGCGCGCGGACAGATGGTGATCCAGCTCCCGGAGAACGAGGACCAGCAGAGAGAAGTTCTCCAGTACCTGAATTTCGCGCAGATCCCATACACGGAGGTCGACACGGTCTCCGCGGGAGATGACAGGGAGGAAGAGGAGGAAGAAGAGACATGAGCTTTGATCCCCAGGTTACAAAGATGATCCTCACGGGGATCTGGGAGACGGTTTTCATGGTCTTCGGGTCCACCCTGATCGGCTACCTGATCGGCCTGCCCCTCGGCGTCGTGCTCGTCGTGACGAGAAAGGGCGGCGTGCATCCGGTCCCCGTCGTGAACGCCGTGCTCGGATTCATCATCAACATCTTCCGCTCGGTCCCGTTCATCATCCTCCTGATTCTGGTCATGCCCTTCACGAGGGCTTTGGTCGGCACGACGCTCGGCGCCAAGGCGGTCATTCCCCCGCTTGTCATCGCGTCGGCCCCCTACATCGCCAGGGTGGTGGAGTCGGAGCTTGCGGAAGTCGATGGCGGCGTCATCGAAGCCGCGAAATCGATGGGCGCCTCGGACTGGCAGATCATTTACAAAGTGCTGCTTCCGGAGACGAAGCCGTCCCTGATCCTGGGGGCCGCCCTCGTCCTCACGACGGTCGTCGGCTACTCCTGCATGTCGGGCTTCATCGGAGGCGGCGGACTCGGCGACATCGCGATCCGGTACGGCTACTACCGCTACCAGATCGACATCATGCTGGTGACGGTGGCGATCCTCGTCATCATCGTGCAGATCATCCAGGAGACAGGAACAAGGATATCGATTCACACGGATAAGAGAATCCGGTGACAGAGATATAAATTTATTTTTTAGAGGAGGAGTTACTATGAAAAAGAGAATTCTGAGCCTTGCCCTCGTATCGGCACTCGCACTCTCGATGACAGCCGTTCCGGCAGTTTACGCCGAGTCGCTGGCCGAAGAGCCGGCAGCGGATCCCGAGATCATCGAAGCACCGGCGGACGGAGACACGAAGATCGTCGTCGGAGCGACCCCGAGCCCCCACGCGGAGATCCTGGAACAGGTCAAAGCGGCTCTCGAGGAGAAGGGCTGGACTCTTGACATCAAGGAGTACACCGATTACGTGCAGCCGAATCTCGCTCTCGAGAGCGGAGACCTCGACGCCAATTACTTCCAGCACGTTCCCTACCTTGAATCCTTCAACGAGGAGAACAACACGAACCTCGTCTCGGCGGCGATCGTCCACTACGAGCCGTTCGGCATCTTCCCCGGAAAGACGGCCAGCCTCGAAGAGCTTCCCGACGGAGCGAAGGTCGGCGTCCCCAACGACACGACGAATGAAGCCCGCGCGCTCAACCTTCTCGAGGCCCAGGGTCTCATCAAGCTGAAGGAAGGCGCAGGCCTTCTCGCGTCCGTGACGGATATCACGGAGAACCCGAAGAACCTCGATATCATCGAGATCGAAGCGGCTCAGCTTCCGAGATCTCTCCCGGATCTCGACATCGCCGCCATCAACGGCAACTACGCGATCGAGGCGGGGCTCTCCGCGTCGGCCGACGCGCTTGCCATCGAGGACAGCGAGTCTCTCGGCGCGCAGACATACGGAAATGTCATCGCCATCCGCGCGGGTGACGAGGAGACCGACAAGACGAAGGCTCTCGTCGCGGCAGTGATGAGCTCCGCGGTCCGTGATTACATCGCCGCCACCTATGACGGAGCGGTCGTCGCGGTGTTCTGATTCCGGCGGAATAGAGGACTCCACCCGGGCATCCGGGGACGAGGCGTGTCTCCCCTGTTCACGGGGAGAAGCGCGCTTTCGTCCCCCCTGAAAATGATTGCGCAGTACCCCTGTCTGTGTTATGATGACTGAGGTTATGATAACCGAAGATTAAAGGAGGTACCATCCATGGCAAAATATGTTTGTGATGTCTGCGGATACGAGTATGACCCCGAAGTTGGCGATCCGGATAACGGAGTAGCTCCGGGCACTGCCTGGGAAGATGTTCCCGAAGACTGGGTATGTCCTGTCTGTTCGGTCGGAAAGGACCAGTTCAGCGAAGTGTAAGGGGCCGGAAGAGAATTTCCCGGGCGGCGGACCGCAGGTGCGGTCCGCCGCTCTTTTCATCCGCAGATCCCGGAGAGCCGGGCCATCCGCCGGGGCCGCTCTTTATTTCTGTTGCGCCGCGACGACCGCATCTGTTATAGTTTCAATGTAACATCAGGGCAGATGACGGGTGATGATACGGAGGCCGCCATGTATTTTGAGATAGATTTCGACAGCGGTGAAGCGATCTACCGGCAGCTCTGCCGGCAGATCGTAACGGGGATCGCCGCGAACACGCTTCACGAGGGGGACAGTCTGCCCTCCGTCAGGGATCTCGCCTCCGACATCGGAATCAACATGCACACCGTCAACAAAGCCTACACTATGCTTAAGGAGGAAGGTTTCCTCACCGTCGACAGAAGGCGCGGGGCGATCGTCCGCATCGACGCGGAGAAGCGCCTGGCGACGGACTCCCTGAGGAAGGAGCTCGGGCTCGCCCTGGCGAGGGCGATGTCGAGGCACGTCACGAGGGAAGAGATCCACCGGATGGTCGACGAGATCTGTGAGGAATACGAAGAATGAAAGACAGACTGACACTTGAAGCGAAACACGCCCTGGACCAGGCGGTCAAATCGGCCCTGTACCACAGGCAGTCCTACGTGGGGACCGAGCATATCCTCGCCGGGCTCCTGAGAACCGTCAGGGGCACCGCCTCGCACCTGCTCCTCGCGGCGGGGGTTTCCTATGAGAAGCTGACGAGGATGATCGACCAGCTGGTCGCTCCGGACGGGAGCACCCCGACATCGGCGTCGGACACTCCGGACTTCTCGCCCAGGGCCTACGCGGTCATCCGCTCGGCGGGTGAACTTGCGGACGAGCTGGGATCGGACCTCGCGGGGACGGAGCATCTGCTCCTGGCCATGCTCCGCGACGTGGAGTGCGTCGGGACGAGGCTGCTCCACACGATGGGAATCGATATCAAAAAGCTTTTCGTCGACACGCTGACCGCGCTCAATGCCGCGGACAGGTTCTCGGAGAAGGACCTCGCGAGCGGGAAGGTCATGCACGGGTCGACGCCCACGCTGGACCGCTACAGCCGCGACCTGACGAAGATGGCCGCCGAGGGGAGGCTCGACCCCGTCATCGGCCGGGAACAGGAGATCACGCGCGTCATGCAGATCCTCTGCAGGCGGACGAAGAACAATCCCTGCCTGATCGGGGAACCCGGGGTCGGCAAGACCGCTATTGTGGAGGGGCTCGCCTCGAGGATAGCGAAAGGCGACGTCCCGGAGATGCTGGAAGGGAAGCGCCTTGTCACTCTCGACCTCTCGGGAATGGTCGCGGGCTCCAAGTACCGCGGCGAATTCGAGGAGCGAATCAGAAATGTCGTGAGTGAAGTATCCTCCAGCAGAAATGTGCTTCTCTTCATCGACGAGCTCCACACGATCATCGGCGCCGGAGGGGCGGAGGGAGCGCTCGACGCCTCCAATATCCTGAAGCCTTCGCTCTCGAGAGGAGAGATCCAGGTCATCGGGGCGACGACGATTGACGAGTACCGCAAGCACATCGAGAAAGACGCGGCGCTCGAGCGGAGATTCCAGCCGGTCAGCGTCGAGGAGCCCACCGGGGACGAGGCCTGCGCGATCCTCTACGGACTCCGTCCTTATTATGAGAAGCATCACAGGGTCCGGATTACGGACGCCGCGGTGAGAGCGGCGGTCAGGCTCTCGGAGCGCTATATCAACGACAGGCGTCTTCCGGACAAGGCGATCGACCTCATCGACGAAGCCGCGTCCAAAGTCAGGATCGACAGCTTTGGGAAGAAGGGGGGCACGGATACCCGGCGCGACCGCCTGAAGGAGATCGGCGACGAGCTGGAACAGGCGGTTCTCGAGGGGAGAATGGCCGACGCCGACGCCCTGAAGGCCGAGAGGGAGAAGCTCGGAAAGAGGCTGAGGGGAAGCAGGAGGCAGGCCGTCTCCGGCGAGTACCAGCTGTCGGTCACCGATGAGACGGTGTCCAGGGTCGTGTCCGAGTGGACGAAGATCCCGGTCGCGAAGCTCGCGGAATCCGAATCGAAGAAGCTGGCGAGGCTGGAGCGGGAACTCCACAGGCGCGTGATCGGCCAGAACGAGGCGGTCGACGCGGTCGCCGGCGCGATCAGGCGGGGGCGGGTCGGTCTCAAGGACCCGAAGCGGCCGACGGGAAGCTTCCTCTTCCTCGGCCCGACCGGCGTCGGGAAGACCGAGCTCAGCAAGGCCGTCGCGGAGTCGGTCTTCGAGTCGGAGGAGAACATGATCCGCGTGGACATGTCCGAGTACATGGAGAAGCACAGCGTCTCCAAACTGATCGGATCGCCGCCCGGCTACGTCGGGTACGACGAGGGCGGACAGCTCTCCGAGCAGGTGAGGCGGCATCCCTACAGCGTCATCCTGTTCGACGAGATAGAGAAGGCCCATCCGGACGTGTTCAACATCCTGCTGCAGGTGCTCGATGAGGGACATATCACCGACGCGCACGGCAGGAAGGTTGACTTTAAGAATACCTGCATCATCATGACGTCGAACGCGGGCGCCCAGAGCATCGTCGACCCGAAGAGGCTGGGCTTCTCGGCGAAAGCCGATGAGAACGCCGACTACGAGGCCATGAAGAGCAGCGTGATGGACACGGTGAAGAAACTCTTCAAGCCGGAATTCCTGAACAGGATCGACGAGATCATCGTCTTCCGCCCGCTCAGCCGGAGCGAGGTGGAGCAGATCGTGAAGCTCGAGACGAACCGGGTCATCGGCCGGGCCGCGGAACAGCTCAGGATCAGCCTGCGCATCCCCGCGGCCGTGAAGAAGTACATCGCCGACAAGGGCTACTCCCCGAAATACGGCGCGCGGCCGATAAAGCGCGTCATACAGACCGAGATCGAGAACGCCCTGTCCGAGATGATTCTGCGGGGCGAGGCGAAGGAGGGGATGATCGTGAAGGTCTCCGTAAAGGACGGCGCCCTGAAGTTTACGGCGAAAATGCCCGGGGAAGGGTGACGAACCGGGACCTCCCGGAGAGCCCGTGCCGCGGTATCGATACGGTAACAAGGAAACGACCACCACTAAAGATGGACAGGAGGTAAACATGTCCGCAGTTAAGGAACTGATCAGAACAGAGGAAGACGGCAGCATCAGCTTCGGCGACTACGAGCTCGACGCGAAGACGAAGAGATCGGACTACGAGCATGAGGGCGACATTTACAAGGTAAAGACCTATAAGGAGATCACCCGTCTTGAGAAAAATGAGATGTTCGTCTACGAGTCCGAACCGGGAACTGCCGTGTTCGGCCTCAGGGAGGACGCGGACGGCGTGTCATTTTCCGTCGAGGGGAACGGCGGCGCCCAGATCACCGTGCAGGGAGCTGCGGAGACCGAGTACGACATCATCATCGACGGCGAGATGAGAGATACGGAGAGAGCCAACCTCGGCGGGAAGATCTCGTTCAGCCTGGAGCTCGATCCGGAGCGCGCCGTCGGTGTGGAACTCGTGAGACATAACTGACCGGAGGCGTCATGGCGAAAGGTGTGAAGACCGTCTTTTTCTGCCAGAACTGCGGGTACGAGTCGTCCAAATGGATGGGACAGTGTCCGGCGTGCAGGGAATGGAATACATTTGTGGAGGAACGGGTCTCCGCGGCGAAGAGCCCGGGCAGCGCGAAGGGCCGCGGACCCGCCGGTGAGCGCAGGAAGCCCGTGCGCATCAGGGACATTTCCCTCGATGAGGAGACCAGGACCGGGACCGGGATCGGCGAACTTGACCGCGTGCTCGGCGGGGGAGTCGTCCCCGGTTCCCTGATCCTGATCGGCGGCGACCCGGGAATCGGCAAATCGACGCTTCTTCTTCAGGTGTGCAGAAATATCGCCGCAGCGGAGAGACGCGTCCTCTACATCTCGGGGGAGGAGTCCCTCGCCCAGATCCGGATGCGCGCGGAGAGAATCGGCGAGATCGGGGACAGCATGCTGCTCCTGACAGAGACGGACCTCACCGGCGTCAGTGAGACGATCGAGAGGGAGCGGCCGGACGTCTGCATCATCGACTCGATCCAGACGATGTACAGCGGGGAGATCGCGTCCGCGCCGGGATCGGTATCCCAGGTGAGGGAGGCGACGGGGGTCCTGCTCCGGCTCGCGAAGACCCTCGGCATCTCCATCTTCATCGTGGGCCACGTGACGAAGGACGGGGCGGTCGCCGGACCGAGGGTGCTTGAGCACATGGTCGATACCGTCCTCTACTTCGAGGGGGACCGGCACGCGTCGTACAGGATCCTGAGGGCCGTAAAGAACCGGTTCGGATCGACGAATGAGATCGGCGTCTTCGAGATGAGGGACAGCGGCCTCCGGGAGGTCCCGAATCCCTCGGAATACATGCTCGACGGGAAGCCGGAGAACGCCCCCGGGTCGGTCGTCGCCTGCTCCATGGAGGGAAGCAGGCCGGTCCTGATCGAGATCCAGGCACTTGTGTGCAGGACGAACTTCGGGCTGCCGCGGAGAACGGCGGCCGGCACCGATGCGAACCGGGTGAATCTCCTGATCGCTGTTCTCGAGAGACGGTGCGGGCTGAAGCTCGGAGAACTCGATGCCTACATTAATATAGCGGGCGGCATCAGGATGACGGAGCCCGCGGTGGATCTCGGGATCGCGATGGCGATCGCCTCCGCGTACGCGGACCGGGCGATCGGAGACCGTGTGATCGCGTTCGGCGAGGTGGGGCTCGGGGGCGAGATCAGGGCCGTAAGCCAGGCGGAGCAGAGAATCCTCGAGGCGAAGAAGCTGGGCTTTGAGACGGTGGTGCTTCCGAAGGCGAATATGAAGGGAATCAAGGAAATAAAGGGGATCAGGCTTGTCCCCGTGGAGACGCTTGCGGAGGCGATCCGGGTGTGAGATAAAAGAGAGAATCTTTTTTGAAAAAGTGTTGACACTTCCGGAGCGCAATGGTATTATATCATTTGTTCGCGCGATGGCGATGGACAAAAAAGAAACACCGAACATTGATAACTGAACAGTGAGACACATACTAAAGACTCGAAAATTCCTAAACAATTGAGAACAAAATCTCA
>CACYEN010000114.1 GCA_902773435.1 uncultured Lachnospiraceae bacterium | reverse complement strand
CGGCTTCGCAGAGATCGAATGTGTGATCGAAGAGTTTCAGGCGTCCAGTCAGAAGCTGCGGGAGCAGTTGAGCGCGAAGGAAGCCCAGGTGGAGCGTCTGACTCGCCAGATGGAGCAGAAGGAAGACTCCCTGCGGGAGATCCACACGGAAATGCAGGCTTGGCGAAACAGCCAGAAGCAGGAGCAGAAGCAGGCGATGACAGATCTGCGGTCCGGCAACGAACAGCTTCGCAGAGCCGTGGACGCCAAGGATGCGGAGATCCGGGAATTGAAGCTGCGCTTGGAGCGGAAGGAAACGGAGATCCAGGAGCTGTGGGAGCGCGTGTGGAGCTTCGTCTCACCGCCTGCCATGCAGCAGAGCGAGGGCGAATAAGAACGCCGATGACAGGGTGGGGGCCTTTGCTCCGGTTCCTTCCAAATCGGCCGAGAGGGTAGGACATGGAAGAGCAGCAGGTCACGATACCTTCCATTGAAATGCTGGAAGAAGAACTGAAAAAAGAACGGTATAAGAACACCTTCGGCCGTGTTCTGCGCAATACCATTTTTTCTTTGCTCGTAGTAGCGGCAGTAGCGGTCATCATTGCCGTGCTGCTGATGCCGGTCCTCCAGATCAGCGGCGTGTCCATGTCGAACACGCTGGAAGACGGAGATATCGTGGTCACACTCAACGACTCCAAATACAAGGCCGGCGATGTGATCGGCTTTTATTTCAACAACAGCATCCTCATCAAGCGCGTGATCGCCACCTCGGGCGACTGGGTGGATATCGATGAGAGCGGGAATGTGTACGTCAACGGTCAGATGCTGTACGAGC
Organism: uncultured Lachnospiraceae bacterium; assembly: GCA_902773435.1. GTDB lineage: Bacteria > Bacillota > Clostridia > Lachnospirales > Lachnospiraceae > Chordicoccus. The sequence continues at coordinate 2,480 of CACYEN010000114.1, read as the reverse complement.
CCTATGTGAGCGATAAGGCCCTGGGGGACTGCAACATTGCGCTGCCGTACCAGGTCCCGGAGGGCAAGTGCTTCGTGATGGGCGACCATCGGGCGACCAGCATCGACAGCCGCAACACCTCGATCGGCTGTGTCAGCAATGACATGGTGGTCGGCAGGCTGATGTTCCGCGTCTGGCCCCTGACCGCACTGGGCCCGATTCAGTAAACAGGAAAGAGTTCGGTTCATTCCAAATGGAGAAGAGAGGGTACCTTAATGGGTGAGTCTCTTACAAAACAAATCAATAAAATGTTGTCGGCACAGAGATCGCGCAAGAGATGGATCGCAATCTTTCTGTGTCTGGCGCTGCTGGTGGGCCTGGGGACCACTGCCGTTTTTACGCTCAACGGCCTTGCCAAGACCCACATCGAGCAGGTGCTGGACTGCCGCTTCGTTCCTCCCACAGGGGAGGGCTGGGCGGATTATGCGGCCCATGTGCATAACGACGACTGTTATGATGAGAACGGCAAGCTGCTGTGTCCTCTGCCGGAGATCCGCGCGCATATCCACACGGAGGATTGCTACACCACCGGCATGATCCTGATCTGCGGTCAGGAAGAGAGCGAAGGCCATGTGCATACGGAGGATTGCTATGGTCTCGTGCGCGGCGAGCTGATCTGCGGCCGTGAGGAGAGCGAGGGCCACCGGCATACGGAGGATTGCTACACGCAGGTCCGCGGCGAGCTGATCTGCACCGACGAAAGCGAAGAGCATGAGCATGGCGACGCCTGCTACGCCTGGCATGATGAACTGATCTGCGGCCGTGAAGAGGCGGACGCACACACCCACAGCGACGCCTGCTATGCCTGGGATGAGGCCCTGACCTGCGGCAAGGAGGCAGGAGAGGGCGGCCATACCCACGGGGACAGCTGCTATGAGACCCGGCGTTATCTCAGCTGCGGCCAGCAGGGCATCCATACCCATGACGCCTCCTGCTACAGCGCTGACGGCGTTCTGATCTGCGGCCAGCTGCAGCTGACAGAGCATGTCCATAATGAGGCTTGCTTCAAGACTGTGGAGCTGACGGCGGAGGAAGTCGCGGAGAAAAACGAGAAAGACGATCAGGAAGACGAGCCCTTTGGGCCCAGCGATCCGGAGGCGGATCTGGAGAACGAGGCGATCTGGAACGCACTGTTCAAGGATCTGAAGCTGAGCGGGGATTGGAGTCGGGACCTGGTGGATGTCGCCAGGACGCAGCTGGGCTACGGGGAGAGCGAGTCCAATTTTGAGGTCGTGGACGGCGCCAAGAAGGGCTACACCCGCTACGGCGGCTGGTACGGGATCCCCTATGGCGACTGGTGCGCCATGTTCATCTCCTTCTGCCTGCGCTATGCGGAAATCCCGGAGACGGCCTTCCCCTATGACTGTGGAACCACCACCTGGATCTCCGCGCTGGAGAAACGGGAGATGTATGCCGACGCGAGGGCTTACAGCCCGAGACCCGGCGACGTGATCTTCTTTGACTTCGATGAGGACGGGAAGTCTGACCATGTGGGTCTTGTGGCGGAGCTGTACGAGAAAAACGGCGTACCCGCGGTGGAGACCATTGAGGGCAACAACGTAAACTATGTGGAACGCTTCGTTTACGCCCTGGATTCCAAGCTCATCCTGGGCTACGGCATCCTGCCCGAGAATCCGAACCCGCCCGAGACGGATGGGGAGACGGAGCAGGGCCAGTTCGTATTCATGGACGGAGAGACGGAGAAAACTGCCAGCGAGACCGGGGCGGCCTATCCCCCACAACGTTTCGAGGCGGAGACCGAAACCGTCCGCGTGACCGTAGAGGCCGGCGAGGGCGCCTTCCCCAGCGGCACGGAGATGCGCGTGGAAGAAGTGCAGTCCGACGAGATCAGGGACCTGGTGTCCGGCGCGGTGGACGGCTCTGTCGTCCGGATGAAGGCTGTGGATATCAGCTTCTGGTATGAGGAGGAAGAGATCCAGCCGCTGGTTCCCATCCGTGTTTCCATGAACGCGCTGGAGGAGGAGCCTGAGCAGGAGAAGGTGCTGGTCCATGTTGACCACGACGGCGCGGCCGAAGTGGTGACACCGGCGGGAGACGCTTCTGCGGCGGAGAATGAGATCGTCTTTGAAGCGGACAGCTTTTCGATCTATGCATTCGTCTACACGGTAGACTTTCATTATAATGTAAATGGCAAAACCTATGCTTTCGGGATCCCCGGCGGCGGCTATGTGCCCTTCTCCGAGCTTATGGAGGCGCTGCGGGAAGAGGCCGAGGCCGACGACCGTACGGAGACCGTCTTCACCGGCGAGGCCCGACAGTTCGTGGAGGAAGTGCTGTCCATCGAATTCAGCGCGCCGGAGCTGCTGGCGGTATATAAAGCGGAAGAGGACATAACGGTCGGGGCGATCAAATATCGCCTGGGGCTGACAAGCGAATACAGCGCGGAGTTGACGCAGGAGGAGATCGAACAGACCAACGCG
>CACYEN010000113.1 GCA_902773435.1 uncultured Lachnospiraceae bacterium | reverse complement strand
GGCTGGGACGCGTTCGGCCTCCCCGCGGAGAACTATGCGATCAAGACAGGCCAGCACCCGGCGATCTCCACGGCCGCCAACGTCGCGAACATAAGGAAGCAGATCGACCAGATCGGCGCGATCCGCGACTGGGACATGGAGCTCAATACGACGGATCCGGAGTTCTACAGGTGGACCCAGTGGATCTTTGTCCAGATGTTTAAGAAAGGGCTCGCCTACGAGAAGGAGATGCCTCTCAACTGGTGCCCGAACTGCAAGGCGGTTCTGGCCAACGAGGAGGTCGTCGACGGAAAATGCGAGCGCTGCGGTTCCGACGTCACGAAGAAGAACCTCCGCCAGTGGATGCTGAAGATCACGGCCTACGCGGACCGTCTGCTCGAGGGCCTGAAGGGTCTCGAGTGGCCCGAGAAGGTCATCAAGATGCAGACCGACTGGATCGGCCGCTCCTACGGCGCGGAGGTCTATTTCCCGGTGGACGGCTCCGACGAGAAGATCACGGTCTACACGACCCGTCCGGATACGCTCTACGGCGCCACGTTTATGGTGCTCGCGCCCGAGCACGAGCTGACCGCCCGCCTTGCGACGCCGGGGCAGAAGCAGGCCGTCGAGGACTACTGCGCAGCGGCTGCCAATAAGTCCAGCGTCGACCGCGTCCAGAACAAGGAGAAGACCGGCGTCTTCACCGGAAGCTACGCGATCAACCCGATGAACGGGGCGAAGGTCCCGATCTGGATCTCCGACTACGTCCTCGCGGACTATGGAACCGGCGCCATCATGTGCGTGCCCGCGCATGACGACAGGGACTTCGAGTTCGCGAAGAAATTCGACCTCCCGATCATCCAGGTCATCAGCAAAGACGGGAAGGAGATTCCCGACATGCAGGAGGCCTACACGGACGCGTCCGGCACCGTGATCAACTCCGGGGACTGGAACGGCAGGGAGTCCTCCGAACTCAAGGCCGAAGCTCCGCTCATCGTCGAGAAGATGGGCGTCGGCAAAAAGACCGTCAATTACAAGCTCAGGGACTGGGTGTTCTCGAGGCAGAGGTACTGGGGAGAGCCGATCCCGATCGTGCACTGTGAGAAGTGCGGGGCGGTGCCGGTCCCGGAGGACCAGCTCCCGGTCCTGCTCCCGGACGTCGAATCCTACCAGCCAACTGATACGGGCGAATCACCGCTCGCCGCAATCTCGGACTGGGTGAATACGACCTGCCCGTGCTGCGGAGGCCCCGCGAAGAGGGAGACGAACACCATGCCCCAGTGGGCGGGCTCGTCCTGGTACTTCCTGCGCTACATCGACGCGCACAACGACAGGGAGCTCGTGAGCAGGGAGAAGGCGGACGCGTATCTCCCGGTCGACATGTACATCGGCGGCGTCGAGCACGCCGTGCTCCACCTGCTCTACTCGAGATTCTACACGAAGTTCCTGCACGACATCGGTGTGGTCGACTTCGACGAGCCGTTCAGGAGACTCTTCAACCAGGGAATGATCCTCGGCCCCAAGGGCGTCAAGATGAGCAAATCCCTTGGAAATGTCGTCTCCCCGGACGACATGGTCCGCGACTACGGGTGTGACTCGCTCCGGATCTATGAGCTCTTCATCGGTCCGCCGCAGCAGGACTCCGCGTGGGATGAGAGAGGGATCGACGGAGTCAACCGCTTCCTGAACAAGTTCTGGAACGTCGCCGTGAACAGCATAGAGAAGGACGTGAAGGCCACGGACGAGATGCTCCGTCTGCGCCACAAGCTCATCGCGGACATCACGATGAGACTCGACCAGTTCGCGCTCAACACCGTCATTTCCAAGTTTATGGAATACAACAACCAGATGGTGAAGATCGCGCAGGCTGAGGGCGGTGTCGATAAGGAGACGATCGAGATCTACATCACGCTGCTCGCCCCGTTCGCCCCGCACATCGCGGAGGAGCTCTGGGAGAGATGCGGCCATTCGGACTCCGTGTTCCACTCGAAGTGGCCGGTCTCCGACGCGGCTCTCGCCGCCGACGACGTCAAGGAAATCCCCGTCCAGATCAACGGGAAGACCAGGGCCGTCGTCATGCTCCCGGCCGAGGCGGGGAAGGAAGAGGCTCTTGAGAAGGGCAGGGAGGCGGCAGCGGACAAGCTTGCGGGCTTCCAGGTCGTGAAGGAGATCTACGTGCCCGGCAGGATCATCAATTTTGTCGTCAGAAAATAAAGAGAACCAGGAAGGAAGAGCGCCGCGGAAGGCTTCCGGGGCGCTTTTCCTTAATTGAGATACGACCAGGGGTGAGGAGAGATTCCGTATGAATATCATGTACAGAAGCACGAGGGGAAATGAAGAAGTGACGGCGTCCGAGGCTATCCTCCGGGGTCTTGCCGGGGACGGGGGGCTCTATGTTCCCGAGACGATTCCGAAGCTT
>CACYEN010000112.1 GCA_902773435.1 uncultured Lachnospiraceae bacterium | reverse complement strand
CATGAAGGGTCTTCAGTGAGTCGCCGCTTCGCGATAAAGGACCTGCCATGAATGAAGTAATCCGCCAGCTTATAGAGCGCAAATCCGTAAGGGTCTTTGAGGACAGGCCCATCGATGAGGAGATCGTTCAGGAGATCCTGTGTGCCGCCACGATGGCGCCCACAGCCGGCAATCAGCAGCTGTACACAATACTCCGAATCTCCGATCAGTCCATCCTTCACGCTCTGAGCGAGTCCTGCGACCACCAGCCTTTCATCGCAGAGGGAAGGCTGGTTCTGCTGTTCTGCGCGGACTGCCTGAAGTGGTATGACGCCTTCCGGCTCGAGGGCTGCATGCCGAGACATCCCGGGGCCGGAGATCTCCTTCTCGCCGTCAATGACGCCGTGATCGCAGCTCAGAACGCCGTGACGGCAGCATGGTCCCATGGGATCGGATCCTGCTACATCGGCGACATCATGGAGAATATAGAAGAACAGAGACGCATTCTGAATCTGCCCGACTTTGTGTTCCCGGCTGCGCTCCTCATCTTCGGATATCCCACCGAACAGCAGAAGCAGAGAACAAAACCCAAGAGGGCAGACCTGAACCTTATCGTGCAGGAGAATCAATACAGGCGCCTTGATCAGGACGGGCTGCGGGAGCTGCTTGGAAAAGGCAGGACGGAAGAAGAATACAGTTCATGGATAAAGGCATTCTGCGGCAGAAAGTATAATTCTGATTTTTCCGTCGAGATGACCCGGTCGGTTGAGCGATATCTCGAGCAGTATCGGGAGACATGAGATAAGCCCGTCTCAGCGGACAGGCCGGGCATCTTCAGCGGTTGCCGGCCGGGATTTCTTCAGCGGGCACCGGATCTCACAGGGCATTACATCTCATACCTGGCCCTCAGCTCATCCGATACTTCGTCCGGCAGCTCAAAGTGCTGGTAATCCTTGACATTTATCCAGTTTCCTCCCCAGATGAACCCGTGCTCGAGGAACAGGTTATAGCAGAGATCCCCCTCGACGATCTTGTAGGGGAAGTCCTGCCCGCGGTCCAGATACGGCTCTCCCGCCGGCGGTTCGATAACCCGTTCCCCGTCCACCGTCTTGGTACAGGGATTGTAGAGCGTATTGATATCGACCGCGACGCCGAGTCCGTGCTTCGATATCTTCGTCGTGTGGGAAATGAACCGGAAATTGAAGCAGGATGTATTGTTGTCCGTCATCATAGCCTCATCGACGGCGTCGTATTCATCCGCCAGCTTTATCTTCCCGATCGGATATCCTGCCTCGTAGAGTTCCCTGAAAATGTCGACCAGATCCTCCGCGACCGTCTCGTGGCAGACGAGCTCGCCCTCGAGGGTTTCTCCCTCAAGATTCTTGTGGAGTACTCTGAGATACCTCAGGTCCTCTCTCGGTATGGGGCAGTCTTCCCTGTAGGATTTCCCCTGCATCTTCTCAAAGATTTCATCCGGTATTTCAGATATGGTGAAGCCGGCTTCCTCTGTCACTTCCGCCTCCTCCGCGGCGGAGATGGCGCATGGCGCCGGCGACACCGCGACTGCCGCCGCGAGCACTGCTCCGAGTCCCCCTGCGAGCATAGCCGTCATTTTCATGGTCTCTCTCCTCTCTAAAAAACTGCGGGAGCCGCCGGACAGAAGCACGGCGGTTCCCGCATAATCATTGTCTCTTTCGGTTTTACAGCGAGGCCTTGTAGATCTCGAAGATATCCTGCTCCGTGAGCGGAACATAGACGCCGGGCCGGTCGAGGCCCTCGTTGACCGCGACATGGTGAGCCATCTCCTGAAGCCTCGACTCGTCGATTCCGACGTCCCTAAGATGCATCGGGATCCCGAGGGACTCGAAGAACTTATAGGTCTCCTCGATTGTCTTCTCGGCCTGCTCTCTCACCGGGAGCGAGGAATCGATACCGAGGACGTTGACACCGTACTGGGCGATCCTGCCCTCCGTCTTCTCGCTCAGGATATGCGTCATCCACCTCGGCGTCAGGATCGCGAGCCCGATCCCGTGCGTGATGTCGTAGTACGCCGAGAGCGCGTGCTCCATGCCGTGCATCGGCCATCCCGAGAACTGCTCGCCGATAGCGAGGATTCCGTTGCAGGCGAGTGTGGCGTCCAGGAAGATCTCCGCCCTCGCCTCGTAGTCTTCGGGATTCTCGACGGCTTTGAGGCCGTTCCTGATCAGGCTTCTGAGGGCGGACTCCATCATCCCGTCGGCGAGGCCGTTCGGGTCGAGATTGAAGTAGTCCTCCCAGATGTGGTTCATCGCGTCGGCGACGCCGGAGACCATCTGGTGCTTCGGGACGCTGAACGTGTAGGTCGGATCGATGAACGATACCTTCGGGAACAGATGCATGCTCTGATAGGGAATCTTGTCATTCGTTTCTTTTCTGGAAATAACTCCGCCCGAGTCATACTCGCTCCCGGTCGCCGCCATGGTGATGATGTCGACAATCGGCAGGGCTCCGGTCGTCTCGGCCTTCCCTGTAATCAGGTCCCAGGTCTCCCCGTCGTAAAGCGCGCCGCCCGCGATCGCCTTGGAGCAGTCGAGGACACTCCCGCCCCCGACCGCCAGGATGACGTCGATCTTCTTTTCCTTGCAGATCCTGACGCCGTCGAGGACGCTGGGATTGTACTTCGGATTCGGCTCGATGCCGGAGAGCTCGTAGATCTCGTAATCCGGAAGCAGTTCCTTCACCTTGTCGTAGAGTCCGATTCTCTTTATGCTGCCTCCTCCGTAGGTCATGAGAACCCTCTTCCCGAAGAGCTTCATTGTCTCCGGCAGTTTTTCAACGACACCTTTCCCGAAAATGATCCTGGTAGGCGTACAGTACTCAAAGTTCTGCATGATGTTCCTCCTTTTCTTGAGAACGCGTTTTCACTGAAGTCATTTTAATTTACGCGGACATGCTGTCAATTCCGTCCCTGGTTCCGGTCACCGGTTTTGCTGTCGACCTCGTCCCAGAACCTGATCATCGCGTCCGCGAAAAAGGCTTCCTTTCCGGTCCAGCCGTACAGGATATTGGTCCTGTATCCGTATTCGGGAACGGACACATTGGTATATCCGGCGGTCTGCACACAGAATACATTGACCTTCGGATTGACGGTCCGGCGATATTCGTCGATCAGTTTGGCGACGTCGACATACTTATAATAACTGCCGCCGACAGCATAGCCGCGTCTCCTGTATTCTTCCTGTCCCTCTGCGGTTCCGTACAGGCCGCCGTGCCCGGCCTGCATGTCGGAGTAGATGAAGATATTGTCCCAGTGTTCCTTCCTGTCGATCGCGTCGCGGAGGAAGATCCACACACCGTTCTCGGTACTCCCACCTACATCATCAGATCTTTTCGACGAGATGCTTTCGGCCTCTTTCAGGATCCCGCCGCGCTTTCCGATCGGGTATACGATGAGCCTGTCGCCGAACTTGCCCACATAGCCCTCTTCCGAATTTCGCGCGGTGATCACGCTCGAGAGGTTGTCGATATTCGCTACCGTCACCTTTCCGAACTCGCTTGTAAACGCGCCCCATGCGCTGCCGCTGTTATCCGACAGGCACATCGTCTTGCCCCTGAGTTCAGGCATATTGGCGCAGGCTATATCCATGCACTCCTCCAGCGCGTCCATCAGCTGCGGCTGGTGATAAACGGCCTGTTCCAGCAGGGCATTTCTCGCCGAATAGTAGCGGAACGGGAACTGCCGGCCGCCGGGCACACCTCTCCTGAGGTCTTCCGTCACCTTTCTGCAGAACTCCGGGTCCTCAATCTCCGTGAAAATGCCCCGGAGATTTCTGAGGAGAGCCATGTGCCTCATAACACCGGAGTCGTAGATCGTCCTCCAGTCAGCGCCTGCGGACCGCATGGCCTCCCAGGTGTTCTCCTCTTCGCCGACTTCGACGGTCCCCGTCCTCATCAGCTCGTCGAGGACAGGGCTGTTGGCGTGCGAGATGCGGACAACGTCGATAATTCCTATGCCCACGTTCTTGTACTTGTGCACCTGGTAGGCGTTCAGTTTCTCCAGCCTGGCGGCCCAGCTCCTCTTGAGGATGCTCGGGATGCCTTTCTTGGACCCTTTCCAGTACAGATAGTACATGAGCTGGGATGCCGGCTCGTCAGCGCGCAGCATTACCTCGGCGTTGATGCGCCCGAACTCACCCGGATTCTCCTTCGTGAAACTGGTCCTTGACGGATGCATGGCGGCCCTGACCATGATGACCTGCGGATTGAGGCGCATGTTGTAGACGCTCCGAAGCGTCACCGCCCACCTGAGAGTCGCCTCGTAGTCGTAGTCCAGCGCTTCGTCAATCACCTTCTCCATCACCTGGGAAGTCTTTTTTCCCTCGAAGTGATCGCCGATTACGGCATAGTCCCTGAAAAGAGTGTGGAGCCTGAATACCCCGTCCGGGATCGTGGCGGGCGCGAACTTGCCGTCGCGGTAATACTGCGGCTCCGCGAATATACTTGAAGCCGTCACCATCCTGAGAGTATCGAGCGGGTTGACCCTGTATGAGATGCCGCCCATGTAATTAACTTCAGCACCGGTCTTTTCGCCCTCTCTCAATCCCTTAACAAATCTTGCGATTCTGCTCATCCTGTTTACCTTTTCTCCGAAGAGGATTTATAAATCCTCCAAAACAAAAAACCGCCGTTAACCAGGCGGTCAGATCCCATTCTCCGTTATCAAACAGTTCCGGTTATCCGAGCCGCTGCCGGTTTCAGTAACGGAAATTACTCTCTTAAAATGTCCGAGAATACAGAAACAGCCGCCGCATGCAGAACATGCGGTTTGCCGGAGTTGAACCGGCCAGTCATTTACCCAAAAAATGTTTTCAGCCGTGAAGTAACTGTTCCCCCGCTTCGGACATCTACAGCATATCACAGAACGTGGTCATAATCTATAGCCTGTTGGTTTAATTCTGATTATAATATGAGTTGTGTGAGGCATTGCCTCAGTGTTGAGGAGGAATTATATGGGCTGTACGTCTGAGATATGGATGTGGTTTTCGAATGAGAAGCACGCCCGCCGGGCCGCGCGTGTGGCAGAGGGGATGATCCGGCTGATGTATGCGCCCGGCGATCTGCCCTGGGTCAAAGAGGCGGAAAAGTATCCCACCCTCTCCGGGCAGTATCTGGCCTGTCATGAGGAAGCTGATGCCTACGATATCAATCCGCGCTACACCGCGCTGGAGTGGCTGAGGCAGGAGGGCGCCCTGCTCCACATCGAGCGCTGCCAGGACGTCTGCCGTCTTACGGGTATCGAGAGCTCCGGGGACCTGGTTCCCCAGCTCTTCTTCGCATGCGCGCTGCGCTATCCCCGGGTCTCCTTCACCGCCCTCTACCGGCATGAGATGACCGTATCCGGAGCGTTACAGCTCATCCGGGCGGTGTACGACGGCTCTGTCATGCATTTTCAGGAAAAAAACGGACTGTGGCCGATGGACGAGGACAACTGGGACACGGAGTTTGTATATGATTATGTCGTCGAGGACGGTCAGTTTGTAAAAAAATGAATCAAACCGGCGGACGGGTCACCCCGTCCGCCGGCACTTTGCTTCTTCTATACCTCTTCCGTTTCCGCTTCCGCAGCTTCTGCGGCCTTTTCTGCCGCTTCCGCCGCTTTTACGACTTCTTCTGCCTCTCAGCCTTCGAGGGCCTTCGCGGCCGCAAAGCCCTGCTCCAGATCCCAGATGATATCTTCAAAATGCTCTGTCCCGATGGAGAGACGGATCGTGTTCTGCCGGATTCCGGCAGCCTCCAGCTGTTCCGGGGTCATCTCCGCGTGCGTCGTGTCATAGGGATGGATCACGAGGCTCTTCACATCCGCGACGTTGGCAAGCAGTGAGAAGATCTTCAGCCCGTCGATAAACGCGTAAGCCTCCTCCTTGCCGCCCCTGATGTTGAAGGTGAAGATGGACGCGCCCCCGTTCGGGAAATATTTCTCATACAGATCATGCTGCGGATGGTCCGGCAGCGAGGGGTGGTTCACCTTCTCCACAAGCGAATGATTCGCGAGGAATTCCACGACCTTCTTCGTGTTCTCCGCGTGCCTGTCGAGGCGCAGGGAGAGAGTTTCGAGACCCTGCAGCAGGAGCCACGCGTTGAACGGCGAGATCGCGGCCCCGGTGTCGCGGAGCAGGATCGCCCGGATATAGGTGACATACGCGGCCGGTCCGGCCGCCGCTACAAACGACACGCCGTGGTAGCTGGGGTTCGGCTCTGTCAGATGCGGGAATTTGCCGGAGGCAGTCCAGTCAAATTTTCCGCTGTCGACAATGATCCCGCCGAGGGTCGTCCCGTGTCCGCCGATAAACTTGGTCGCCGAATGGATGACGATGTCCGCGCCGTGCTCGATCGGCCTGATGAGATACGGGGTTCCGAAGGTATTGTCGATGATAAGAGGGATCCTGTTCGCGTGGGCAATCTCCGCCAGCGCGTCGATGTCGGGGATATCGGAATTCGGATTTCCGAGCGTCTCGATAAAGATGGCCTTCGTCCTGTCGTTGACCGCCGAGGCGACCTCTTCCCTGTTGTGGATGTCCACGAAGGTCGTGCTGATACCGTACCTCGGGAGCGTATTGTCCAGCAGGTTGTAGCTCCCGCCGTAGATGGAGTTCTGCGCGACGATATTATCGCCCTCGCCCGCAACGGCGAGAATGGAATAGGTGACAGCCGCGGCACCCGCTGAGACGGCCAGGGCCGCAGCGCCTCCCTCGAGAGCCGCAACGCGCTCCTCCAGAACGCCCTGTGTGGAGTTTGTGAGCCGGCCGTAGATATTTCCGGCGTCGCGGAGATTGAAGCGGTCAGCGGCGTGCTGTGCGCTGTGGAAGACGTAGGAAGTGGTCTGGTAGATCGGGACGGCCCTCGAGTCCGTCACCGGATCCGGCTGTTCCTGTCCGACGTGAAGCTGCAGGGTTTCAAATCTGTATGTATGATCGCTCATGGGATTCTCCTCATTATCATCTTAATCTTTCAATCAGCCCGGTGACCGGGATCATCTGTTCTAAATTCATCGTTTATCCCTGATCATCTGTATTTCCGCTGATCTCGTCTGTAGACTCCTCATACAGGTAAGGAATGAGGGAGGGTCTTTCTATCTTCAAAAAAAGAGGGGAGCTCCTGCCCCACCTCCTTAAAAAACCGCATTTTTCGGCATCAGCCTTAAGGGGTATCGTCCGGGTCACCCCGGCATTCGAACACCCGGTCCGGCCGGACCGCAGGAGAAGCAGGTTTCTTTTCGCGCAAGAGGCCAGGATCCAATACACATTCGCATGCCTGGCATCGTTCCGTACACGTACATGTACATGGAATTCCACCTGCCGCCTGACATCGCTTCTCCTCCTTTCATGTGGATTTCGTTTAATTACTATAATTCCTACCTGTATAATAGGTAATCTACTATAGAATCCCTCCCGTGTCAACACCAAATTCAAATTTATTGTTTTTGACGATACCGGCTGCCCCCTGATATCTCTTTATTCCATCTTAATTCCGCGGACAGGTATTCTAATGCCATCTTAGCAAATTGTTCTATAAAATGACGGCATGGTTAACAAGGGGAGAAATCTTATGATTATACAGTTTTTCAGGAAAAAGCTGACATCCTTTCAGATAATTATTATCGGATTCCTGGGCCTGATCCTGGTCGGAACAATTCTTCTGATGCTCCCTGTCTCAGTCAGAAGCGAATATGGCGCTTCATTGGAAACCGCGCTGTTCACCTCAACGTCGGCAGTCTGTGTCACGGGGCTTGTTGTGAAAGACACCGCATCATACTGGACAGGTTTTGGCCAGGCGGTCATTCTGGCCCTGATCGAGATCGGAGGGCTTGGGATCATATCTGTTGCCGCGTTCATCGCGATGATTTCGGGGCGGAAAATTTCGCTGCTTCAGCGAAGTATGCTTCAGGACAGCCTCTCGGCGCATCAGCTCGGGGGAATCGTAAGAATGACCGGATTCATTTTCAAATTCGCGCTGGCTGTCGAAACATCCGGAGTCCTTCTATTGATGCCCGCGTTCTGCAGGCGGTACGGAGTTTCCGGAATCTGGCTGGCCGTGTTTCATTCGGTCTCCGCATTCTGCAATGCGGGGTTTGATCTTATGGGCGATAAGACGGGATCTTTTTCCTCTCTGACTTCCTTTGCGGTCACGCCCGAAATCGTTATACCGATCTGCCTGCTGATTATTATCGGCGGTATAGGGTTCCTTACATGGGAAGACATAGCGCTGAACAGATATCACTTTAAGAGATACCGGATGCAGAGCAAAGTCGTCCTCGTCACAACCGGAGCACTGATTATTATCCCGCTCCTGCTTATGTTCCTGTTCGAATATTCTGAGGGGCCTGTCAGAGACCGCTTCTTCCTCTCGCTGTTTCAGGCGGTAACACCGAGGACCGCGGGCTTCAATACGGCGAATCTCGGATCCCTGTCGGGAGCGGGAAGCATATTGATAATTGCACTGATGCTGATCGGAGGTTCTCCCGGTTCGACCGCGGGAGGAATGAAGACGACGACCGCGGCGGTACTTCTCGCAAACGCTTCCGCGGTTTTTCGGAGAAAAAAAAGCGTGGAATTATTCGGAAGGAGGATCGAGGACAACACGATCAGAATCGCGATGACGCTGTTGACGATGTACCTTACGCTGCCTGTGATCGGCGCCGTTTTTATCAGTATGGCTGAGAACCTTCCAGTTGAGACCTGTATCTTCGAAACGGTGTCCGCAATCGGAACGGTCGGTCTGTCATTGGGAATCACCCCTTCGCTCAGTCTCGCTTCGCATCTGATACTGATTCTTTTCATGTTTTTGGGACGGGTAGGGGGACTCACACTGATCTATGCCGCCGTCAGCAGCAGAAGCACCGAAGTCTCTCTGCGGCCCGTGGAGAAGATAATTGTCGGATAAAGGAGTCACGGAAAATGAAATCAATACTGCTGATAGGCATCAACAATTTCGGGACGATGATCGCGAAGCAGCTGCACGATCTCGGGCACCAGGTATTAGCCGTGGATCGGGATGAGGCCCGGATCAACGCCGTACTCCCGCTGGTCACGGAAGCACAGATCGGCGACAGCACAAACGAAGCTTTTCTGCGCTCACTCGGTATCAACAATTTTGACGTGTGCATCGTGACGATAGGAAGTGATTTTCAAAGCTCGCTCGAAACCACGTCGCTTTTGAAAGAACTGGGAGGAAAGCTCGTCGTCTCACGCGCCGACAGAGAGGTCCAGGCCAAATTCCTGCTGAAAAACGGAGCGGATGAGGTCATCATTCCCGAAAAACAGATCGCGGAATGGGCTGCGATCCGTTATGCCTCTAATCATATTCTCGACTATATCAGCCTTGATGAGGACCATGCCATATACGAAGTGTCCGTTCCGACGGACTGGGTCGGGAAATCCATCGGACAGATCGACATTCGAAAGCGCTATGGGATCAATATCATGGCAATCAAGCAGAACGGAAAAATGGACCTCACGGTGACGCCGGAAATGATATTGAAGGAAGATGTGACAATGCTCGTTCTCGGAAACCACAAGTCCATGCGTAAGTGCTTTAAAATATAAGATTTCTGCGTTTCAGCCTGGAGGTGAATTTTTATGGAAAATATTCTGCTCATCGCAACGATGCTCACCCTCTTTGCGTTCGGTTATTTTGTTGTAGATCGTCTGGGGAAATTCATGGATGATACTTTGCGGGGATACCAGGAACCGGAAAAACCCGGCAGAAGGTTCTTTGCGGCCAAAAGCAGAGGAAAGAACACAGAGAAATGACGGTCATGTGATCGAACGCGGCATCCGGCAGTAGATAAAACGTACTGTCTGTGATATATTCTTAAGTCGGGCAGCAGGAGGGGGGCTGAGAAATGGTTTCAATTACAGAAAACGGAGAGCGAATCCTCGTATGTCTTTCTTCCTCCCCATCAAACCGGAAGGTCATTGATGCCGCGGCAAGGATGGCAAAGGCCTTTCATGCGGAGCTTTCTGCTATCTATGTGAAACGTCCCAACTATGAATCTCTTCCGGAAGCAGACAGGATTCGGCTTCAGAACAATATACAGACGGCAGAACAGTACGGCGCCGCGATCATCACGATCACGGGGGACAGTGTTCCTGTCCAGATCGCGGAATACGCCCACATCTCCGGTATCACAAAGATCGTCGTGGGACGAAGCAGCGCGAAGAGGCAGCACTTCTGGAGCAAGGCCTCGCTGACGGAGCAGATTATTCTCAACGCGCCCGATATCGACGTTTTTATAATTCCGGATTCTTCGGTAGAGATCAAGCAGCAGAGCCAGAAGCTGAATCCGGCTGACCTGGTCCATCCCACATGGAAAGATTCCCTGATTTCGCTGCTGCTTCTCGCGGCCGCCACGAGTATCGGATTTCTCTTCACTGCTTTTGGCTTCTCCGAAGCAAATATCATCACAATCTTTATTCTGGGTTCTTTGATAATTGCTGTTTTTACCGTCAGTCCCATTTACAGCATTGTGAGCTCCCTGGCGAGCGTACTGCTGTTCAACTGGTTTTTTATTGAACCGAAGTTCAGTTTCCACACCTATGAAACGGAATACGCGGTTACGTTCGTCATCATGCTTGTATCATCCCTGATCACAGGGACGCTGGCAAATAAACTGAAAGATAATGCCAGGCACTCCTCCCGCGAAGCATTTCGCGCGAAGGTCCTCTTTGATACAAATCAGTTACTTCAGAAAGCCGGATGCGCGGATGATGTCATCCGCATTACCGCTCAGCAGATCAAAGTGCTGTCAGGCCGCGACGTTACGATCTTTTCTCCCGCGGACGGCGGAAAGCCCGGAAATGGCATAGAAGTGTACTCATTGCCCTACTGTGTCAGGACTTACGGAGATGATAATGAGGCTGAGATCGCGCAGTGGGCCTTTCTCAACCAGACCATTGCCGGCGCGCATACGGAAAAATATGAAAACGCAAAATCGCTGTATTATCCGATCAGCATAAACGGGTACTGTTATGGAGTAATTGCTATATACCTGAACGGCGGACGCCTTGAAGCGTTTGAATCCAGTGTCTTCTCCTCCATAATCGGGGAATGCGCCCTCGCGCTGGAGGGCATCAGGAACGCGGAGGAGAAAGAACAGGCGGCAATGGCTGTGCGGAACGAGCAGCTCAGGTCAAATCTGCTGCGGTCGGTGTCTCATGATATCCGGACTCCGCTGACATCCATCTCGGGGAACGCAAGCAACCTGATGACACATTATGAGCAGCTTGACCCGGAGACATTGAAACAGATCTTTTCGGATATCTATGATGATTCAGAGTGGATGATCGGCCTTGTGGAAAATCTGCTTTCAATCTCGCGCATTGAAAACGGGCAGATGGATCTTCACCTGTCCCTGGAAGTCGTGAACGACGTGATTGAAGAAGCCCTGCGGCATGTCGATAAAAACGCTGACCAGCATCATATCGAGGTTCAGCAGGGCAATGACGTCCTGATCGCGAGGATGGACGCGAGGCTTATCACGCAGGTACTGATCAATCTGGTCAATAACGCCATAAAGAACACGCAGGCCGGCTCTGAGATAAGAATACGCAGCGGGCAGGCAGGGAGCATCATCTATGTATATGTCGAAGATAACGGCCCCGGTATTCCAAATGACATGAAACCGCATATCTTCGAGATGTTTTATACGGGACAGAGTGCTGTTTCCGATGGCAGGAGGGGCATCGGGCTGGGCCTCGCGCTGTGTAAATCCATAGTAGAAGCTCACGGAGGCACGATAACCCTGACAGACAATGTCCCTTCCGGCTGCTGCTTCTCTTTCTCACTGCCGGCGGGAGAGGTGACCATCAATGAATAAACCGTTGATTCTTGTTGTTGAGGACGATGAGCCGATCCGCAACCTGATGAGCACAACGCTGAAGACACATGAATACAAGTACCTGACCGCACCGACGGGCAGGGACGCTGTCATGCTGGCGTCGTCCCACAATCCCGATGTCATGTTCCTCGATCTCGGGCTGCCGGACATAGACGGCGTCGAGGTGATCCGCCAGATCCGAAGCTGGTCAAATATGCCGATCATCGTCATCAGCGCACGGAGTGAAGACGAGGATAAGATAAACGCGCTGGATGCGGGCGCCGACGATTATCTGACAAAACCGTTTTCCGTGGAAGAGCTGCTGGCCCGCCTCCGTGTCACGATCCGGCGCCTTTCGATGATGAACAGCGGCAGCGGCGGCGCCGAGAGCTCTGTCTATACGAATGGCAGGCTGAAAATAGATTTCCCCGCCGGATGCGCGTTTCTTGACGAGGAGCCGCTTAAGCTGACACCGATCGAGTTCAAGCTGCTCTGCCTTCTCGCGAAGAACACCGGGAAGGTCCTGACGCACACGTATATCACGCAGAGTATCTGGGGTCGGAGCTGGGACAATGATATCGCCTCTCTTCGCGTGTTCATGGTCACGCTGCGAAAGAAGCTCGAGCCGACCCCTGAAACTCCGCAGTTTATTCAAACGCATGTCGGTATAGGATATCGAATGCTGAAGATTGAATAATACAATACGGCACAGATACAGCGGCGGGAAGCAGAAGTATGCTCCCCGCCGCTGTATAATACTGTTGTTAAAGATTTTTCAGATACTTTCCCGTCACACTCTCCGGACACCCCGCGATGTCCTCCGGCGTCCCCTCCGCGACGACCCTGCCGCCGTGCACGCCGCCTCCGGGTCCCATGTCGACGCAGTAGTCCGCGCTCCTGATCACGTCGAGATCATGCTCGATGACGATCACGGTTGCGCCGGCGTCCGTCAGACGGCGGAATACCCGGAGCAGCGTCCGCACATTCAGCGGGTGAAGACCGATCGTCGGCTCGTCGAACACAAAGACGGTATCGTCCTGTCCCCTTCCCATCTCTCCCGCGAGCTTGAGCCTCTGGGCTTCTCCGCCCGAAAGGCTCGGCGTCTCCTCGCCCAGGGTGAGATAGCCGAGGCCGAGTTCCCGCAGGACCTGCAGCTTTCTTGTGACGGCAGGGATGTCGGCGCAGGCGGCAATTGCGTCGTCGACGCTCATATCCATAAGCTCGGGCAGAGAATACGCCGTCCGGCCGCGCTCTGTCCGATCCGCTTTGGTGCTGTCCTCCGTGCCGGCCCCTCTCTTCTTCGGCGTCCGCCGCACGAGACAGGCATCCTTCGAGTAGCGGGATCCCCTGCACTCCGGACAGGGAATATCCACGTCCGGCAGAAACTGTACGTCGAGGCTGATCTGGCCGGTTCCGTCGCAGACCGGGCACCTGAGCCGGCCTGTGTTGTATGAAAAATCTCCGGCGCGGAGCTTTCTCGCCTTCGCGTCGGGCGTCCTCGCGTAGACCTTTCTCAGCTCGTCGTGAATGTCCGCGTAAGTCGCCACCGTCGATCTCACATTGATTCCGATCGGCGACGCGTCGATCAGCCTGATCCTGCGGATTCCCTCCGCTTCGACCGAGACGATGTGCGCGGGGAGCTTCTCTCCGCCCGTCAGCGCCTGAAGCGCGGGGACCAGGCTCTCAAGAATCAGCGTCGTCTTGCCCGAACCTGACACTCCGGTGACCACGGTCATCCGACCCTTCGGGATCGACACCTCAAGGGGCCGGACCGTGTGAATCTCTTTCGTTGCGAGCGAGATGATCCCGTCCCCGAAGAGACCGTGTCTTTCAAGGTCAGCACCGCTCTCCCGGCTGCTGCCGGTCTTCAGACCGTCATCCCGTGTGCGTCTCCGGGAGCCGTCCCGCCTTATCGCGGCGTCAGCTTCCCCTGAGAGGAAGGGACCGATTTTTGAGGCGGCATTTTTCTCAATATCTGAAACGGTTCCCTCCGCGATCACAGATCCCCCGTCCGCCCCGGCACCCGGGCCGAGTTCGACGAGCCAGTCCGCGCGGGACAGGATCTCCGTGTCGTGGTCGACAAGGATCACGGTGTTGCCGTCCGCCTTCAGGTCCTCCATGACGCCGGTCACCCCCTCGATATTCGCGGGATGGAGGCCGATGGAGGGTTCGTCCAGGACATAGAGGACGCCGGTCGTGCGGTTTCGGACGGCGCGAGCGAGCTGCATACGCTGCCGTTCCCCGGTTGAGAGCGTCGAGGCCTCCCGGTCGAGCGAGAGGTAGGTCAGGCCGAGGTCCGCAAGGCGCTTCGCCGCATGGAGATAGGATTCGCAGATGCTCTCCGCCATGGGTCTCATCTCCGGGGGAAGCGATCCCGGGACACCCTTCACCCACTCCGTGAGATCAAGAAGCGTCATTTTGCAGGCGTCGCCGAGAGATATTCCCCTGACCTTCGGCGCCCTCGCCCGTTCCGATAGCCTCGTTCCCCTGCACTCCGGGCAAGGGCCGGTCTTCAGGAACTTCTCGACCCGTTTCATGCCCTTCTCGTCCTTGACGTGCGAGAGGGCGTTCTCGACGGTGTAGACGGCGTTGAAGTAGGTGAAGTCCATCTCCCCGGCGGTGTTGGTCTTCTCGTTGTGGTAGAGCAGGTGGTGCTTGTCGGCGGGCCCGTGGAGCACAAGGTCCTTCTCTCTCTCCGTGAGTTCGCGGAACGGCACGTCCGTGCGGACTCCGAGCCGGTCGCGCGCGATGTCCTTCATCAGCGACCACATGAGCGTCTGCCAGGGGGCGACCGCGCCCTCGTCGATGGTCAGGGAGTCGTCCGGCACCAGCGTGGACTCGTCCACCGTGCGCACGGTCCCGGTGCCGTCGCAGCTTCTGCATGCGCCTGTGCTGTTAAATGACAGCTCCTCCGCGCCCGGCGCGTAAAAGCGCTCGCCGCACTCCGGGCACACAAGCTCCAGCCCGGCGGCAACCGCCAGCGACGGCGGCAGATAGTGTCCGTTCGGGCACCGGTGGCTCGCGAGCCTCGAGTACATGAGCCTCAGGCTGTTGAGGAGCTCGGTTCCGGTCCCGAAGGTGCTCCGGATCCCGGGGACCGCCGGGCGCTGGTGGAGCGCCAGTGCCGCCGGCACATAGAGAACCTCGTCAACCGAGGCTTTCGAGGCCTGCGTCATGCGGCGCCGTGTGTAGGTGGACAGGGATTCCAGGTAGCGCCTGGAGCCCTCCGCGTAGAGGACGCCGAGGGCGAGCGAGGATTTTCCAGAACCCGAGACCCCGGCAATTCCGACGATCCTGTTGAGGGGGATGTCCACGTCCACATTTTTGAGGTTGTGGACTCTCGCGCCGCGGATCCTGATGTGTGTCGGGATCTGTTCTCTTTCCGGGGAGGCGGCCTCTCTGTTGATTTTGTTCTGATCGGTATTCATGCTGGTTCTGTCTCCGAACTGTAATTCCTGTGTCCCCGCCCTGCAATATTTTCTTACAGATCCGGTTCAGATATCAGTATAGCACCCTGACGCCGCGTTTGAACAGAAAAGGGACCGCCCCGCGAAAGAGCCGTCCCCTCTGTCCTCATCTGTATTCCGTGTCTCACTGTTATTATGCCTGACGCCCGATGAGCCCCGCGGCGTCTCTGTATGTCCCCTCCGCGATCTCCATCGAGCAGGCAAACATCAGGTTGAGCGGATAGTTGAAGTTCTCGACGTTGCTCCCCGTGTGATCCCGAAACTCCCTGCCGGGCCCGAAGTGGGGAACCCGCTCGATCATCGGAGCAGTGCTTCCCATATATCCGTACATCTTCTTTCCGAGCTGGAAGGCCATTCCGCACTCAAATCCCACGTCCGTACTGACCTCATATCCTCTGAAATCATTGAGATCCGCGAGAATGATGTCACAGTCTCTCACATGCTGCTGCCAGCGGTCGAACAGTCTGGCGGCAGCCGTATAGTCATTGTCGCCGTCAGTGATTTCGGTACCCGGAACCGGGTCGCACGGGGAGACCGCGTCGAATCCCATCTCACCGAGCACGCGCTTCATCTCCTCGTAGCGAGATTCAGCGTCGGGTTCGTACCGGACTGTGTCGGAGAGGTAGACGAGCGGCTTCCGGCGGGCCGGTCTGTTGTCCGCAGCGTCATGCGCAGCCCCGCTGTCCGGCTCACGGACACAGGCCCCGGGACTTGCTGTCTCCGGTTCCGTCTGTCGTCTGTCCCGCATTCCTTTCTGTTTCCACTCCTCCTCGATGTCTGTCTCGTACATTCTGAGACAGTCGTCAAAATCACCCTCGACGATCTTCGTCGATCCGATGATACACGGAGAAAACGGCAGCGCCGGGTAAGCCATGGGACGGTTCTTCTCGTCTCTCACCCCGTCTTCAGCCGTGCGCGCCCCCTGGTTCTTGGTCCGAAGGCTCCGCTTGTCGCGGGTGTAACCGTAGCATCTTGCTCCCTTCGCATAGGCCATACCTAGTTCATAGACGGTCCCGGCATCGGGCTCCGCCCCTCTGTATGCCTCGAGATCCGCCACAACGGCGGTCGTCTTCATCATGATGGTCTTCAGGTTTTCAAAGATGCTGTCAGCCCTCTTCCGAAGATCAGGGTTTTCCAGATCCAGCGGATCATCATTTGGCAGCGTGACGCCGAATCCGAGGGATTCCGCACGTTTTCTCATCGCGGCCAGCGCGTCATAGCCGTAGGTATAGAAGCATTCCGGGCCGGCAATGTAGATTGCCTCATTTTTCAGTAGTTCGTG
>CACYEN010000111.1 GCA_902773435.1 uncultured Lachnospiraceae bacterium | reverse complement strand
AGGGTTTGATTTTCTCGGGATCACGCTGCAGTACGAGCTCTGTTACACCAATGTCCTCCAGATCCTTGACCTCTCGGGGATCCCCCTCAGGTCGGAAATGAGGGATGAGACGGACCCGGTCGTGATCGGGGGCGGACCCTGCACCTACAATCCGGAGCCGGTCGCGCCGTTCTTCGATCTCTTCTACATCGGGGAGTCTGAGACGGTCATGGACGACGTCGTCTCCCTCCGAAAGGAGATGAAGCGGGAGGGCGCCGGAAGGACGGAGTTCATAAGAAGGGCCGCGGAGACGATCCCCGGGATATACGCCCCCTCCCTCATGGACGTGGAGTACAATGAGGACGGGACGATCCGCGCCCTCAATCCCCGGTTTCCCGGGCTTCCGGCGAAAATCAGGCGGCAGGTCTGCGCGGACCTCGACGGCGCCCCTTATCCCGAGAAGCCGATCGTTCCCTACATCAGGCCCACACAGGACCGGGTCGTCCTCGAGATTATGCGCGGATGCATACGCGGATGCCGCTTCTGCCAGGCCGGAATGGTCTACAGGCCGCTGAGGGAGAGAAGCCTCGGGACGCTGAAGAGATACGCCGCGAATATGCTCGCGGAGACGGGTTATGACGAGATCTCCCTGAGTTCCCTGAGTTCAAGCGACTACAGCGCCCTTCCGGAGCTGCTCACGTGGCTGATCGACACCTACTCGGAGGACCACGTCAACATCTCGCTTCCCTCCCTCCGGATCGACAATTTCTCGCTCGACGTCATGAGCAGGGTCCAGGACGTCAGGAAGAGCTCCCTGACCTTTGCGCCGGAAGCGGGAACCCAGCGGCTGCGCGACGTCATCAACAAGGGAATCACCGAGGAGGATATCATCACCGGGGCCTCCGCCGCCTTCCGGGGCGGGTGGAGCCGCGTCAAATTCTACTTTATGCTGGGACTCCCGACGGAGACCGACGAAGACAGGCGTGGCATCGCCCATCTCGCCCAGAAGGTCTGCGAGACCTACTACGACGAGATCCCGAAAGAGGACCGGAACGGCGTCATCGACATCACCGTCAGCTCCTCGTTCTTCGTTCCGAAGCCGTTCACGCCTTTCCAGTGGGCGCCCATGTACAGGCCGGAGGATTACATCGGCTTCGCCCACACGGTCCGCGACGAGATCCGCTCGATGAAGAACCAGAAGCGCATCCACTACAAGTGGCACGAGGCGGACGGGACCGAGCTGGAGGGCGTCTTCGCCCGAGGGGACAGGAAGATCGCCGACGCGATCGAATACGCCTACCGGCACGGCGCGGTGTTCGACTCCTGGTCCGAGATGTTCAGCTACGGGATCTGGAAGGAGGCGTTTGAAGCCTGCGGGATCGACGTCGGCTTTTACACGAGAAGGCTGAGGCGGGAGGACGAGATCTTCCCGTGGGATTTCATCGACGCCGGAGTGACGAAGGAATTTCTCCTCAGGGAGTGGAAGACCGCGGTGGAAGCCGGAACGGTGACGCCGAACTGCAGGCGGGCCTGCTCCGGGTGCGGGGCCAGATCCTTCGGAAGCGGCGTGTGTTTCGAGAGCAGGACGGACAACTGACAATGAAGATACGAATCAAATTCACAAAAACGGGACCGGTGAGGTACGCGGGGCATCTCGATTTCATGAGGAGCTTCCAGAAAATCCTGAAGAAGAGCGGCCTCCCGGCGGTCTACTCCGCCGGTTTCAATCCCCACATGATGATGAGCTTCGCGGCCCCGCTCGGGGTCGGGGAGGAGACGCTCGGCGATTACGCCGACGTGGATTTTGCCTACAGGGACCGGCACGAGATGAGCGACCAGGAGCTCTGCCGGCTCACCGACCTTGGCATCGAAAATGACGTCCTCCCGGACCCTCCCTCCTCCGGAGAACTCGTCCGCCGCTTCAACGACGCCTCCTTCGAGGGGGTGAGAGCCGTGAGCGCGGTCAGGGTCGGACTCATAAAGAGCAGCAAGGCGATGGCCCTGGTCCGCTTCGCGGAGTTTGATCTCTTCCTTAAGGACGGTTTTCTCCCGGAATACGATGAGAAGGGACTTGACGGCCTCATCGGGGAGCTGCTCCGCGGTGAGGAGATCGTGCTCCGAAAGAAGACAAAGGAGTCGGAGAAGGATGTCAATATCCGCCCCTTCATCCGGGAGGCGTCGGCGCGGGCCACGGAGAACGGGGCGATCGCCGGCACACCCGGATTTGAGCGGAGACGCGCGATCCGGCTCATCTGCGCGCAGGGAAGCAGCCAGAACCTGAAACCTTCGTCCTTTGTCGAGGCGCTCTCCTTAAGGGCCGGCGCGGATTATGATCCGTGCGGGTTCCGGGTGGTGAGGCTCGACCTTTTCGACGGGGAGATGAGGACGCTCGAAGCGCTCGGGGAATCATTTTAGAAAGCGGGCACAGAAGGCATGCGCGATTACATCGTCACTGAAATCACTTACGGGGGCATCCCGCTGACTGCCGCCGCGTTCTACGAAGACTCCGTCCTCACCGGGCTCACACTCGAGAGGAAAGGAGAGGATTCCATGGTCAGCCGCGTCTACAGGGGCACCGTGGAGTCGGTCTCGGCGAATATAGGGGGCGCTTTCGTCGACATAGGCGGAACGACCGCCTTTCTTCCGCTGACCGGAAAAGAGAAGCCCCGCGTCTCCGCGCCTGTCTGCGTCCAGGTCGTCAAGGACGCGTCCGGCGTCAAACAGCCCGTCGTGACCCGGAACATCCATCTGCAGGGGAAGTACATCGTGCTGTCCTCCGCGGGGAGAGGGCTGTCATTTTCAAAAAAGCTCACAAATGAACAGAAGGAGGTCTTCCGGAAATGGCTCCTTGAGGAATCCCGGGTCCCGCAGGGCCTGCTCGTCCGGACGAACGCGGTCACGGCCTCCAGGGCGGACTTCCTCGGGGAAGCAGCCGCGCTCGAGGAGCAGATGGGGGACATCCTGAGGAGATTTGAGAAGGCGTCCTCCGGGAGCCTCCTCTACAGCCCGGAACCTTTCTATATTCCGATGCTGAGGGACGCCTACGCGCCGCCGGACAGGGTGATGAGCGACATCCCCGGCGCGGCTGCCGCCCTCGCTGCGACCAGCGGGATGCCGGAAGAGGAGATCCTCTTTATTCAGGGAAACCGGGCCCTGTCGCTGCCGCAGCTCTGCGGGCTCCCCGATGACCTCGCGAAACTCACGGGAAAGCGGGTGTGGTTAAGGAGCGGCGCCTATCTCGTCATCGAGAAGACTGAGGCGTTTATCAGCATCGACGTCAATACCGGAAAATGCGCGGCCGGCCGGATCCCGGAGGAAACCTACAGGAAGATCAATCTCGAGGCGGCGTGGGAGGTCGCGAGGCAGATGAGGCTTCGCAACCTGTCCGGGATGATCCTAGTCGACTTCATCTCCCTTCGGAACCCCGACCACAGGAAGGAGCTCACGGACGTCATGAGGAAGGCCGTGAGAGCGGACCACACGCACACGGAAGTGGTGGATCTGACACCTCTCGGAATTATGGAGATCGTACGCCAGAAAATGAAAAAACCACTTGAAGAGATTCTGTCCGTATGATAATATCATTTAGTGTGCCGCACGGAGAGGCATAAAGACCGCGCGCGGAGAGGACGGCAGAACGCCGGGGATTTCCCGGTACAGTCCCTTATGCGGAGCAGCGGCGCCGAATCCGGCGAGTATTGTGAAGAGGAGGTGTGGATCATGTATGCAGTGATTGCTACCGGCGGAAAGCAGTACAGGGTTTCTGAAGGTGACGTCATCCGTGTCGAGAAGCTCGGCGCTGAAGCGGGAGAGAAGGTTACATTTGACAACGTTCTCGCTGTCGGCGGAGAGACTCTTAAGATCGGCGAGGATGTTAAGGGCGCGACTGTCGAGGCGGAAGTCATCCGCAACGGACGCGAGAGAAAGCTGATCGTCTACAAGTATAAGCCGAAGTCCGGCTACCACAAGAAGAACGGTCACAGACAGTATTACACGGCAATCAGAATCAGTAAGATCAACGGCTGAACATGATTACGGTCACTGTGTTTCGCAGGAACGGCGGATTTGCGGGATTCCGGTCGGAAGGCCACGCGGGATACGCGGACGCGGGAGAGGACATCATCTGCGCAGCGGTATCCGCGCTGACAATCAACTGCGTCAACTCCGTGGAGTCCATCGCCGGCGATGAAGTAGTGACGGAGGAATCGGACGGATTTCTCTCATGCCGTTTCCCCTCGGGGCTCTCCGAGGGCGGAAGGATTCTTGTCGAGTCCATGCTTCTCGGGCTCCGGATGATCTCCGGCACGACGGGGGAGGACGGAAAGCCGTTTCTCAGGGTAGTCATTGAGGAAGTCAGCTAAGGTTAATAAGGAGGATAGGTCATGCTGAATATGAATCTTCAGCTCTTCGCTCACAAGAAGGGTGTCGGTTCGACGAAGAACGGGCGCGATTCCAGAGCCAAGAGACTCGGAGCCAAAAGAGCAGACGGTCAGTTTGTAAAAGCCGGCAACATCCTTTACAGGCAGCGCGGAACCCACATCCATCCGGGTGAGAACGTCGGTATCGGCGGTGACGACACGCTGTACGCGAAGGCAGACGGTATTGTCCGCTTCTCGAGACTCGGCAGAGATCGCAAGCAGTGCTCGATCGAGCTCGTGGAAAACAAGGCAGAATAAGTCGGATTTAAGTGATCAAGGCTCTGAATCGTACTGATTTGGAGCCTTTTATTTTTCAGGGAGCGTCTATGTTTCAGGATTTTGCCAGAATTCACATAAAGTCGGGAAAGGGCGGCGACGGACACGTGAGTTTCCGCCGCGAGAAATATGTGCCTGCAGGAGGCCCCGACGGAGGAGACGGCGGAAGGGGAGGCGATGTCATCTTCGAGATCGACACGTCCATGAACACGCTGTTCATCTACAAGCACCGCTACCAGTTCCGCGCGGAGGACGGAGAACCGGGCGGCAAGAAGCGCTGCCACGGGAAGGACGGCGGCGACATCGTGCTTAAGGTCCCGGAGGGAACTATCCTGAGGGAGGAGCACAGCGGCCGGATTATCGCCGACATGTCGGGAAGGAACAGAAGGCAGATCATACTGAAGGGCGGCGCCGGCGGACGCGGGAATATGAATTTCGCGACGCCCACCAACCAGGCTCCCCAGTACGCGGAGCCCGGAAAGCCCGCGATCGAGCTCGACTGCACGCTGGAGCTCAAACTCGTGGCGGACGTGGGGCTCGTCGGGTTTCCGAATGCCGGCAAGTCGACATTTCTCTCGAGGGTGACGAACGCGTCACCGAAGATCGCGGACTACCCGTTCACGACGATCGACCCGAATCTCGGCGTCGTTGATTTCGGGGACGGATCCGGTTTTGTCATCGCCGACATGCCGGGCCTCATCGAGGGCGCCTCCGAGGGTGTGGGACTCGGTTTCCGCTTCCTTCGGCACATCGAGCGGACGCGGGTCCTGATCCACCTGGTCGACACGGCCTCCTTCGACGGACGTGATCCGGTCGAGGATGTCGCGGCGATCAACGACGAGCTCAGGAAATACAACCCCGCGATCATGGAGAAGCCCATGCTCATCGCTGCCAACAAGATCGACGTGAGAATCGATCCCGATGTCGACCAGGTGGAGCGGATCAGGGCCGCCTATGAACCGCTCGGTTTCAGAGTCTATCCGATCTCTGCCGTAACGGGCGAGGGGATCAGGGATCTTCTCTACGATGTCAGAAAACTTCTTGATACGACTGCGCCCGAACAGGTATACTATGAACAGGAATATTTCCCGGAGGACGCCGTCGCGTCGTCCGATCTTCCCTATACGGTCACGACCGAGACCGGCAGGGACGGGGACACCGTATTCGTCGTCGAAGGGCCGAAGATCGAGCGCATGCTGAGCTTCACCAATCTCGATTCCGAGAAGGGATTCCGCTATTTCACACAGTTCCTCCGGAGATCCGGGATTATCGACGACCTCAGGAAGGCGGGGATCGAAGAGGGACAGACGGTCAGGCTTTACGGCCATGTATTTGAATTCTATGATGACGAGGCGGACACGGATGAGTCTTACGAGTAAACAGCGGGCGTATCTCAAGAGCCTGGCGATGACGATGGAGCCGGTCCAGTATTTCGGAAAAGCGTCCCTCACTGACGAGAACCTGAGAAATGTCGAGGAAGCCCTTGTCAAGAGGGAGCTCATCAAGATCGGTGTCCAGAAAAACTGCGAGGATGATCCGCGGGAGATCGCCGAGGCCGTCGCGGAGCGGACGGGTTCGGACGTGGTCCAGGTGATCGGCCGGAAGATCGTCCTCTACCGGGAGGGAGAGGACGACCACAGGCGTATCGTTCTTCCCCCGGCAAAGCGGTGACTGCGAAGGCCCCCGTCTCCCCCGGATCCGCGGGAAGACGGGTCGGCATCATGGGCGGGACGTTCGATCCGATTCACCTGGGGCACCTGGTGCTCGGCGAGTGCGCGAGAGAGCAGTTCGGCCTCGAAAAAGTACTGTTCATGCCGAACGGGAATCCGCCCCACAAAAGGAACAGGACCGGGCGGGCCGACGACCGGCAGAGGCTCGACATGGTCAGGGCCGCCGTCAGGAGCAATCCGTATTTTGAGTGCTCCGATTTCGAGATGAGACGGGAAGGCCTGGTCTACACCTATGAGACGCTCGCCCTGCTGCGTGAGGAGAATCCCGGCACTGGCTATTACTTTATCATAGGCGCCGATTCCCTCCTCGATTTCGAAAAGTGGCGCGAGCCCGCGAAGATCTGCAGCTCCTGCGTGCTTCTCGCCGCTGTGAGAGGCGGCGTGGACAGGACCGCCCTGGAGGCCGGAATGGAGCGGATCAGGCGGGAATACGGGGCGGATATCAGGGCGCTCACGTATGCCAACAACTTCGATATCTCCTCGGAGATGATCAGGTCGAGAGCCGCGGAAGGCATGTCGATCCGCTACTACGTGCCCGATGAAGTGGCGGATTATATCGCGCGGAACAGGATTTACAGGCAGCACGCAGATTGATACTGAAACTCCCGGGGGACAGCCAGACGATGGCAGAGATGTACTACGATATCGAGGACATGAGCCACAGGCTCAGGAAGTATGTCGACGACAACCGCTACTATCACACGCAGGGCGTGAGATTCATGAGCGCCGCGCTCGCGATGGCGCACGGCGTGAATATCAACAGGGCGGAGACGGCGGGCCTGCTGCACGACTGCGCGAAATGCATCTCCGACTCCAAGAAGATCAAGCTCTGTGACAAGAACGGCATCGAGATCACGAATGTAGAGAGAAACAACCCGTTCCTGCTTCACGCGAAGGTGGGGGCGTTTATCGCGGAGGAGAAATACGGGATCACCGACAAGGGAATCCTCGACGCGATCCGGTACCACACCACGGGGAGACCAGCGATGACGGCGATCGAGCAGATCGTATTCATCGCGGACTACATCGAACCCAGGCGGGGCAAATCAAAGCATCTTCCCGAGATCCGGGTGACCGCGTTCCGGGACCTCGATGAATGCTGCTTCATGATTCTGAAAGACATGCTCCTCTATCTTCACACGAAGAGCGGGGAGATCGACAGCAACACCCAGGACGCTTTTAATTTCTACGAGGAAGTACACGACGACCGGATGGACTGAAAGAAAGCAGGAGTACGGAGGATTATCGCATGACTAAGGAAGATAGCAGGACACTTGCCGCTGTCGCGGTCAAAGCGCTGGAGGAGAAGAAGGCGACGTCGCTTGAGGTCATCGAGATCGACGAGATCTCACCGCTTGCCGATTATTTCGTCATCGCCAGCGGGTCAAATGTCAACCAGACCGAAGCCATGGTCGACGCGGTGGAGGAGCAGGCGGCTCTTGCCGGCTTTGTCCCGGATCACCGGGAGGGCCACAAGAACGCGAACTGGACGCTCATCGATTTCAAGGGGGTCGTCGTGCACATTTTCGACGACGACGCAAAGGCCTTCTATGACCTCGCGAGGATCTGGAAGGACGGCAAGGTCCTCGATCCCGAGACGCTTGAGCCCGCCGATCCCTCATAACCGCGGAGGAAACTTACGCCGCAGGGCGGACGCGGGGCGGTGTTTCCGCGTGAAGGGACGTTCATGTGCAGCGGAGCAGGGCGCTGCATGGAGGGTATATAATGTTCAGACGTATAATCCGCGGCAGGACAGCAGCAATTGTCTCAGCCGCGGTTCTCTTTGCGGCGGCAGCCGCTTCCTGTTTTTCATCCTCGAATACGGTTTTCGGCGAAGAGGAGGGCGGCAGTCTCTCCGGATTTGCCCGCGGCTTTCTCGATGAGGAGGAGAAGCTGGTGTACTCCCAGCTTTATTCCGGCATCGCCGAGCGCCGGTCGAAGTTCAGCGTGAGCGCCTCGTCCACGGACAAGATCGGAAATGCCCTCTCGGCGATCCTGACGGACTGCCCGGAGTTCTTCTGGATCGACGGCTCCGCGGAGATGAGCGGATTTCAGCTGCTCGGGGTGTGGGAGGTCTCTCTGGGCTTCAATATCCCCGAGGAGGAGATCGATTCGGCCCAGGAGGTTATCGACAGGAAAACAGGGGAGTTTCTCGCGTCGCTGCCGGAGGGGGCGGGAGATTACGCGAAGACGCGCGCGGCCTATGAGTACATCATAGGCTCCACCGACTACGTGTATGACAGCCCCCAGAATCAGAATATCCAGAGCGTATTCCTCTACGGCGAGTCGGTCTGCGCGGGCTATGCGCGCGCGTTCAAGTATCTCCTCGACCGCGCGGGCGTCGACTGCGCCTATGTCGAGGGCAGCGTCACGGGCGGCGAAGACGAGGGACACGCCTGGAATCTCGTGTCGGTCAACGGCGTCAACACGTATGTCGACCCCTCCTGGGGAGATCCGACCTACAGGGATGATGACTCAGACGAGGGCAGGCTCAGCATCATCTACGATTATCTCTGCCTCACGGGCAGCGAGATGGAGAGGGCGGGGCACACGCCCGCGTATCCGGACAGACTGCCCGAATGCGAGGACAGGACCTACGATTACTACGTTCTCAACGGGATGTTCTACGACTGGTACGACCGCGACGAGATCTCCCGCGCCGTGTGGCACGCCGTCGACGAGGGAGAGACGTCGGTCTTTATGAAGTTTGCCGGACAGGATGACTATATGGAAGCGCTCTCGGCGCTCTTTCCCGAGGACGGGGAGGAGAGCCTCCTGGCCGCCCCGATCAGGCAGAGGATGGAATGGGACGAGGTCAGCTCCATGCGCTACTATTACAGCACTTCCGATGAGCTGCGAATCATCAAAGTCTACTGGTGAGCATTCTCATGACCCCGATGACCCTTCCGAGGATCCTGAGGTCGTCGCGGACTATGATCGGGTCCATGCTGTCATTTTCGGGCTGAAGCCGCACATAGCCGTCCTCCCTGTAAAATGTCTTCACTGTCGCGGAATCGTCGATCAGAGCGACGGCGATCTCCCCGTTCCTGACAGTGTTCTGCTCCTCGACGAGCACAAGGTCCCCGTCGAGGATCCCGGCGTTCACCATGCTCTCGCCCCTGACCTTCAGCATGAAGGTCTGTCTGTTCGGGAGATACTCGGCGGGAATCGGGAAGTAGTTCTCGATGTTCTGGACGGCATAGAGAGGCTGTCCGGCCGCGACGGTGCCGAGCAGGGGAACGTTGACGAGTTCCCTTCTCGCCATCCCGAAGGAGTCGTCGGTCACCTCGATCGCGCGGGGCTTTGAGGGATCCCTCCGAATGTAGCCGTTCCTCTCCAGCGTCGCGAGGTGGGCATGGACCGACGACGTGGACCGGAGGCCGACCGCGTCGCAGATGTCCCTCACCGCGGGGGGATAGCCCTTCTCCAGAATACAGTTCTTTATATAATCAAGGATCTCCTGCTGTTTTGCGGTGATGCTTCCACTCGCCATGCGGTCCTCCATCCGGAGACAGTGCTCCCTGCTGTGGACGCGGCCTGAAAACGAAGCCGTGTCCGTCGGTCAAAAGTGCTCTTTTAAAGAGCATATCACGGGTTTTTTAAATTTTCAATCATTCGGGCGAAAATATGTTCGGAATATATGTTCGATTTCCGTTGACAGAAATCACCCCGTGTGGTATCTTATCCTTGTCGGACAGAACACATGTTCGAAAGTGGAGCTTCCTGGTTTCCCCCAGTTTATGAAAAGCCAGGTTCCCATATCTGCCGCGCCTCTTTCCCCTTTTCCCCAATGCGGCGGATTGAATGCAGCGCAGCCGGTTTAAAGCCGGCTGTTTTTTTATTTCGCCGATTCCGATGGCTGTATGCGCCGGCACGGTCGCTTGCACCATTTTTTCACATACATAACCGGGAGTATGTGGTAAAATCAGGAGCGATAGTATGTACCCGTCAACAGTTTACATAAATATATTATGTCTCCCAAATCCATGAAGTCAATTTTATATTCGCTGAAACTGCTCATTGTCCTTCTTCTGATCGCCGCGCCGGCATCCGCGGTCTCCGCCGGGGATGCACCCGCCCGGGTGGAGTCAAAGAAGATCATTATGATCGGGGACTCGAGAGCGCAGGATATGCATGAGGTCGTCGGCGACGCGGGATGCCTGTGGTCCTTCAAGGTCGGAAGCGGCTACGAGTGGATGGTATCGACGGGAGTGCCGGCGGTCGAGAGCTCTATCGGGAAGGGAGCCGCTGTCGTCATCATGATGGGGGTAAATGACGTCGTCGACCCGTTCCGCATCTCCATGTACGCCTCCTACATAAACCAGAAGGCCGCGGAATGGAAGAGCAGGGGAGCGGAGACCTACTACGTCTCCATCAATCCCGTCGACGACTCGAGGAGCCTCACGGAGCACAATTCCGACATCGTCTTCTGGAACGATACGATCAGGACGATCCTGTCGGAGGACGTCGTCTACGTCGACACATTTAACCTGATCAGCGGGTATTTCGGGACCGTCGACGGCCTTCACTATACCTCCGACACCTATCGGCAGATCTTTGAGCTCGTCGTCTCGGCCGTGGATCTCTATCAGGCTGACGTCGTGACGTTCGAGCCGCAGGAGGTCCCGCCTGACACCTCCAGCATCCCGGAGATGATCATGACGGCCGCGGACACGGAGCCAGGGACGGACGACACGGGCGGAAGCAGGTGGGCCGTCGTCGGCGGACTCATCCGCTATGTCGGAGAGGACGGGAAGCTGGCGGTGGGCCTGAGAGTGATCGGGCCTTATATCTGTTACTTCGACAGGTACGGAAATCTCGTCTGGCAGGTGCACAGGTGATCTCCTGTGGCAACGCCCCGTAAATCATGATATGATGAAGGGTGTCATGGGGCCGTCCGCCCCAGCCGACGTCCGACAGCCGTTCATTTCATCAGGAGACGGCTGAGAAATCTCTTCTACTCTATGAGGTTGCGCGATGAACAAAAGCAGAGATTTTTATCCGGCCGGTCTCGTCTTTTTTGAGGGGCATGAGACGCCGAGGCAGTACGTCATATTCGACTATGCCATCGTGAAGGGGCAGTGCAGCGTGGAAGTCTTTACGACTTCAAGCCTGCAGCTTGAATATTCTTTTCTTGAGCCGGAGCAGTGCGAGATCTACCATTCCGAAGGCCAGTGGTTTTTCAGGAATCTCTCTCACGATGTCTTCACTTTTGTCGGAGGAGAATATCTTAAAGAAGGGGAGACCGCTCCTCTTCGGGACGGGATGGTGATCAGGCTCCTCAATGACCGGATGCTGACGGCCATTTTCCTGGAGAAGTTTATCAGCGGCCAGGACTGGCGCATCCTGAATATGGACGACGGGCGCCACGAGGTCGTGATCGCCGAGAGCGGGGGCGGGGAGCCCGGCGCCGTTCTCACCTTCACCTTTGAGGCCAGCCGGTGGCACATGCAGGAGATGAGCGGAGAGCGCGTCCTGCACAACGGCGAACCGGTCTCCTCCAAGGTCCATATCCGGATCGACGACAACATCGATATCGGCGATACCCGCTTCTTCTTCGAGGGGTCGGGCCTCGTATATGGATATCCGATCCAGGGCAGCGACCTGATGATCAAGATCGACGAGAGGGCGGTACACAAGGGACTTCGAAAAATGAAGCTCCTTGAGGACATCAACCTCTCGATCGATCCCGGCGAGATGGTCATGATCCTCGGAGGGTCCGGAGCCGGCAAGAGCACATTCGTGAACGCCGTCACGGGTTATGAGAAGGCCAAGGCATCGATCACGGAGGGGGATCTGGATTTCTACAGGAATTACGGCCAGGTCAAGCACCGGATCGGCTTTGTTCCCCAGGAAAACCTCCTGCGGGAGGAGGACACTGTAGGAAGCACGCTGAAGAACGCCGCCGATATGCGCCTTCCCGAGAGCATGGACGCAGAGGAGAAAGAACGGCGCATAACCGCCATGCTCGAGACGTTCGGACTCAGCGGCAAGGAAAAGGAGCTTGTGAGCAAGCTCTCGGGAGGGCAGAAGAAAAGGCTCTCCATCTGCACCGAGTTCATCGCGTCTCCGTCGCTGTTTATTCTCGACGAGCCGGATTCCGGTCTCGACGGAATCATGGCGAGAGAGCTGATGGAGAATCTCCGCCTGATCGCCTGCCAGGGGAAGATCGTCATGGTCATCACGCACGCCCCCGACAGGGTTGCGGACCTCTTTGACAAGGTCATCGTCCTCGCGAGGAGCTCGGACGAGAAGGTCGGAAAGCTCGCGTTTTACGGGGAAGTGCAGGAATCCCTCGACTTCTTCGGAGTCAATTCCCTGGAAGATGTCGTGAAGCGGATCAACGCCGCCAACGAGGGCGGAGAGGGCAGGGCCGACGAGTTCATTGAGAAGTACAGGATCTACTCCGAGGAGAGGGGCGAGGAGGAGGAAACCCTCTTCCTCGACACAAAAGAGCCAGTCCCGAAAGAGGTTTCGTCACGGGGAAAGCATTCTTCCGAGGACGGAGAGGACGTTCACTACAAGAATCGCGTCGGCCAGGTCCCGATCTATCTCGGGAAACAGTTCCGGCTGCTGTTCACGGAGATGAACTGGAAGGTACTTCCCATGGCGGCCGTCATCGCCTACCTCGTATCCTATGTGCTGGGCGGCAGGATGTTCCGCAACATGGAGTACACGAAGTACGGATCCCTCGCCGTAGTCTGCGTCTGCATCTGGAACGGCATGTTCAATTCGATCCAGGTGATCTGCAAAGAGCGCAATATCATCAAGAGGGAGCACAGGGCGGGACTCCACATCTCCTCATACGTTTCGTCGCATATGATCTACCAGGCGATCATCTGCCTGGTCCAGGTGATTATCACGCTGGTGATTTTCAGGGTATTCGGAATGTATTTTCCGGACAAGGGGCTCATCACCGGATCCTTCGCGATCGACCTCGGCATCACGATGTTCCTGATCACTTACGCTGCTGACATGCTGGCCCTCATGGTATCCTGCATCGCGCACACCACGACGACGGCGATGACGATTATGCCGTTCCTGCTGGTCATCCAGCTCGTCTTCGCCGGCACAGTCTTTCCGCTTCAGCGGAGGGGGGCAAGGCTGCTCTCCAAATTTACGGTCAGTAACTGGGGAATCAACGCCGTCAATATAGCCGCGGATTACAACAGCCAGGACTCGATTGCCATCTATACGGCGATCGATTCCATGAAGGATTCCGACGACGAGCTCATGCAGAAGATTCACGGCGTGATGGACATCGAAGAAATCCGCAAAAGGATTCAGGCCTACACGGCGGAAAAGCTCCAGGAGGAAAATTTCGAATACACCAAAGAGAATCTTCTCAAGAACTGGGGGGTCCTTCTCCTGTTCAGCGCGTGCTACGTGATGATCGGAACGCTTGTCCTTGAATTTATCGACAAAGACAAGCGCTGAGAAGAAGGAGGGTGTGAGATGAATGCAAAGGGAACGCGCGCCTTTCGCGCGCGGAGGGCGGCGGTTCTCCTGGCGGTCTTTCTGGCCGTCCAGGCCGCGGGTGTCCTGTGCGCGGGGGCGGAGTCAGGCCCTGAAGCCGCGATATCTACAGGAAGTCCGGAACCCGGGCTTCTTCAGGAGGAATCCGTCGTTTCGGCTGCAGAACCTGAACAGTCTGCCACCGATGCTGCCCCGGAGGCGGACGACCCGGACTGGCAGAACGGGATCCCGGTGGAGGTTCTTGACGAGATCAGCTCCATGGATCTCGAAGAACTGAAAGAGTACGGCATGAAACTCTACGACCTGATCCAGTCCGATGATTTTCAGGAGGTCATACAGCACCCGGAGGTCCGGGATCTGACTGTTGATTTCCTCGGCATAGCGGGGGACTACCTGTACCGGGAGCCGGAGGTCGCGGAGAAGGTTCTCAAGGTTATCGGAACGGGCGACCGTACGGTCAACATCATCATGCTCCTCCTTCTTAAGGGGGAGGATATCTCTGAAGCATTCGGGAAATTCAGGGAGACCAGCGAGGGAAAGGAGATCCTCGACTTCATCGGGAAGAACTTTGACCGGAAAGAGCTTGAGGACTCCGTCTGGAAGCTCGTGATGGGCCTCAGTACTGCCGCGCGGAATATTTCAGATGAGCAAAATCCGCAGTGACTGCCACTTTTTTATTTGCCTTATGCCGCTAAAGATTATAAAATAGAACAACAATGGAGGTAATCAACCATGCTTAATATCAAAAAAGAAAGTGCGAACGGAATCGGAACCATCAGGCTTGAGGGAAGACTCGACACCACTACGTCTCCCATGCTCGAGGAAGAGCTCAAGACTTTCGTCCCCGACCTGAAAGAGCTTATCTTTGACTTCAAGCAGCTGGAGTACATCTCCTCCGCCGGCCTCAGGGTTCTTCTCTCGGCACAGAAGGTCATGCAGAAGCAGGGCAGCATGAAGCTGATCAATGTGAGGGAAGAGGTCAATGAGATTTTCGAGGTGACAGGTTTCTCGGATATTCTGACCATCGAATGACGGAGTGCGGATGCCCGGCGCGTAGTACCGGGAGCCGGCTGGGGAGTGACAGATGTATTTTTACCTGATACCTTCGCTCTATGTCATCGGTCATATCCTTCTTTACCTGGTTTTAAACTGGTGGCTGTGCGCTGCCTCTTCCGCTTACAGGAAGAGGAGATTTTGGCATATGCTTGCGGGAATCGGTGTCGCGCTTGCATGCCTGCCCGCGCTTCTCGGCTGTTTCCTTCCCGACAGCGCGCTTAAATTCAGGCTGGCCGCAGCGGGAAATATCTGGCTTGGGATCTACTTCTACCTGTTCCTGTTCTGTATAATTGGCGGAATTGCCTGCTATGCGTGGGTCCGGAATTTCAGGAAGAGACGGGAGCCCGGTCCGGTGTGTGCCAGAGCCCTGCTCATCCTGGCGTTCCTGCTCTGTGCCGCGGCAAATATTTACGGCACCGTCCATGCGACGGACGTGAAGGTCCATAAATACTCCGTCAGTATCGACAAGCCGTTTACAAGGCCAGATGCGGCCGGAAGAGCGGGGACGGATGGAAGAGGTGCTCACGAGCTTCGCGTCGTCCTGATTGCCGATTTCCACATGAGCGTCAATTCAAAGCCAGAGACGATCAGGAAGATGGCGGAACTCGTCAATCAGCAGGATGCCGACCTCGTGTTTGCAGCCGGGGACTTTCTGACCAGCACCTTTGAGGGGCTGAAGAATCCGGAGGAATACGCGGAGAATCTGAGGACGATCAGGTCTGGATACGGGACATACGCAGTTTACGGAAATCACGACGTCGAGGAGCCGCTTCTCTGCGGGTTTCCCATGACACCGATCGCAAAGGCATTCCGCAGCGCGAAGATCCCGGATTTTATCAGATCCTGCGGATTTGAGATCCTGTCAGATGAAGTCACCGACGCGGTGGACGGAGAGATCGTTCTCGTCTGCCGGGAGGACGGGGAGAAGACCGGGCGCGGGGCGGAGAAGAGGCTGGAAGCCGGAGTCCTGATGAGCGGGATCGACCGGACGAAACCCGTGTTTGTGCTCGAACATGAACCGGTGGATTTCCGGAACCTGGCTGACGCCGGGGCGGACCTGGTTTTCTCGGGGCACACGCACGCTGGCCAGGTTTTTCCGCTCACGTTTTTTACAAAATTTTATAATAAGAATAATTACGGTCTCAAATCATTCGGTTCCCTGCAGAGCATCGTCACCTCCGGCGTTGGTTTCTTCGGGCCTCCGCTGAGAGTCGGAAGCGACAGTGAGATCATGGTGCTCGATATCCGCTTTTCCGGGGAATAGCGGAGGGAAGACCGTGCAGCAGAATATCCGCTTTTCAAAAGAATGGTGGAAAGGAAGCGAGTTATGAACGAACCGGTATTATTTTCCGAAGAGTGGAGAGGGGAAGCGTCGCGCGGACGTCTCGGGGATGTCCTCGCCTTCATCGGTTCGCTTCTCGACCAGGCCGCATGTCCTCTCAAGATACGGATGCAGATAGAGATTGCCGCGGAGGAGATGTTCGTCAATGTCTGCGACTACGCGTACGGCGGAGATCCCGGAC
This sequence comes from uncultured Lachnospiraceae bacterium, assembly GCA_902773435.1. Classification (GTDB taxonomy): domain Bacteria; phylum Bacillota; class Clostridia; order Lachnospirales; family Lachnospiraceae; genus Chordicoccus. The sequence continues at coordinate 10,208 of CACYEN010000111.1, read as the reverse complement.
CCTGCACAGTCGAAGCGAAGCTCACTGACAGGGAAGACGGCCGGTTATTTGTCCTCACATTTATCGACGAGGGCGTTCCATACAATCCGCTTGAGAAAGATGACCCCGATACTTCGCTGCCCGCTGAGGAGCGCCAGATTGGCGGTCTCGGCATCTTCATGGCCAAAAAAAGCGTTGATCTCATGGACTATGAGTACAGGGACAGCCGCAATATAGTGACGATGTACAAGAAGCTCTGACGGTGTGAGAGAGACATATCTCTTCGCATAATATCAATTATGCGAAGAGATAAAGAGAATTTTAATCAGAAAAGGGCTTTTCAGAGAAAATGACCGGGTGCCAGATGGATTTCTGGCACCCGGTTTTTTCCTGAGATTTTGGTTTTATGAATTATGTATTCAGATTATAAGCAGGCCTCCGGATTATACTAAGGCCTCCGCGCACTTATACTGAAGATGCTCCCACCTGCGGTCAACTTCGGCCTGGAACTCCGCGATCAGATCCTCATTTCCCGGCTTGAACAGGTGGCGGAAACGCCCCTGAAGCCTCAGGAATTCCTCGACCGGCAGCTTGTTCTTCGGCTCGTAGGTGATGCGCCACTTTCCGTGGTCCACTTCAAACAGAGGCCAGTAACACGTCTCCACCGCCATCCTGCAGACCTTCATGATGTCCGCCGGGTCGTATCTCCAGCCCCGCGGGCACGGAGCCATGATGTTGAGAAATGCCGGTCCCTCGGTGTAGATCGCCTTCTCCGCCTTGCCGTGCAGGTCAGAGAAATTCCCGAAAAATGTGCTCTGGCCGACATACGGGATGTTGTGGCTCGCCATGATATCCGCGATGTCTTTCCTGCACTGGACTTTGCCGTTGGACCTGGTGCCGACCGGTGTCGTCGTCGTATCCGCGAACATCGGCGTCGCCGAGGACCTCTGGATTCCCGTGTTCATATAGGCGCCGTTGTCGTAGCACACGTAGACCATGTCGTGGCCGCGCTCCATGGCGCCCGAAAGCGACTGGAACCCGATGTCGTAGGTCCCGCCGTCCCCGCCGAACGTGATAAATTTGTACTGTACATCTTCGGGCAGACGGCCGCGCTTTTTGAGCGCCCTGTACGCGGTCTCGACGCCGGACAGCGTCGCGCCGGCATTTTCGAACGCGTTGTGGATGTAACTGTCCTCGAAAGCCGTGTAGGGATACATGAAAGTCGACACCTCCATGCAGCCCGTCGCGTTGCCGATCACGGCCATATCGCCCTCGCGCAGCGCCCTCAGCACGGCGCGGGCGGCTATGGTTCCCCCGCAGCCCGGGCACATGCGGTGTCCGCCCGCGAGGCGCTCCGGTTTGCTCATCACTTCTTTAAAATTATATGCCATACGCTTTATCCTCTCAGGCCGACATACCGATACTGCCCGACCGGCCTGCCTTCCTCGACTCCTTCCCTCAGTTCTTCAAAGACGGCTGCCGCGTCCTCTGTCGTGAAATCTCTCCCTCCGAGCCCGTAGATGTAATTCACGGCCAGAATATCGGAATGCTGCCTGTAGAGCCCGGCCGTGACCTCGCTCCCGAGCGCCCCGGCCTGTCCGCTGTAGTTCTCCGACCGGTCCATGATCGCGACGGCCCTGCAGTTCGCAAGCGCCTCGGCGATCTCTTTCTCCGGGAACGGGCGGAACACGCGGAGCTTCAGGACGCCGACCTTTTTCCCCTGCCCGCGGAGCTCATCGACGGCTTCCTTGGCGGTTCCGGCAGCCGAGCCGATGATGAGCATGACATAGTCCGCGTCAGCGGTGCGGTACTCCTCAAAGAGACCGTACTGCCTGCCGGACAGGGCGGCGAATTCGTCCGCGACGTCGAGGATGACCTGCTTCGCGTTTTCCATGGCTTCGCGCTGGGCTTTTCTCGCCTCCATGACGTAATCGGTCACGGCGTAAGGTCCGACGGCGACCGGTTTTCCGGGATTCAGGAGGTACTCCTCAGGCGCGTACGTGCCTACGAAATCCTTCACGGGCTGATCCGGGAGAAGGCTGATATTCTGGACGCCGTGGCTCGTGATAAAGCCGTCCTGGCAGATCATGACCGGGAGCCTCACGTCCCTGTGCTCGGCGATCCGGTAGGCCTGGATGTAGTTGTCGTAGACTTCCTGGTTGTTCTCGGCGTAGATCTGGATCCAGCCCGTATCGCGGGCCCCCATGCTGTCGGTGTGGTCGCAGTTGATGTTGATCGGCCCCGAGAGCGTCCGGTTGACCAGTGTGAGAACAATCGGCAGGCGGTTGGAAGCCGCCAGCAGGAGCTCCTCCCACATGAGGGCGAGACCGGCGGACGACGTCGCCGTCATCGACCTGGCGCCGGCAGACTCCGCTCCCACCGCCGCGCTCATCGCGGAGTGCTCGCTCTCGACGGGGATAAACTCCGTATCCATGAGGCCATTCGCGATGTAGGAGGACACCATCTGGGGGATCTCCGTCGAGGGTGTGATCGGAAATGCCGGCATGACGTCGGGGTTCACCTGCCTGATGGCGAAGGCGACGGCTTCATTTCCCGACATGCGCTCCGGAATCGGGGCGGCCGGTGTGCTCATCTTCTTCTCATTTGTCACGGCTCCATCCCCTCCTTCATCGTGATTGCCCCGAACGGGCATACATTAGCGCAGATTCCGCATCCCTTGCAGTGGTCATAGTCGAAATTGCCCCTTCTTCCAGACATCACGGGGATGCTGCTGTCCGGGCAGCAGGGCGTACAGAGAAGGCACTGCCTGCATTTTTCGGAGTCCCAGACCGGCGTGTTGTTTCTCCACTCCCCCGTTTTAAACAGCTTCGCGGTGCCGCCCGCGAAGACCATAAGGCCCTCCGTCAGGTCCTGGTAGGGGGTTTTCTCGTTGATTTTTGTGATATCTGTTCTCATCGGGCCTGTCCTCCGATCGCATCGTAAGCCATCTCGAGCGCCTTCATATTGCCCTCGATCACTTCGGGTTTCTTTGCGAATTTGTGCTGGTAGGATGAGCGCATCTCGCGGAGAAAATCGTCCTTCGGAATGAGGCCGGAGACCGCGACGACTGCCGCCAGCATCGGGGAATTGGGGAAGTTCCTCCCAAGCGCCTCCTCGGAGATCTTTCTCGCGTTGAGCGCGACGACTCTCCCGTGATAGTCCGGGAAGAGCGCCGCCGCTTCCTCGGGCGTCTTCACGGTGTTGATGATCAGGGCTCCGTCCTCCCGAAGTCCCGCTGTCACGTCTACGGAGCCGACGAGGGTCTCGTCGACGACCGCGACGTAGTCCGGATAGTAGATGTTTGAGTGAACCCTGATCTCCCGGTCGCTGATCCGGTTGTAGGCCGTGATCGGCGCGCCCGAGCGCTCGGGACCGTATTCCGGGAAGCCCTGTACCTGCATGCCGAATTTGAAGGCGACGTCAGCGAGAAGAAGGGCTGCCGTCTTGGCGCCCTGCCCTCCCCTGCCGTGCCATCTGATTTCGATTGTTTTCATCTGATGTATCTCCTGAAACGCTTTCGATTGATGTGTATCAATAAATTATACATATATTTGACGGATTGGCTATAAAAAATGAAGATGATATCGTGTATAATACTAGACAAATACGGGGGAAATGCCACATGCCGTTCGCTTACAAGGATGAAAAAAACAGGGAGGCCTGGAACAAGGTCGACGAGATGCTGGCCGGGCTGCCCGGCTTCTGCAGGACCTATGCCAGGGCGCGCGAGGGACGCGTCTCGGCTCTCACCATGCTCGCCTATATGCAGAGGATCTCGAAGTTTCTGGAATTTCTGCACGGAAACAACAGTTGGTTCGGGTCGAGGGAGATCTCTTCCCTGAAGCTCGAGGACCTCGCGAAGCTCGACACGGAGGATATCGAGGAATTCGCGCACTGGATCCGGATCGGGGGCTCCTCCGATAGGGACGGAGGCAATACGTCCGGAGCGGGAACCGGCCGCAGAGGCGGTGCCGGCTCCGTCCGCCAGAACAGGGAATCCTCGGTCAACAACTACCTAAGTGCCGTCAACTCCCTCTTCGTTCACTTCTGCAGGAAAGGCAGGCTCCCGGGAAATCCGGTAGCCAACGTCGAGCGCGGGAAGCGCCCTCCCCACGAGATCATCCGCCTCAATGAGGACCAGGAGAAGGCGTTCCTTCAGGCGGCGGCGTTCGGGACCGGCCTCACGGACCGCCAGCTCCAGTACCAGCAGAAGACGGATATCCGGGACACCGCCATCTGCCTCCTGCTCTCGAGGACCGGGATCCGCGTCTCCGAGCTCGTCGGCCTCAATATGGAAGATGTCGACTTTAAGGAGCACAGCATCCGTGTCCTAAGGAAGCGCAGCAAGCCCGACATCGTCTTCTTCGACGATGAGGTGTCGGAGTGGCTCCTGGAGTACCTCGAGGTCCGCGCGATCATCTCGCAGGATCCCGAGGAGCGCGCGTTCTTCCTCGTATCGATGAAGGGAAATTCCTACGGGAAGCGGCTCTCCGTCAGGTCGGTGCAGATGCTCGTGAAGAAGTATGCGGTCGCCGGATCGCCTCTCACGGGCAGGCAGATCACGCCGCACAAGCTCCGTGCGACGTACGCGACGAATATGCTGAAAGAGACCGAGAACCTCGCCCTCGTGCAGGCTGAGCTCAACCACGAGTCCCCGACGACGACGATGATGTACGCCGACAAGTCCGTCATGGACACGGAGGCGGCGAGAAACATTCTCATGAGAAGGGGAAGCGGCCGCGGGAAGAGCGGGCGGGAGGAAAGCGATGGGGGGTCATGATAATGCCCCCCTTATGACTGACCGTCAGGCCGCCGGTACCTCCGCGCCCGGCGGTTCCGCGGCCGCCATGGATGCGGCCGCTTCTGCCGCGGACTCCGGAGAACCCGGGACGGCTTCTGCAGACGCGGCGGCGTAGTTTTCATCTTCCCCGATGTCCGTGTTGGGATGGTGGGATGAGTAGATCTGGTCCCCCATAAAGACGACAAAAAGCGCCGTGACGATCGGAATCATCACTTTGAGCGGAATACTTCGCACGAGGTTGTCGACCATCGGGGCGACCACATAGGTCACGAGGAGGCCGGCGGCCCCGAAGACAAACAGGCCCTCCGCGCAGATCCTTCCGTGAAGATTCATGAAATACCCCTTGTAGGACCAGTAGCTCATGCCGTGGGTCTTCTCGAGGTAATATCCTGTAAAATATTCCAGTACGCCGCAGAGGACAACCGTCAGGAAGAAGAGCACCACCGGCTTCTTCTTGAACCTGTGAAGCAGGGGTAGGACGACGACGCAGCCGGTGCCGTAGATCGGCAGCCAGGGCCCGTGCAGAACGCCCCTGTTGACAAACTGCCCCGTCTGCATCAGGTGCAGCGTCACCTCCCAGCACCATCCGACAAAGGAGACAAAGAGATACATGAAGGCGAGGGATGGAATTGAGTAGTGGCGCATGTAATGGATGTTGTCTGTCCTGACCCTGCGCTTTTTCGGCGGGACCAGACAGAGCCTGGTCGGATAGCTCTCGCGTTCCGCCTCGAATATGAGCGTCCTGATCCTCTGCCTGTCCTCGAAAGCCTTCTCGTACTCCACTTCCTGCTTTGAGGAGAGAAGGATGATTCCGAAGTTATCCGCGAGAATCCTGAGCCCCCTGCTGAGTCCGGGAAGCTCCGGTTCAGGGGCTCCGATCATCGGGATTACATCCGCGTAGTTTTCACGGATCAGCTCCTCCGGGGCCTTCTCGAAGAGCCACCTGTCGCCGAGCGACTGAATTCCCTCTATATTTCTCTCCCTGGCGCTGCTGCGGACAGCGGCATAGAACTCGGCGCGGGCAGCCAGCTGATATCCGTTGAGGAAGAAGATCTTCAGGACCCCGAATGTCAGCAGCGACAGGATCTCCCAGCCGATGAAGGAGAGGTCCAGAAGCAGCGCCTTCTTCTTCCACCCGTTCATCATTTTCCTCGAAAGCGTGATCGCCTCGTTCGCGCTGAGATCGGGATTCTCCGCGACGATGAAGGGAACGAGCCTGTAAGAATAATACTTGATAAACCCGCCCACGATCGTCAGTCCCCAGAGCATACTGTACACATGCATGACGAACATCGTCCATGCCGTCTTCCGCGTCTTTCCCGCCCGATAGGTGAAGACAGCCCTGGATGCCGGCACGATCCGATAGATCCGGGCTTCAATGCTGATCCGGCTGATGATCACCTGGAAGATATTGATGACAAAGACAAGCCAGAGAAGGGATACGACAGAGGCCAGAACGGTCGCGATCTGCTCCGCCAGCGACTGGTCCCCGCCGGTCAGGGAGCGCAGGGCGCGGCTGATATCAACGATGATATTTCCGCCCGAGAAGTTGTGTACGATCGATGCGAGCACACCGTTCGTGGTCGCGAAGGCGCTCCGAAACTCTTTCGTCTCGCTCACTCCCGTCGCGTTCAGGAGATCGACGGCACTTCCGTTCATAAAGGCACCGATCACGGTATAGATGCTGTCCTCGGGACTTCCCGAGGCGCCCTCGCTCACCTTCCCCGGCACTTCCGTCCCCGAAGAAACCCTGAAGGCATTCAGGGATGAGTTGAAGTCCGTGCCGATTACGGCCGCGATCAGGCACACGAGGACAAAAAACCAGTAGTGGGATTTCATCACCGCGCGCGCGGATTTTTTGATCTCTGATATGGAAAATGGCATGGATCGTCACACTCCTTTCAAACTCCTCTCCACAGTCAGGCGCTCAGGCTGTCCCTGATCCCTGTCGCCTAAAGGGCCCGGGCCGCCTGGCCAAGGTCGGAGAACACTCCGATGCAGAGCTTCCGAATCTTCTCATCGGGCTGCATCAGGTCGGGCACCATCACGGGCTTCATCCCGGCGGCGTCAGCCGCGAGAATGCCGTTGACCGCGTCCTCGAAGACATAGCACTCCTCCGGGGGCAGGCCGAGCCGCTCCGCCGCGAGAAGGAAAATGTCGGGAGCCGGCTTTCCGTTCATGACTTCCGGCCCGCTCGCCACAGCCTCAAAACAGGACGATATGCCGGCCCTCGCGAGGTTGCCGGCAATAACCTCCATGCTGGAACTGCTGGCGACCGCGCACTTTACGCCGGCCTCTTTGAATTTCCCGAGAATCTCGACGACGCCTTTCTTGATGTCGACACCCGTTTTCACTTTTTCCGCGACGCGGGCATAGCACTCCTCGGCGATTGCCCTGCCGTCCGCCGTGTGAAAGTACTTTGAAACGACTTCATAGGCGAGGTCCCCGCTGGTCCCGCAGATATGGTATTTGAAATCTTCGGGAAGCCTGATGCCCCGCTCCCGCGCGAGTTCGCCCCACGTCTCCTGGTAGACCTTCTCCGTATCGAAGAGGAGGCCGTCCATGTCAAAGATAGCGCCTTTCAGCATAGTATACCTGTCTCCTTTATGTTCGCGGAATCTTCAGTGCTTCTGATCCTGATTTCCGTAGCTCTCACAGAACCGGGCTGAAAAGGAGGGCCTGATTCCGGCCATCGAAAGATGTGTCGTGTCGCCGATTCTAAGCGCTCGGAAATGCGCAAGTCCCTGTATCCTCTCCTCCGTCACGATCTCCGTGACCGATGTCGGCGCCGTGCAGAGACTGTGCCACATCTGGTAGGGAGAGACGTCCCAGAGCCTGGAGAGCAGAACCGCGGTGATTCCGAAATGGCAGAACAGCGTCACGGTCTTCTCGTGCCCCTTCTCCGTCCGGTAGAGACCCCCGCGGTCCCTCACATATCCGCGGTCCGCGAGAAAGCGGTCGAATTCCCCCGCGACGTAATCGTAACAGGCCAGCATCCGGCTCCTGCCCCGCCACCTGCCGGTGGGGTCGGCGTTGACCATGCCCCCGTGTGTCGCGAGGTAGGATTCCCTCCAGCGGACAGGGTCATTGAGGGCCGGATCCGACGCGTAATACCCGGGCAGGACGTCCCAGCAGATGCCCGGGGAATATCTGGGGACATTCCCGTCCGCATCCGGGCGGAAATCCCGGTAGCAGTCCGGATCGACGAGCTCCCCGACCGTCTGATGCTTTCCCAGCTCGTAGCTGTCCTTCATCTCGTAGGGATCGAGGACGGAAGCGAGAAGTTCATCCCCGTTCACGTCGTAGTTCGTGACGAACTCCTGCAGCCAGGGGAGGACCGTTGGGACGATCCCCGTCTTCCCAAGCGCGATCTTCGCGGTCATTGCTGCCCTTCCGAGAGGGGATACGAAGCATTCCCCAATCTCAAGGCCCGGTATGATGGCTGAGAGGGCCTCCGCCTCGCGGATCCCGCGGGCCGTCAGCGTGTCCTCGACATAGTCGGGGTCGCCGTGTCTGATAATAAGAATTCTCAAATGGTTTCCTCCAGAATGCTGCCTGAAATATCCCGAATCATCTCACCCTGAATGCTGCCGGAGAAAATACATGAATGATGAATACTACCAGAGAAAATACATGAGGGCGATCACGGCGGCAAAGATGATGAGGTAGACGCTTCCGATCAGGAGTGCCCCCTTCAGCATGCCGCGGACCGCGGCCCTTCTCTCGGGCCCGTCCAGGTCTATGTGTTCGCTCCATCCCGGGGGAACGTGTCCGCGGTCTCCTCCGGCCGCTTGGGAGCGCCGCTTCTCTTCCGCCCTGCCGGCCTCCGTGCCGTTCCCCCTGAAAGCCCCCGGGAGACCGCCGAAAAGCCGGGGCTTCTCGATACCGGACATATCCGCGATCACGCGGCCGTCATCATCTCTCTGTCTCCCCATAAGGACCTCCGATCCGTTTATTCAGCTGAACAGGTGACAGACGACGAAGTGGCCGGATTCGACCTCCTTCTGCTCGGGCACCTCCGTTCTGCACCTCTCGGTACAGTACTTGCAGCGTGTGTGGAACTTGCATCCCGACGGCGGGTTCGCCGGCGAGGGGATGGAACCCTCGAGCACGATCCGGTTCATCTTCGCGTTCGGATCCGGTACGGGTATCGCCGAGAAGAGCGCCTTCGTATAGGGATGAAGCGGATTTTTGAAGACGTCCTTCTTCTCGCCATACTCCACCAGATTTCCGAGATACATGACGCCGACGGAATCCGAGATGTGCTCGACGACCGAGAGGTCGTGCGAGATAAAGAGATAACTGAGCTGCCTCTGCTCCTGGAGCCGGTTCAGCAGGTTTATGATCTGCGCCTGGATCGAGACGTCGAGCGCAGAGACCGGCTCGTCGCAGACGACGAAATCCGGGTTGAGCGCGAGCGCGCGGGCGATACAGATCCTCTGGCGCTGTCCGCCGGAGAATTCGTGCGGATACCTCGTCTTGTGAAACGGCTGCAGGCCGCACTCATCCATGACGGAATCGACGTAGTCGTCATAGTCCGCCTTCGCGACAAGATTATGCTCCCTGACCGCCTCGCCGATGATCTCCCCGACCGGCAGCCTCGGGGAGAGCGAGGAGAACGGGTCCTGGAAGATGATCTGCATCTTCGTCCGCATGTCTCTCAGCTCCCTGTCGGAGAGCGCGTAGACATCCCTGCCCTCAAAGATGACCGACCCCGCCGTCTTCTCCCCCGAAAGCCGGAGGATCACGCGTCCCGTCGTCGTCTTGCCGCAGCCGGATTCGCCGACGAGTCCCATCGTCGTCCCCCTCTTCAGGTTAAACGTGACGCCGTCCACGGCCTTGACGGAGCCGACGACGCGGTTCAGCATACCGCCCTTGATCGGGAAATGCTTCTTCAGGTCCTTTACCGTGAGAATATAGCCCGGATCACAGGAAAGCTGTTCTTCCATCACGCGCCTCCTTTCGCCCCGACGTAAGCCGGACCGGCTGACATCAGATTGCCCTCGCCGTCGTCCTGCCTGTATTCATCGTAGTAGCGGTAGCAGCTGACCTTGTGCGTGGATGAGATGGAGATCTCGCAGGGATACTCCCCGTCGCAGCAGGCGAGCCTCTTCTCGCAGCGGTCCCTGAAATAGCAGTAATCCGGCATATTGACGGGATTCGGGACCTTGCCCGGTATCGAGTAGAGTTCATTGACCTCCCGCCCGACGACCGGCTTGGAACGCATGAGACCGATCGTGTAGGGGTGACACGGGTGGTAGAAGATGTCCTCCGCCGTGCCCTTCTCGACGATCCTCCCAGCGTACATGACGACAACGTAATCTGCCATCTCGGCGATGACGCCGAGGTCATGTGTGATGAGCATGATCGATGAATTGATTCTGTCCTTGAGGTTCCTGAGCAGATCCAGGATCTGCGCCTGGATCGT
>CACYEN010000110.1 GCA_902773435.1 uncultured Lachnospiraceae bacterium | reverse complement strand
TGCCTTCCGCCTCGAGCTCCTCATTGTTGACCATGAAGCCGAGGATGCCCTTGTAGATGCCGTACCAGTTGTTGTCCGGATCCTTGTAGTCGTCGGAGAGCAGGTTGACCGCGTTCACCGCGTCATAGGGCTCGAGAAGGCCGTCGACGACCGCTTCGTTGTAGGGATCCGTCGTGCCGCCGAACCAGACGTCACCGGACGGATTGCCCGCTTCTTCCTTGATCTTCGTATACACTTCGGAAGTTGAAAGTCTCTGGTAGCTGGTCTTGATTCCGTAGAGTTCCTGGAACTTCGCGCAGGCCGCCGCGAGATACTCCTCCTCGCAGGAACCGTAGACAGTGAGTTCGCCTTCCTCCTGAGCGGCGGCGATCAGTTCATCGAGACCCGTTGAATCTTCCGCGGCAGCCGGAACTGCCGAGAGCAAACCGACAGCCAACATGCCGGCGAGCAGCAGCGCCAATCTTTTCTTCATAGTACGCAACCTCCGTTTTTATTTTCTTGCAGGACAGCGATATGCGGCCCTTTCGCCCTCTATGTTATCAGCATGTTGCATAATTTTCAATGAAAAAATCAACTTTCATTATCTGTTTTGTATGAAATCGATTCCTCTGCGCGGACATCCCGGGCATCCCGTCCTACAGCCGCCGGAGTCCCTCCCAGATCAGCATCATGACGTTCCGGGGGACGAGTTTCGCGAACAGCCTGTGGAGCGAGCAGATGATCCCCGGCGTCGAGACGGCGAGCCCGATCCGGCTGTCCCGGAGCGCCCTCCGCGCCGTCGGGGACGCCTTCCCTGCGAACAGGTAGTGCCTGACCGGCCGGCGCCCGTCCCCGGATGTGTCCTCCGCCGTCTCAATGAACTCCGTGTCGCGGATCCAGTAGGGGCAGACCGCGGTCACGGCGATCTTCCGCGGCATCAGCTCCTGCCGGAGGGCTCTGGAGTAGCTGTAGAGGAACGCCTTGGAGGCGGCGTAGACGCCCAGACAGGGAAAAGGCTGGAAAGCGGACGTCGAGCATATCTCGAGGATCCGGTCCCCGGCTCCCATAAACGGCAGCGCGGTCAGCGTGACGTCCACCGCGGCCCGGCAGTTGAGGTCGATCATGGCCGCGGACGCGTCCCTCCCGATCCCGACGCTGGTGCCGACTTTTCCGAAACCCGCGCAGACCACGAGAATCCCGACCTCCGCGCCGGCCTCCGAGAGCATCGCCCCGATGCGGCCGCAGGCGGACCGGTCCGCGAGGTCGGCCGGGATGATCCTCGTCCCGTGCGCGAGCCGGGAGGCCAGCTCCCTGAGCTTCTCCTCCCTCCGCGCCGTGAGCCATATTTCATCGATTTCCTTCTCGTCCCTGTCGATCTGACGCGCGAACTCGGCGCCAAGTCCCCCGGACGCGCCGGTAATCAGAGCAATCCGCATCCGTCTTTCCTCCGGCTCATACTGGTCTGGCCGCGTGATTCAGCGGCGGCGGTCCGCATATCGCGCGGGCCCCTTGTCTTTTCAACGGCAGCGGTCCCGCATCCCGCGCGGACACCGCGTCTCCCCGCTTCCCCGTCACCTCCCGGCCGGCGCCGTCACTTCAGGCGGTACCGGATCAGTTCGACGAGTGTGATGACGAGGGAGACCGCTGCCGTAAAGAAAAACACGTTCCCGAAAAAATGCCGAATCATCTCCATACCTACAGATCCTCCTCGGAGAGCAGCCCGTTCCAGAGCCTGTAGTAGAGCCCCTTCTTCGCGATCAGCTCATCGTGGCTCCCCTCCTCCTCGATGCCCTCCCTTCCGAGGACGAGGATCCGGTCGGCGTCGCGGATCGTCGTCAGCCTGTGCGCGATCGTCAGCGTCGTCCTGCCCTTCGTCAGGCGGGCGAGGCTTCTTCCGACGAGAATCTCGCTCTCGTTGTCGAGCGCGGACGTCGCCTCGTCGAGAAGCAGGATGCGCGGATTCCGGAGGAACACCCTCGCGATCGAGATCCTCTGCTTCTGGCCGCCGGAGAGTTTCACGCCCCTCTCCCCGATGTAGCTGTCGTAGCCGTCGGGCAGCTGCCGGATGAATTCGTCCGCGCCGGCGAGCCTCGCCGCCTCGCGGATCTCCTCGTCCGTCGCCCCGGGGCGGCCGTAGGAGATGTTCTGGCGGACCGTGCCGCTGAAGAGGTACACGTCCTGCTGCACGATGCCGACGGCGTTCCTCAGGCTCAGGAGCGTCACCTTGCTGATATCCTGGCCGTCGATGAGGATGCTGCCTCCCGTGAGCTCATAGAACCGCGGGATCAGGTTGCAGAGGGTCGTCTTTCCGCCGCCGCTCGGGCCGACGAGGCCGACGTTCTCACCCGGCCTGATCGTGAGATTGAGGTGGCGCAGCACCTTGTTGTGGTCGTCCGGGTACTCGAACGACACATCCCGGAACTCGATCCTGCCCTCCTTCACGCGGAGATCCACCGCGTCCTCCGCGTCTTCGATGTCGACCGGCGTGTCCATGATCTCGAGGAACCGCTCGATCCCCGTCATGCCCCGCTGGAACTGCTCCGCGAACTCGACGATTCTGCGGATCGTCGCGATCAGCGTGGAAACGTAGAGGACGTAGGCGACCATGTCGCCGGCGCTGATCTTACCGTAGATCAGGAAGAGCCCGCCCGCGAGGATGACGACCGTGTACATCAGGCCGTCGAACAGGCGCGTCGACGTCCCGAAGGCGGCCATGAAGTAGTAGGTTTTCTTCTTGATCCGCTGGAACTCGAGGTTGCCCTCACCGAACTTGCGCATCTCCTCGCTCTCCCCGGTGAACGCCTTGACGACGCGCTCCCCGAGAAGGCTGTCCTCGATCGCCGCGTTCAGCTCCCCGATCTGGTGCCGCTGCTGCTTGAACGCGGCTCGCAGCCTCTGGTTGATCTTCACCGACACGACCGCCATGACGGGGATGCAGGCGAAGATGATCAGCGTAAGTTCTATGCTCGACCTGCAGAGGATGATAAATGAAGCGAGTATCTTGACGCCCGCGATAAAGAATTCCTCCGGGCAGTGGTGGGCGAACTCGGTCACGTCGAACAGGTCGTTCGTGATGCGCCCCATGAGCTGGCCGATCTTGTGGTTCGCGAAAAATGAATCCGACAGCCGGAGAAGATGCTCAAACGCGTCCTTCCTCATGTCGGTCTCGATGTAGACGCCCATGATGTGGCCCTGGGACTGCATGTAAAAGTTCGCCGCCCCGTCGACGAGCCGGAGCGCGACGTAGAAGAGCGCCATCTGGATGACCGACTGAACCGTGAGCGGCGCCAGGATCCCGAGCGCGGAGTTCGTCAGCCTCCGCATGATCATGGGAAGTATGATGTCGCACAGCGTCGTGAGGCCCGCCATCAGAAGATCGAAGAAGAGGATCTTTCTGTATTTCAGCAGGTAGGGGGCGAACCTCCTGAGCAGGACGCCGGTGCTGTAGGTGCGTTTTCCTTCATTCATATCAATCATAAGTCCTTAACAAAGAAACCGGGAAAGACCCGGGGCTTTTGAGATCTCCCCCATCATATCCCCCCGGGGGAAGATGCGCAAGTGACGCGGGAGCCCCGGCACCCTTTGCGCCGCAGGCTCCGATGTCGTATAATCAGCATATCGACCAACCGCTTGAGGAGGGCATCGAAATTGGAAGAGTTCTTCGACATCGTCAATGAATCCGGCCAGCCGACCGGCAGAACCGTATCCCGCGGGACCGCCCACAGAAAGGGCATCCGGCACCGCACGAGCCACGTCTGGCTCGTCAGGACGAGGGAAGGCCGCCTGCAGATCCTCCTCCAGAAGAGGAGCGAATCAAAGGACTCCTTCCCCGGCTGCTACGACATCTCGAGCGCCGGCCATATCCCGGCGGGCAGCGATTTTCTGGAGTCCGCCGTGCGCGAGCTCAAAGAGGAGCTCGGCGTCACCGCTTCGGAGAAGGAGCTCGTGTTCTGCGGCAGACGGGCGTTCGAGTTCGAGGACTTCTTCCACGGGGAGCCGTTCCGCGACCGCCAGGTGAGCAACGTCTACCTCGCGTTCTGCGACGCCGACGAGGACGCGTTCGTCCTTCAGGCCGACGAGGTCGCCGAGGTGCGCTGGTTCGACTTCGAGGAGTGCGTGGACCTCGTGAAGAGCGGGGAGATCCCCAACTGCATCTACGTCGAGGAGCTGGAGATGGTCCGGGCCGCTGCCGACCGCGCGCTCGCGCGGGAGCGCAGGTTCAGCCTGGTCGACCGGGCCGCGAAGGGCGATATCGACGCCGCGGCCGAACTCGGGATCGGCTATCTCGACGGATCCTTCGGTGCCGCCGACATCGGCAGGGGGCTCAAGTGGTGCAGGTACGCCGCGAAGCACGGCTCCGTCAGGGCGTCGGCAAGACTCAGGAAGATGGGATACTGAGAGGCGGTTCAGATATTTCCCAGGACAAGCTCCTTCATGATCGCGAGGCACTCCCTCAGCATGTTGTTCGGGAGAAACAGCGCCTCCGACCCCGCGGCGATCCCGCAGACATTTTCAAGACCCTTTTTCTCCGCGATCCGGAGCGCCCTCGCCAGGTGGAAATTGTTCGTCACGATGCCGATCCCCGGGTTCTCCCCGCTGATCAGCTTCATGCTGTTCGCGATATTGCCGCCCGTGTCAAGCGACCGGTCCTCCATGATGACGCGCGAACCGTCGATCCCGCGCCCCTCCAGATACCTCTTCATCCCCTCCGCTTCGGAAAACGGCTCGTTCGGCCCCTGTCCGCCGGAGACGATGCAGATCGTCCCGCCGTTCTCCTCAAGATAGACTGAGGCCCTGTCGAGCCTGTGCCTGAGGACGAGGCTCGGCCCGGATTCCCGGACCTGGGCCCCGAGGACGATGATATAATCCAGGTTCTTTTCCCCCCTGTCCCCGAAGTGCCGGAGGATGATCCCCAGAAGGACGGCAAGGGCGGCGGCGCCGATGAGGGCCGCGGCGAGAAGGATCTTTCCCGCGGCCGGGTTCCTCTCGAAGAAGCCCCCTCTCATGAGGAGGGAGACCGCGATGAACGCCGCGCCGATCAGGAGCCAGACACAGTAGAAGCGGGTGCCCGAGGCCGCGCTCATGACGACGAATCCGTACAGGATGCCGAGCAGCCCCAGTATCATCAGGACGTGTCTTGCCATACTATTTCTTCCTCTCCCTTCACAGTCCCGCGGCGTGCCGCAGGTACGCGCACACCTGCTCCGCGTCCGGCGACTCGAACTCGACGGCGCAGTCTCCGTCTTCCCCTCTCAGATTCAGCCACACGGCGCGCCAGCCGGCGGAGTCAGCGCCGCTGATGTCCGTCGAATACGCGTCCCCCGTCATCAGGATCCGCTCCGGGGGAAAGCCGGTCCGCGCCTCGAACGCGCGGAAGATGCCCGGGTCCGGCTTCGCGGTGCCGACGTCTCCCGAGACCAGTATGTTCCCCTCCGGGATCAGCCGGTCCGCCCCGAGGGCGCGGATCTTCTCCCGCTGTCTGTCCGAAGGCCCGTTCGTCAGTATGCCCATGTTCACACCGGCGGCGGCGAACTCCGTGAGAAGGTCCCGGAAGGGCGGCAGCATGCGGATCGTCTTCAGATTCTCAGTGTAGAGCCGCTCGAAATCCCGGGCCTCGCTCTCCGTGAGACTGATCCCGACACTCCGCATCGTGAAAAGCGTCCGCCCTGTCAGCATCCCGTCCATCGTGATCTCTCCGCGCTCCCGCCTCCAGTAGAATTCATCCTTGTACCGGGTGCCGGAAGCGAGGAGGGCCTCCTCGTCGACCGCGGCTCGCTCCTCCTCGCCGAAGAACCGGCGGAAGGTCCTCAGGTAGGGCTCGCTCCTCAGATAGAGCGTGTCGTCGACGTCAAATACGAACATCAGTGTTTCTGCCATGTCACTCTCCAGATAATAAATCCCTTCTCCCCGCCCCAAGTGTACCATGGGAATCCCGCTCAAAACAACTCCCCGGAACCGGCGGGGAAACTCCACCGATTGATAAAAAGTCTTCAGTATGAGATAATATGGATGTCAGCAGAAGATCGGAAAGATAACAGAAGCAGCGATACGCGCAGCCCGAAAGATTCAGATAACGCAGCCACGAACGCCCTGACTGGAGGTACCTGTCCCATGAAGAAAAAGCTGATTGTTTTCCTTGCTGTTCTGGTTTTATGTGTGCAGGCCGCGTCACCTGTTCCCGCCGACGAAGTCTTCTTTGAGGACGCCATCGAAACTGTCGGCGAGGGAGAGGTCCCCGTCTTTGAAGAAGACGCCGCTTTCTTTGAAGAAGACGCGGATTTTGTCCTCGGGGATGAGGACATTTCATTCTCCGAAGAGGAGGATGAGGCATTTTCAGAGGATTCGGGAGATCTGTTCGGCGAAGATGAAGGTTTTCTGACGGATGACGAGCCCGAGCCGGCGGAGGAGCCTTCCGAAGAAGACGCCGGGGAAGATGACGAAGACGCCGGAATTCCCGGGATCGGGATTCCCGGGATCGAGTCTCTCGACGGGGAGGAGTTTGAGGAGCTCTCCGGGTCCGCTGGCCCGGAAGAAATCGCCGCCGACTCCCCGGAACCGGAGATCGCCGCCCAGGCGGCTGAGGGAGAGATCTTCTCCGAGCCGGATGCCGGCGAGCTCGCCGGGGATCCCGAAGCAAAGATATTTGATTCGGGATACTGCGGCGCCGCAGAGGGTGTCGACAACGTCTTCTGGAGCTTAAGCGGGACCGACGCGGAGCTGTCCCTGACCATAACGGGTTCCGGGAGAATGGCGGATTACGGCGGCACCAACATACAGCCCTGGTTCAACGACGAAAGGCCGTTCGACGTATACCAGAAGCGGATAAAATCCCTCACCCTCGAATCGGGGATCACAAGGATCGGAGCCTTCGCGTTTGCCTACACGGGCATCGCGGCCATCTCCATTCCTTCGTCCGTAAAATCGATCGGCAATTACGCCTTCGCCGGAACGGCAGTGACCAGCGTGGTGTACCCCGGGAACATCTCAACGATCGGTGACGGCATCTTCTCGTCCTGCAGTTCCCTGACGGGCGTAACCTTCCACAAGAACACGACCAGGATTGCCAAATCTACGTTTAACAAATGTTCGTCACTGGAAAGCATTACCATACCCGCCCACATCACCAAGATCGGTCCCTGGGCTTTCAGCAGATGCGGAAGGCTCAGCAGCGTCACGCTTAAAGACGGGCTGGAGCAGATCGGCGACAAGGCATTCATCGACTGCAACGACCTCTCCTCGATCACGATTCCGAAGACGGTCGAATCGATCGGAGGATACGCGCTGGGGGCAGCTCTCAGTTCGTCTTATGACGACGAGGGTACCTATTTTGAAACTCCGTATTTTCCGGACTATAATAAAACGACAATCCGCGGCTATAAGAATTCCCCCGCCGACCACTACGCGAACAACAACGACCTCCCCTTCGTCCAGGTCAAGCCCTCGCTTGCGAAGCCGAAGATCTCAGGCCTTTCCAACACGTCCACCGGGGTGAAGATCACCTGGGGAGCGGTCAGCGGCGCCGACGGATACTATCTCTACCGCGGCAGCACAAGGATCAACACGCTCCCCGGCACGACACATACGGATACGGAGGTCAGCAACAACACCCAGTACACCTACAAACTCTACGCCTATGTGACGATCTGGGATGAGACCTACAGGAGCGCGATCTCTGACACAAAGAGCATCTATTACATCTCCCGCCCCGTCATCTCCTCCGTGGAGAGCGTCTCCACCGGCGTCAGGATCGAGTGGGGAAAGATCGCCGGGGCCTCCGGCTACTACATGTACCGCGGCAGCACCCGGATCGCGACGCTCGGGCAGGGCGCTGCCTCCACACTGAACTATACGGATACGGAGGCGACGTCCAACGGGACGAAGTACGCCTACAAGCTCTACGCGTTTAAGAAGGTGGGCGACACGATCTACAGGAGCACCGTATCCGCCCAGAAGTTCACCTACTTCCTGACGCGGCCGGTGATCTCTTCCGCCACCTGCACCGCGCCCTCGACGGTCACCGTGAAGTGGGGAAAGAACGCGAAGGCCAGCGGCTATATCGTCAAGTATGTCACGGGCAGCACGGAGAAGACGGTCACGGTAAATGGCGCTTCCGTCGTCGAGAAGGTGCTGACCGGTCTCACAAAGGGCGCCACCTATAAGATCTATGTGCGGTCCTTCATGACCGTCTCCGGCAAGAAATACTTCAGCACGTGGAGCGCTTACCGGGGCATAAAAGTCACAAAGTAATCCTGTAACGGAAAGACACGAAGACGGGCTGCCGCTCATGCGGCAGCCCGTCTTCGTGTCGGTTTCGGGAGAAGAATTCCGCTTCCCCGTCAGTAGAAAAGGCGGAACAGGATGTCCTGGGCGTAGTTTCCGAACCTGCTCCCGAAGAGGGACAGGCCGCCGACGTGTTCCGCGTCCTCGGGGACCTCGAAGCGGATCGTCCAGCTCAGGCTCTCCTCCCCGAGGACGTCGAAGATCGTGACGTCCGACATCTTCCTGTCGTCCATCCACGAGCCCTCCGGCGTGATCCGGATCATTTTCAGAAGGCCGTACTGGTTGGACGGCCACCACTCCGGGGTCAGGACGCCGCGCTTCACGCCGTAGTCGCCCGGGCTCGTCCATGAGAAGAGGCGCACGCCGTTCATGGAGAACGTGATGTCGGAGGGCCAGTCCTCCGCGAAATCCGGCGCCTCGGAGGCAATCTCAAAGGAGAGCTCGATCTCTTTGGGCATCCTGTCGGCGTCGATCCTCGCGGGAATCCGGTACTCCACGTATCCCTTCGTGAACCAGATGAGCTGGGCGTCCACACGGGCGGGATCCCAGAAGCACCGCGGATCGTCCGACACGCCGATCTGCTCCTTCTCGGTCAGGAGCCCGCACGTGGGCGCCGGGTAGATGTCGGAGTAGGTCCCGACCGGGATGGAGACCGTGTAGTCCGCGGGAAGCCCTCTCCTGCGCGCCTCGATGATGAGGCGGTACTCCGCGAAGACCAGTGTGCAGACGCGGCTGATCGAGCCGTTCTGCCTGACGAGGCTGCTCGTGACAAAGCCGTTCTCCTCCAGCATCCGCACATGCTTCAGCATGATCGGGCTGCTCACCCCCGTGAGTTCCGCCAGCTCCTTGATGCTCAGGTTCCTCTCCGCGAGCAGCTGGATGACCTGCAGCCTGATATCGCTTGCCAGCGCTTTGAAGAAAGCGACATTTTCCGGTGTTGGTGTAATAATCATAGCCTACTCCTTGATGCCCCCGGCGGTCATGCCCGCGATGAAGCTCCTCTGGAAGAACAGGAAGAGGATCACGATCGGGATGATGGAGAATACCGAACCCGCGATCAGAAGATCATAGTTGTTCCCGTAGGGCGTGAGCAGCGAGCCCAGGCCGACGGGAAGCGTGAGCTTCCGGTTCTCCCGGAGAACGATCAGCGGCCAGAGATAGTTGTTCCAGCTGTTCATGCCGACGAAGATTCCCATCGCGGCGAAGGACGGCTTCATCAGCGGCACGATGATCCGGAAGAAGATACTGTACTCATTACAGCCGTCGATCCTCGCCGCGTCAAGGAAATCCTTCGGAATCCCGCTCAGATACTGCCGGAAGAAGAAGATCGGGAGCGGCGACGCGATGGACGGCAGGATGACGCCCCAGATGCTGTTGATGAGCTTAAGGCGCACAATCAGCTGGTAGAGCGGCAGCATGATGATCTCGAGCGGCACCATCATGATGAAGAGAACGCAGATGAACAGCAGGTTCTTGAAGCGGAATTCGTACATCGCGAAGCCGTAGCCGACAAACGCGCTGACCGCGAGCGTGAGCGCCGTCTGGATCGCGGTGATGAGGATGCTGTTGAAGAACCACGTAAAATACCGCTCGTCCGTGAACACGTACCGGTAATTGCCGAGGGACATGATCGAGGGATCGATCCGAAGCCCGATGCCCTGCCTCATGATCTCCGTCCCCGGCCGGAGAGACGCGAGCACGATGCTGTAGAACGGCAGCAGGATGAGGACGGCGAGGACGATGAGGACCAGCATGATCATGAATGTCCCGGCGGTGAGACGGGACCGCTTTTTTTCGCTCATCCCCTCACCTCCTCTCAAAGAAGCCGGAGACCCGGAGCTGGACCAGGTTAACGGCGAGCGTCACCGCGAGCAGGAACAGGCCGACCGCGCAGCCGAGGCCGATCCGGTTCTGTTCCCACCCGAGGCGGTAGAGGTAGCCCACGATCGTCAGGCCCTGGCCGCCCGGATAGCGCCCGCCGTTAAAGAGCATCCTGCTCTCCAGGAACATCGCCATGCCGCCGTAGATACTGATCGTGAGGACGTAGGTCGTCGTCGGCTTGAGCAGCGGCAGGGTGATGTAGAAGAACCGCTGCCAGGCCCCCGCCCCGTCGATCGATGCGGAGTCATAGAGCTCCTCCGAGATGTTCTGGAGTCCGGACAGATAGTACATGATATTCACGCCCGTCCAGCGCCAGCAGCAGAGAACGAGCAGCGCGAAAAATGTCGTCCACGGCGCCGGCCCTCCCAGCCATTTCACCGGTTTTGCCCCGAACACGCCGATCACGCTGTTCAGCAGCGCGGTCGGCATCTCGCCGAAGATCAGGCGGAACGTGAAGCCGCCGACCACGACAGAGACCAGGGCCGGGAGGAAGAAGATGACGCGGAACGTGTTTTTCCCGACCGTCTGCTTCGAATTGAGAAATACCGCGAGCAGGATCGGCACCGGGACGAGCACGGCGCATGTGATCACCGTGTAGATGACACTGTTCCTCACGGCTTTCACGAAATCCCCCCTGAACAGGTTCTTATAGTTGGAGAGCCCGATAAACCGGACCTGGCCCGGCAGGACCTCCTGGAAACTCATGATGACGGAGGAGATTATCGGATAGAGGTAAAAGAGCAGAAACGCGATGACAAACGGAGCGACGAACACATAGGGCGCCACTTTCTGCGAGTAGAGCAGCGAGCGGAAGCCTCCTGACGATTTTCTTTTTTGTTTCATGATCACGGTTCCTTATAATACTGGCCGGCGGACAGAATCGAAAAAGGGGGAAGGGAAAGCAGGCGCGTTCCCTTCCCCCGGACAGGCTGGACTTCAGTTATTCGATGACGGAGGACTGAACTTCCGCCAGCATGGCGGGAATGTCCACATCCGGTTCAGTGTATGCCCTGTTCAGGACTTCATTCTTCATGAGATCCAGTGCCTGCGGAAGATTCTCGCCGTTGTTGTGGGCGACGATCTCGTCCTTGATCTCGAGCAGGATATCGAACGGGTTGTTCACATAATACTCCGTGAACTTGTTGTCCGCGTGCGTGACATCCTCCATCGCCCAGACGTCCGTGCGGATCGTATCAAATCCGAGCGTGTTCCAGATCTCGATGCCGGCGTCCTGGGACAGCTTGGCATAGGAGAGGAATTCCTTGACCAGTTCGGGGTTCTTCGCCTGGTTGGTGATCGAGGTGCCTGTTCCGCCCTGGCCGATGGAGCGCGGCTCGCCTTCTTCCCAGACCGGAAGCGGGGCGATCGCGATCTTTCCGGCAAGATCCGGCATATAGTTCGTAAATCTGTCCAGATACCAGAGCGGCATAACGATGGAGGCGATGTTGCCGCCACCCATCAGCGCGTAGAACTCCTCCGCGTGATGATATCCGCCCGGGGCGACGACCGCCAGTCCCTCGTCGACCAGCTTGCGGTTGAATTCGAGGACCTTCGCCATCTCCGGCGTGTCGATGGTGACCGCGCCTTCCGCATTCGTCATATCCCCGCCGAGCTCGGCAAGCAGCGGCCACATATGCCAGATATCGGTCGCTTCGACAGATTCCCAGTACTTGTCGGGATCCGCTTCCTTGAGAGCCTTGGCGGCCTCATAGTAGTCGTCCCATGTCTTGATCTCATTGTAGTCAACCCCGGCCAGCTCGCAGAGCTCGGTGTTGTAGTAGATGACGGCCGCGCCGACGTGGAAGCAGATTCCGTAGTAATTGCCGTCCTTGGAGTAGATGTCGACTCTCGCCTTCACGATATTGTCGAGTTCCGGTTCGACGATGTCGTTCAGCGGCAGCAGCTGGATGTCTCCCTTAAGGAAATTCGCGTATTTTCCGACCTCGATATCCACAAGGTCCGGAGCTCCGGTCCCGGACTGCAGGGCGATCAGCAGGTTGCTGTGCATATCCTCGAACGGGTAGACAGTCGGTTTAAGGACGATCTGCTTATCGGGATTGGCCTCGTTCCATTTCTCAGCCATCTTCTCATAGTACTCGACATGAAGTTCCTGAAACGTCCAGAATGTGATCTCTGTAGCCTCGCCGGCGTCCCCACTGCCCTCCGCATAAACGGCCAGTGAGAAAATCATGCACATGGCAAGAAGCATCGCCAACAGTTTTCCTACTTTCACGTGTTTCATGTTCCTCTCCCTCCTATCCTTATTGAGATGGTTTATCTTCAGGGAAAGCCTTCCGAACCGCCCTGTCTGCCCGTCGGCAGATTCTCCTGAGCGCATGAAAGTTGATTTATATTCTAGTTAATCAGGCAGAAAGCAGCGCCTCCCCTCTTCATAATTATGGCCCGTTTTATTGTGATTGTCAACTATAAAGAACGGATTAACCTCGATTTTGATTGTACAATTATCACAAATTTTCGGAGAATTCTTTCTCCTAACAGTTCGGTTAACATCATGATTAATTATAGGGCTAACCAAAAAGGTCCCCGTCCGCCTTTCGATTAACCGTCGGAATAATCGGAAGGCGGGCGGGGGTCAGGATCTGCCTGATCTCACCGATGTGTTCTCTTTCTCAGACCCGTCGTGTATCCCGTCTCATCCCGGGTCGTCGGGCGAGTCCGCGATATGTCCGTCCTCGTCCCACAGGGCATGCCAGTCGTCGGCGCCCGGCCACAGGAACACCTGGCCCTTGACCAGGCGGTTCCCCTTCTCCAGGGTTCCGATCACCGCCATCTCCTCCTCCGTCAGCGGCGGAGTGACCATCGCCTCAAGATTCGCCTCGTAATTGTGCAGGGAGAACGGGATCGGCACCGTCCCCCTCTGCTTTGCCCACTTCAGGCAGATAATCGCGGGATGGACGCCGTACCGGGACGCGATCTCCACGAGCTCAGGGGCCTGCATGTCGGCGAGGTCCGTCTCCACGATATCCCGCTCCGGGCGCTTCGGGGATCCAAGCGGCATATAGGCGATCGCCTGTATGCCGAGTCCCGTGAGACAGTCGAGGAGGTCCTGCTGCTGGAACAGGGGGTGCATCTCGCTCTCGCACGCCGCTGGCCTGATCCGCCAGAGGTCCTTCACGAGCTCAAGCTTCGGGATCGTGAGGTTCGAGATGCCGATATTCCGGATCAGCCCCTCGTCAGCCAGCTCCTCGAACTGCCTGTAGGTATCCATAAACTCCCCGACCGAAAATGGCCTGGAGTCGGGATTTCTCGAGTCCACGCCGCAGTGGGGCGCGTGATAATTGGGGAAAGGCCAGTGTATGAACAGCATGTCGAGATAGCCGACGCCCAGGTCCTCTATGCTCTTCCGGGCGCTCTCTCTCACCTCGCGGTGCATGTCGTTCCACACCTTTGACATGACGAAGAGATCCTCCCTGCGGCAGACGCCCTCGTCTGTGACCTTCCGGATCGCCCTGCCGATCTCCTTCTCGTTGCCGTATACGGACGCGCAGTCGATACAGCGGTAACCTGCGCGGATCGCGCCCTCAACCGCAGCGGAAACTTCGTCCGCGCTGAAGCGGTCCGAGCCGAACGTTCCGAGGCCGATGCAGGGAAGCCGGTCCCCCGTATTCAGTGTGTAAAATG
>CACYEN010000109.1 GCA_902773435.1 uncultured Lachnospiraceae bacterium | reverse complement strand
TCGTTCTCTTCCGGGAGGTCTCCGGACCGGTGATCAGTCCTCTCCCTGGTTGACCTCGTCAGCGCGGGCAGCAATCTGCTTCGCCTGGACATCGGCCGGGGCCTGCTCATAGCGGGCAAACTCGAACGAGAATTCGCCCGAGCCGCCTGTCATCGAGCGGAGAACCGTGCTGTATCCGTAGATCTCGGTCTGCGGGACATCCGCCTCGATGATCGTGTTGCCCTTGTGGTCGGGATTCATGCCGAGCACACGGCCTCTTCTCTTGTTCAGGTCACCCATGACATCGCCGGTGAACTGGTCCTTGACCGTGACCTTCAGATTGATGATCGGCTCAAGGAGGATCGGATCGGCTTTCATGAAGCCGTCCTTGAACGCGAGGTGCGTCGCGGTCTTGAACGCCTGCTCCGAAGAGTCTACCGGATGGTAGGACCCGTCGTAGAGGACCGCCTTGACGCCGACAACCGGATAAGCCGCGACCGGTCCGCTCTGGACACATTCGGTCAGGCCCTTCTCGACGGCCGGATAATAGTTCTTCGGGACGGCGCCGCCGACGACCTCGATCGCGAATTCGTACGGCTCCTCCATATTGCCGCTCGGCTCGAAGCGCATCTTGACATGTCCGTACTGGCCGTGTCCGCCGGTCTGCTTCTTGTACTTTCCTTCGACGTCGGATTTCTTCCTGATCGTCTCGCGGAAAGCGACCTTCGGCTCCGCAAGCTCGATGTCGACCTTGTAGCGGTCCTTCAGCTTGCTCTTGATGACTTCGATCTGCTGGTCGCCGATCGCGTAGATGAGGCTCTGATGATTCGCGGAATCGATCACCGTTCTGAACGTCAGATCCTCGACCGCAAGCCTCGAGAGCGCCTGGGCGATCTTATCTTCATCGCCCTTGTTGACCGCGCGGTAGCGCTGATAGGTGTAGGGCACGGAGAGCTCCGTCTTCGGATAGGCGATCGGAGCGCTCTTCGACGCGAGCGAATCCCCCGTCGTAACGTCGCCGAGCTTGCCGACGGCCCCGATGTCGCCGGCCTTGAGTTCCGGGACTTCCTGGGGCTTGTTGCCGCGGATGACGTAGAGCTTGCCGAGACGCTCCTCGTTCTCCTTCTGGACGTCGAACATCGTGTCGTCGGTCTTCAGGGTTCCGGAGCAGACCTTGATCAGGCTGTACTTTCCGATGAACGGATCGGAGATCGTCTTCCAGACGTACGCGGTTTTCTCCTTGGAGGAGTCGTAATCCGCTTCAAACGCCTCGCCGCTCTTCGTGTTGGTTCCGCTGATCTTTCTCGCGGACGGAGCGGGCAGGTAGCTCACGATTTCGTCGAGCAGCGAGGAGACGCCCTGCATGTTGACCGGGGAACCGATGCATACGGGGACGATGGAGGCATCGGCGATATTCGTGCCGAGCGCTTCCTTGATCTCGTCGAGGGTGAATTCATCCCCGCCGAAATACCTCTCCATGAATTCTTCCGACGTCTCCGCGACGGACTCCATGAGCGCGTCGTGATAGGTCTCGACATCTCCGCTAAGGCTTTCGGGGACCTCAGCCTCCGTCACTTTGCCCTTGTCGCCGAACATATACGCCTTGCCCGCGACGACGTCGACGTATCCTGTAAACTTGCCGCCGTCCTTGATCGGGACATGGATCGGGGCGACCCTGTTCCCGTAGAGGTTGTGAAGGGATTCGATAATTCCCGGATAATCGGTGTCCGAGAAATCCATCTCGGAGAGATAGATGATGCGCGGAAGACCCTTGTCCTCACAGCGGTTCCAGCTCTTCTCCGTGCCGACCTGGACGCCGTCCTTGGCGGAAACAACGATGACAGCCCCGTCAGCGGCGCCGACGGCCTCTTCCACCTCGCCGACGAAATCAAAGTACCCGGGCGTGTCAAGGAGATTGATCTTGACTTTATTCCATTCGACCGGCACGACCGACGTCGAGATCGAAAACTTTCTCTTCTGCTCTTCCTTGTCGTAGTCGCTGATGGTGTTGCCGTCAGTGACCGTTCCCATACGGGTCGTGACGCCGGTAAGAAAAGCCATCGCCTCTGTCAGAGTCGTCTTGCCTGAGCCCCCGTGGCCGAGAATCGCAACGTTGCGGATACTGTCCGTATTATAGACCTGCATAATAACCTCCCGAAAACAATAATCTTTGACCATTATATGAAATATGTCCGAATTATTCAAGCACTATCGCAGAACTTGAGACGCTTCGGAGACACCCCCGTCCCGATTCCGGAAAAGTGTTCAGACGGGGACTTTAAGCCCGCTTTTTCGCCTTTCGCGCACCCTCCCTGAGGGTCAGGGATAGGTGATGATGGGAAACGCGCGGCAGAGCGCAAACGCCGCAGCGGGGATAAGGCAGCAGCCAGCCAGCCTGAAGAAGCCCGAAGGCTTCCGGTTCGCGATGACGGCGGGAAGAGCCGCCGCCGGAAGAATGAACGGGGCAAGTCTCACGGATGCCTCCGACATGGCGGGGAAACACACCCCGATCGAAAAGAGCAGGTACCAGATCCTGCCGTTTCCCCCGGTCTCCGCCAGCATGTACGCGATCAGCAGGAGCGCGGGAATGAGGACATTGGCGAAAAACGCGTCCCCGGTCCAGCCGCACTCAAACATCAGGAATGAATTCGGGGAGGAAAATCGGAAGAACAGGTTCGCTGCCACGAACGCGGTCGTGATGGCCGCCGCGGCCGCCTCCTTCCCCTTCGTGACCCGCATGAGCAGGCGGTACACGGCAAGGAGGGAGATCACGACGGTCATCATGACGGAGTGGTATTTCGCGGAGGCCTTTACAGGCATTCCCGTGAGCAGCGCGATGAACTCGCCGTGGACGCAGTACCTGTTCAGGAACTCGGCGGCCGGGACCCCGCTTCTGGCCGCCCCCGTCACGGGGTCGGCGATGCCAAGGGAGTCCGACGCGATATCCGCGGTCATCCTGCTCACCGTCATTGCGGAGTCCTCGACCGCGGGGAGCACCGCGGCGATGACAGCTGCCGAGAGGACCGCGGCGGCGACCGCGAGCCGGATCTTCCTGCTTCCCCTGAAGGTCAGGTCATTTTTCAGGGAGCCGAGAAGAATGCGCGGATGGATGACCGCGAAGACAGCCGTGAGCACGGACGCGCAGACGCACCAGGTGTATGCGAAAGATGTGAGGGAGGCCTTCGCGAGGGTGAACATGAGCGAGACTCCCTCAAAGATCGAGAAATAGATCACACATCCGGCGCAGATGGAATCCGCGGCGGACCGCTCCCCGTCCCCCGCCCCCAGAAGAAGGGCCCTGCCAATGATATAAAAGCTGAAGAGTTCGACTGCGAGAACAATTCCCGCCAGGGAGAGTGATGTCATGGGTCTCTCCGGTCCGCGCCCTTAAGGGGCGGCGAAATAATTCTTCGAAGCGGGGCATTCGCCCCGCCGCGTGAGGTGCCGTTTCCTCAGGTATCCGTCAGTTGTCCTCGACCTGGTCCTCGGCCGCAACATAGATCTGACGCTTCCTGGCCATCGCGTCGCTCGCGAGGTACTCGTCGTAGGTTCCGACCTTGTCGATGATGCTCCCGTCGGGCATGAACTCCATGATGCGGTTCGCCGTCGTCTCCACGATCTGGTGGTCCCTCGTCGTAAAGAGAATGACGCCGGGGAACTTCGTCATGCCGGTATTGAGGGCGGTGATCGCCTCCATGTCGAGGTGGTTCGTCGGCTCTTCGAAGATCAGGACGTTTGCCCCCGCGATCATCATCTTCGACAGCATGCAGCGGACCTTCTCTCCCCCGGAGAGCACCTTGACCCGCTTGACGCCGTCTTCTCCGGCGAAGAGCATTCTCCCGAGGAAGCTGCGGACATAGGTCGTGTCCTTGTTCTCCGAGTACTGCGTGAGCCAGTCCGCGATCGTGAGGTCGTTGTCGAATTCGTCGTTATAATCCTTCGGGAAATATGCCCTTGAGGTCGTGATTCCCCACTTGTAGTAGCCCTCGTCGGGCTCCATGTTGCCCATGAGGATCTCGAACAGCGTCGTCTTCGCCCTCTCGTTGCCGCCCACGAAGGCGACCTTGTCAGTCCTGCTGATGATGAAGCTGAGATCCTTGAAAATGACTTCCCCGTCGATCGTTTTCGACAGGTGCTCCACGAAGAGGACGTCATTTCCGATATCCCGGTTCGGCCTGAAATCGATGTAGGGATACTTCCTGCTCGACGGGACCAT
>CACYEN010000108.1 GCA_902773435.1 uncultured Lachnospiraceae bacterium | reverse complement strand
TCCCGCTGGGTGAGGGACTCGCCGCAGCACATGATGGGGATGAGGCCGTGCTCGAAGCACTTGATCATCTTCTTGTTGACCGTCTCGTTGGTCTCCGCGAAGTACTCGCGTCTCTCGGAGTGGCCGAGGATGACGTACCTGACCCCGAGGTCCGTCAGCATGTTCGGAGCGATCTCGCCCGTGAAGGCGCCGCTCTCCTCAAAATACACGTTCTCCGCGCCGATCTGGATGTTGCTTCCGGCAGCGGCCTCAAGAGCCGCGGGAATGTCAATGGCGGGCACGCAGAGAAGGACTTCCGTCTCCTCGCTGGCGCAGGTCGCCTTCATCGCTTCGATCGCCGCCTTGGCCTCGGAAGGCGTCTTGTTCATCTTCCAGTTGCCGGCCGCCAGTATTCTTCTTGCCATGATTCTTTCCTCCTGTATGAATTACTTGTCATCCGCTGCCGCGACGCCCGGAAGCTCCTTGCCCTCGAGGAACTCAAGGGAAGCGCCGCCGCCCGTGGAGATGTGGGACATCTTGTCGCCGAATCCGAGCTGGTTGACGGCCGCCGCCGAATCGCCGCCGCCGATGATCGTGGTCGCGTCCGTCTCGGCGAGCGCTCTCGCCACGGAGATAGTGCCCTTCGCGAGGATCGGATTCTCGAAGACGCCCATCGGGCCGTTCCAGACGACGGTCCTGGCGTTGGCCACCGCGTCGGCGTAGAGCTCACGGGTCTTCTCGCCGATATCCATGCCCATCTGATCCGCGGGAATCGCGGAGGAGTCGACGGTAGTGACCTCGATCTCCGCGTCGATGGGATCCGGGAAGGACTTCGTGACGACCGTATCCACCGGGAGATAGAGCTTCTTTCCGAGGGTCTCGGCCTTGCTGATCATCTCCTTGCAGTAATCGATCTTGGTCTCGTCGCACAGAGAGGTGCCGATCTCATTTCCCTGGGCCTTCAGGAAGGTGTAGGCCATGCCGCCGCCGATGATCAGCGTGTCGCACTTCTCAAGAAGGTTGGAGATGACGTTGAGCTTGTCGGCGACCTTCGCGCCGCCTAAGATCGCCACGAACGGGCGGACCGGATTCTCCACGGCGTTTCCGAGGAAGTCGATCTCCTTCTGCATCAGATAGCCGACGACGTGCGGTCCCTTGACAAACTTCGTCACGCCGACGTTGGAGCAGTGAGCCCTGTGGGCGGTTCCGAAGGCGTCGTTCACGAAGACGTCCGCGATGGAGGCGAGATCTTCGCTGAAGGAGTCGACGTTCTTGGTCTCTTCCGCGCGGAAACGCGTGTTCTCGAGAAGAATGACGTCGCCGTCGTTCATCGCGGCGACCGCTGCCTTCGCGTTTTCTCCGACGACCGTGTCGTCAGCGGCAAACTTCACTTCCTGGCCGAGAAGCTCGGACAGACGGGCCGCGACGGGCGCCAGGGAGAACTTGGCCTCCGGGCCGTTCTTCGGCTTGCCGAGGTGGCTGCAGAGGATCACCTTTCCTCCGTCGGCGATCAGCTTCTTGATCGTGGGGAGCGCGGCGACGAGACGGTTCTCGTCGGTGATCACGCCGTCCTTGAGCGGTACGTTGAAGTCGCAGCGGCAGAGCACCCTGAGGCCCTTGACGTTGATATCGTCCACTGATTTCTTATTTAATCCCATAACTAATATCCTCCTCGCTGATACGGAGACGCCGCAGGAGCGCCTCCAAAAAATCAGGGCCCGGTCCCTATGACCGGACCCTGACAGGTCTTATTCCCGCTTATAATTACTTGTTGAGGAACTTGGCGAAATACTTGATCGTCCTGCACATATTGGATGTGAAGGAGTTCTCGTTGTCATACCAGGAGACGACCTGAACCTCGGTGAGATTCTCGTCGATCGGAAGAACCATGGTCTGGGTCGCATCGAAGATGGAGCCGTAGGTGCTGCCGACGATATCCTTGGAGACGATGAGGTCCTCGTTGTAGCCGAAGGACTCATTGGAGGCGGCCTTCATGGCGGCGTTGATGCCTTCCACGGTGACCTGGCCTTCGACGACAGCCGTAAGGATCGTGGTGGAGCCGGTCGGAACCGGGACACGCTGAGCGGCGCCGATGAGCTTGCCGTTCAGTTCCGGAACGACGAGGCCGATCGCCTTGGCAGCGCCTGTGGAGTTGGGAACGATGTTCTCAGCGCCGGCGCGCGAACGTCTCTTGTCGCCCTTTCTCTGCGGGCCGTCAAGGATCATCTGGTCGCCCGTGTAGGCGTGGATCGTGGCCATGATGCCGGACTTGATCGGAGCATAGTCGTTGAGAGCCTTGGCCATCGGAGCGAGGCAGTTCGTCGTGCAGGAAGCGGCGGAGATGATGTTGTCATCCGCTGTCAGTGTCTCATGGTTGGTGTTGTAGACGATGGTCGGGAGATCGTTGCCCGCCGGTGCAGAGATGACGACCTTCTTGGCGCCGGCATCGATATGAGCCTGAGCCTTGGCCTTGGAGGTGTAGAAGCCCGTGCACTCGAGGACGACGTCGATGTCAAGATCCTTCCACGGAAGGTTGGCTGCCTGAGCTTCCTTGTAGATCTCGATCTCTGTTCCGTCAACGATGATGGAATGGTCAGTCGAAGAGACCAGGTCGGCCTTCGCATAACGACCCTGAGAAGAGTCATACTTCAGAAGATATGCAAGCATGTCCGGAGAAGTAAGATCGTTAATCGCCACGATCTCGAAGCCCTCTGCCTGGAACATCTGACGGAAAGCCAGACGACCGATACGACCAAACCCGTTAATTGCAACTCTTACTGCCATAATAAAGTTTCCTCCTGTTGTGAGAATGATACAACTCTAAAAACACATGTTTATTGTACATAAAACATATCGAAAATACAAGAGCCATTTCCCGCGCTTCCGGAACTATTTTTCCGCCCGCTCCTCCGGTTTTTTACCAAAACGCAGGATGTTTTTTCTTAAAGTTTCACAAATCTCGGTTTCCTCTTCTCATAGTAGACGCAGTGGGTGAAACCGCAGGATCGGAGGATGTCCGCCGCCGTGTCAAACGCGAATCCGAGGCTGTAGGATTTGTGGGAATCCGAGCCCACCGTGACCAGCGTCCCGCCCAGCTCCCGGTATCTCCGAAGAACGTCCGGATGCGGATTCGGGAAGCCGAGCTGCTTCCGGATCCCCGCGGTGTTGATCTCGATGGCGATATTGAATTTCACGAGAAGCTTCAGGATCTCGTCGATGATGTCCGCGAAGGCCCTGTAGCTGTACACGCCGCCCCGGCGCCTGCCGTAGCGGACGATGTAGTCGAGGTGTCCCATGCTGTCGAAATCGTGAAAGGCCTTCACCGACTCCAGCGTCTCCTCGAAATACCTCCGGTAGACCTCCGCGTCCGTCCTTCCCTCGAACGTCTCGGGATAATAAGGATCCTTTCCGAAAGCCAGATGCTGCGATCCGATCACGAAATCGAAGCGGTGCTCCTGAATCAGCTTTTTATATCTCCCGGCCAGATGGGGCTGCATTCCCAGCTCCACGCCCGACAGGATCCGGATCCTGTCGGCGTATTCCTCCCGGTACTGCCCGATCGTCCGGAAGTACTCGTCCACGTCAAAATTGTACTCCACGTCCTCCGCCGGAAAATCCCAGTCAATATGGTCCGTAAAGCACAGATAGGGAAGTCCCGCGGCGACGGCCTTCTGGATTTCCTCCTCCATATCCGCGTCGGAATCCCCTGAAAACGAGCTGTGAACATGGATGTCTCCGATCATCAGATTATTCCTCCCCCTACAAGATACTCTCCGTCGTAGAACACCGCTGACTGTCCCGGCGTCACCGCGCGCTGCGGTTCGTCGAAGACACAGGTGATCTCATCCTCTCCGGTCTGTTCTATTATAGCAGGAGCGCCTGCGTGATTATAGCGGATTTTCGCGAAAACACGCATTTTTTCAGGTACAAAGGCCACCGAGGCGAGGTTGATGTCCCGGACCCTGAGCTCTTTTTCCATGAGGGAGGCGTTGTCCGCGAGCACCACCTCATTGGTGTCCGCCCGGATTTCCCTGACGAATACCGGCCTGCCCAGAGCGATTCCCAGCCGTTTCCGCTGTCCCACCGTATAGTGGATGATGCCCCGGTGCCTTCCCAGTATGTTTCCCTCCTCGTCGACGAAATTGCCCTCGGGGCAGCGCCTGCCCCTGTATTGCTCAATGAATCCCGCGTAGTCGTGATCCGGCACGAAACAGATATCCTCGCTGTCCGGCTTGGAGGCGACCGGCAGCGATGCCCGCGCGGCGATGGCTCTCACCTCTTCCTTGGTGTATTCGCCGACCGGCATCAGGGTCCGGCTCAGCTGCTCCTGGGTCAGGTTGTACAGAGCGTAGGTCTGGTCCTTCGACGCGCCGCCCGATTCCTTCGCCGTCCTGAGCGTCCATCGGCCGTTCTCCAGCCGGACGACCCGGGCGTAGTGCCCGGTGGCGATATAGCCGGCGCCCAGCGCCAGGCTCTTCTGAAGGAGGCTCTCCCACTTCACGTGGCGGTTGCAGGCGATGCAGGGATTGGGCGTTCTTCCCGCCTCGTACTCGCGGACGAAATAGTCGATCACGTCCCTTCGGAACTCCTGCCTGAAATTCATCACGTAGTGGGGGATACCGATGATCTCGGCGACCCTTCGCGCGTCGCTGACCGCGGAGAGTCCGCAGCAGCCCCCGTTCTCCTCCGTGCGCTCCTGCTCCTCTTCCTGCCAGATCTGCATCGTCACCCCGATGACGTTCCACCCCTGCTCCTTCAGCAGGCAGGCGGCGACGGAGCTGTCAACCCCGCCTGACATTCCCACCACCACCGTTTTGTTCATACCCGTGTCTCCCTGCTCTTTTTTCCGTGCCGTCAGCGTCTTCCCCGGACTTCCCGGATCGTCCGTGCCGTCAGTGTCTTCATCGGACTTCCCGGATCGACCCGGCCGTCAGCGTCTCTCCCGGATTCCCCGGACCACCTCGGCCAGCGCCTTCACCGCGGCGTCGATCTCCTCCCGTGTGTTCTCATGGGAGAGCGTCAGTCTGATCTCGGAGAACGCCTCCTCATAGGTATATCCCATCGCCAGCAGCACATGGGAGGGATCGAGAGAGCCGGACGAGCACGCGGCTCCGCCGGAGGCCGCCACACCTCTCATATCGAGGCCGATCAGCACCGTCTGGTTCTCCGTGCCCGGGAACAGGAAGCAGGCGTTGTTGGGGAGCCTGTTCTCCCTGCTGCCGACGAGCGCCGCTCCGGGCACCGCCGCTTCCACCTCGCGGATCAGGTAATCCCTCAGCGCCCTCTCGGCACGTCCTCTCTGGTCCATGAACAGGCGCGCCTCCCGGGCGGCCTCGCCGAAGCCCGCGATGGCGGCCACATTTTCCGTACCGGCCCGCCGGGAGCGCTCCTGGGAGCCCCCGTGGATCAGGCTCCTGACCGCGGTTCCCCGGCGGATATACAGGATGCCGCATCCCGCGGGGCCGTTCAGCTTGTGCGAAGACGCGCTGAGAAGGTCCGCCCCGCACGCTTCCGCGCTGAGGGGAATGTGGCCGAAGGCCTGTACCGCGTCCGTGTGGAAGAGCGCTCCGCCGTCATGAGCCGCATCCGCGATCGCGCGGACCGGCTGGATCACGCCGGTCTCATTGTTGGCGGTCATGACGGAGACCAGGATGGTTCCGGGGCGCATCGCCCTCCGCACGTCCTCCGGATCGATCGCGCCGTCCTCTCCGGGACGCACCAGCGTAATCTCCGCGCCGCGGGATTTCAGATATTCGCAGGTCCGAAGGACCGCGTGATGCTCGACCGCCGAGGCCACGATATGGTTCCCGCGGTCCCGCCGGGCCTCAAAGACGGAAATCAGAGCCCAGTTGTCCGACTCGGTCCCTCCGGAGGTGAAAAAGATCTCTCCCTCCTCCGCCCCGATCACCGCGGCGGCCTCTCTTCTGGCGCGCTCCATCGCCTGTCTGCTTCTCGCGCCGGCGGTATGGACCGCCGACGGATTTCCGCACAGCTCCTCCAGGCAGGACGTCATCGTCTTCAGCGCGCCCGCCGATACCTTCGTCGTGGCGGCGTTGTCCAGATAAATCATCGGCTGTATCTCCCGGGAATGTCGTTTTACATCAGTTCCGTGTTCCGGTCCCTTCTGCGAAAGACGGGTTGAAAAGGGCGGGAATCCTGCGTCGGAAAAAGAATAAGGGTCCCGGCGATGCCGGGACCCCGGGGTCTCTTTACAGCGGGAGGAGACGGATGCTGCGCGCCTTCCTCGCCTGGTCATCCGTCCTTCAGTGTCTCGGATGGGCTCTCTCATAAATATCCCGCATGCGGCTGATATTCATGTTGAGATACATCTGAGTCGTCGAAATATCGGAATGACCCATCATTTCCTGAACCGCGCGGAGATCCGCGCCGTTTTCAATCATATGTACCGCAAAGCTGTGCCGGATCGTGTGGGGCGTGATCTCGTCCCTGATTCCCGCATCTCTGGCGTAGGTCTTCAGAATCTTCCAGAACCCCTGCCGGCTCATCGGCCTCCCCTGGCAGTTCGGGAACAGGAATCCCTCGTCTTCCCCGGAAATCAGCTCGTCCCTGGGTCCGTCAAGATACTTTACGAGGACTTTTCTGGCGGCGCTGCCGAACGGAATCACTCTCTCCCGGTTTCTGTCGGAGCAGGTGATGTACTCGAGCTTCAGGTTCACGTCTCCGACCTTCAGGCCGATCAGCTCCGACACCCGGATCCCCGTGGCGTAGAGCAGCTCAAGCATGGCGCTGTCGCGGATTCCCTTGTTTGTCTTCCTGTCGGGCTGGGCCAGAAGTCTGGTCACCTGTTCCACACTCAGGATTTCCGGCATCTTTTTCTCCGCCTTGGGCGGTTTCAGATCGTCGGCGGGATTGGAGGCCGCGCGGCCCTGCTTCACCAGATACTGGAAGAAGGCCCGGATCGACGCGACGCTGCGCGAGATGGAAGAAGCGGCATAATGGTCTCTCTCCATGGAGAGCATGTAAGCATTCAGATCTGTCGGCGAAACCTTCTCCCACGCCCTCACATTCCGGGATTCTTCCAGGAACGCCTTCAGTTTTTTCAGATCCCGCTCATAGGATACCGCGGTGTTCTCAGAGGAATTTTTGTGCACTCTGAGATAATTTATAAAATCGAGAATTGCATTCTCCATAAATCGAGACACTCCATAAGTCATCCAGGATTTTGTAGAAAGCAATTCACCCTTCAATTTGTTTCCCCATTAACAACTGACATTATAACCCCTGATTGACATAAAATCAAATCAAAATTGTCTGCATTTTTCGCAAAAATACAGTAATATCAGGCATTTTCAAGGGGTAACCACAAAATATCCGTTTACATAACTGTTATTTCTACCATATCTTGTGGAACTGAAAAACGCCGGAAAATTTTTTTGTCAAAAAATTTTCCGGCGGTCTTTTCTTTCCGTTCTTACTTCGCGTAATCCACTACGCGGCTCTCACGTATGACATTGACCTTGATCTGGCCGGGATATTCAAGTTCAGCCTCAATCTGCTTCGAAATATCCCTGGCAAGCAGAACCATGTTCGCGTCATTGACCTGTTCGGGAATGACCATGACCCTCACCTCGCGTCCTGCCTGAATCGCGAAGGACTTCTCAACTCCCTTGAAGTTGTTCGCGATGTCCTCAAGCTGCTTCAGACGGTTGGTGTAGGTGTCGAGAGTCTCTCTCCTCGCGCCCGGTCTCGCAGCGGAAATGGCGTCCGCCGCCTGAACCAGACAGGCAATGAGCGAAGTCGGCTCGACGTCTCCGTGATGGCTTTCCACAGAATTGATGACGACGGCGTTCTCTTTGTACTTGCGGCAGAGATCCGCGCCGATCTGGATATGGGATCCTTCCACCTCATGATCGATCGACTTTCCGATGTCATGAAGCAGTCCGGCACGCTTTGCCAGTCTCACGTCTCAGCCGCACTCGGCGGCCATCAGGCCTGTCAGCTCAGCCACCTCGATCGAATGCTTCAGCGCATTCTGACCGTAGGACGTGCGGAACCTCATCCTTCCGAGAAGCTTGAT
>CACYEN010000107.1 GCA_902773435.1 uncultured Lachnospiraceae bacterium | reverse complement strand
GGGATTATGGTTGCCTGGGAGAGCGTGTCCGAAGCGGGCGGATACATTCTCTATCGCAACGGGGAAGAGGTGAAACGATTCTCCGGAAGCTCTGTTTTAAGTTACAAAGACTCTCTGGCCACGGTCACCGGACAGAAATATGTATATACGATGAAGGTGTACCGGAGCGTGTCCGGCCATGACTACGGGGGCGCGGAGTCGCGCGAGAAGGCAGCTTACTATATCGCGAGGCCCGAGATCTCCTCGCTCGCGGTCACGGCGAAGGGTGTTCAGGTGAAGTGGAAGAAGATCACCGGAGCGACCGGCTACCAGGTTTTCCGCAACGGGAAATCGGTGAAGACGCTCAGCGGTGAGGGGACGGTCAGTTATGAGGATCCGGGCGCGAAGACGAGCGGCACGAAATATACATTCTCGGTCTGCGCGGTTGTGAATGCCGACGGAAAAACCTACAAGGGGCAAAACGCCCCGAACAAGGTGATTTACTATCTGTCAAAGCCCTCCCTTACGCCTCTGGCCAACGTCTCCAACGGGGTCAAGCTCACCTGGGGAAAGATTGCCGGGGCGTCCGGTTATTATCTCTACCGCGGAAGCACCCGGATCAGGGACATAAAATCCGGAGACACGCTGACGTATGTCGACAAAGACTCGGCGCAGAACAGCAAAGAGTACAGATATAAGCTCTACGCCTATAAGACGGAGGGAGGAACGACCTACAGAAGCCTGGTTTCAGGCGAGAGGAAGACGATCTATCTCTCCCGGCCGGCGATCTCTTCCGCGGCGAACGACCGGGATCTCAGTGTGCTGGTGAAATGGCCGGCCAACAGCGCCGCGGACGGTTACCAGGTGGAATACGCGAAAGGCTCGGAAGTGAAGACCGTCACGGTCAGCGGTTCCGCGCAGAATCTGAAGAGGCTCAGCCAGCTCACGAAGAATGCCGTCTACGCGATCCGTGTGAGAAGTTTCAGGAATGCCGACGGCACCAGGTATTACAGCGCCTGGAGCGCAGCGAAGAATGTGAAGGTGACCAGGTGACCGGACGGCTTTACTCTGAGAACCGCGGAAGAAACTTCGTCGGGCGGTTCCGGTACTCCTTTGGTTTGACGCCGTACGCCTTCTGAAAACAGCGGACGAAGGCGCGGTAATCGGGGAAACCGCAGTCGAGCGCGATGGCCAGCAGCGTCTTATTGGTGTTCAGGATCTGGGTGACGGCGGTCTGAAGCCGCACGTCCGTCAGGTGCTCCTTGAAGGAGTAGCCGAGATGGCTCCTGAAAAGCCGGCAGATATAGCCCTCGGACAGCCGGAATTTACGGGAAACTCTCTCGAGGGTCAGATCTTCGGGATAATGCCTGGCGATATACAGGATGATGTCCTGGCAAAGCTTCTCGTGCCTGAGAACTGCCGTCTTTCCCGTGTTCCTGTCCTGGTAGTGCGTCATCAGGTGGTGAAGGATACTGAAGATCATGGAGTTGCACCGGAGGCTGTAGAAAGGGTCCCGCTCCCTGTTCGCGTAGAGGCTGCTGAAGGAGTGCAGCATGCGGCGGAGTTCCGCGTCATTTTCCTCGCCCGCGGTAAAGTGGAAGAGGATCCGGTCTGTGTCGATCCCGTACTGGAGAAGAAAATCGGCCGGAAAGATCAGGGATACGCCGCGGTCGCGCGTGCCGTTCGGGTTCAGGGAATGGATGTGGCCGCTGTTGACGACGATGAGCGCGTCGGCCGGGAGGTCGACGCGTATTCCGTTGTAGATGAGGACGCAGCTGCAGTCCGGGTAGTTGACGATTTCGAGACCGCGGTGCCAGTGCGCGGCGACGTGGCTTACCTCGGTCTCATGGAAATACACCATGATCGGATAGCCCTCGGAGGGCGTGATGACTTCGTAGCCGTACTCGTTGAAGACAGGGGGCATGGGGATCTCCTTAGTGTAAGTTTTTGCATGAGTTTTCCATAAAAGTATAGAATAAGAGGAGGTTCAGGTCAAGAAAAGTAAGTCATATGGCACATAAATGAAAAGAAATGCCTGTTATGGGATGCTATAATCCTGCCATACAGCCGATGAATGCCGACCGGCAGCACCTGAAGATGGAGAACCGCAGCCCATGTCAAAGAAGCTGAAAAAGGCAATTCCGCACGTCGTATTTCTCGGACCCGCATTTGTTCTCTTTTCTCTCGCAGTGATTATTCCGTTCGTCGTGAGCATCTACTATTCGCTGACGGACTGGAACGGAATCTCTTCAACCGCCAATTTCGTTGGACTTAAGAATTATATATCGATATTTACCGGGAAGACCCAGTTTCTCGCCGCGGCGAAGTTCACGGTCCTGATCGGTCTTGTGATCGTGCTCCTGACCAATATTCTCGGAATTGCGCTCGCCGCGCTTCTCGAGAAGAAATTCCGGGGCAGCGATCTCTTCCGCGCGCTCTTCTTCCTGCCGAACACGATGGGCGGCGTCGTCATGGGCTACATCTGGCGCTTCATCTTCATCGCGGCGTTCGGAGCGCTGGGAGACATTCTGAAGTGGAAAGTGCTGCAGCTTCCCTGGCTCGGGACGCCGGGCACGGCATACGCCGCGCTGATCATCGTCAGCGTGTGGCAGGGCGCCGGATACGTCATGATCATCATGATCGCGGCGCTGACCGGGATTCCCGCCGAGCTGACGGAGGCGGCGAGGGTCGACGGCGCGGGCAGCTGGAAAGTGTTCTGGTCCGTGAAGATGCCGCAGTGCGTTCCCTACCTCACGGTCTGCCTCTTCTGGTCGATCGCGACGAGTTTCAAGATGTTCGACGTCAACGTCGCGCTGACCAAGGGAGGCCCCTACGGCATGACGACCTCGATGGCCCTGCAGATCTACAATGACGCGTTCACGTCGAACCGGTACGGCCTCGCGAACGCGGAGGCGATGGTCTTCTTCGTCATCATCTTCGCGGTGACGGCCCTGCAGCTGTACCTGACGGGACGCGAGGAGAAGCGTCTAACGTAGCGGGAGCGCACAGGGGACAGAGGAGACAGACAGTTTCAGGTTTTTTTGTCGGAGGGGATATGAACGGCAATACCAGAAGGGTTAACATCGTCAAGTTCATCATCGCGCTCGGTGCGGCTGTCATTTTCATGGTTCCGTTCTTCCTGGTCATCCTGAACTCGGTCAAACCGCTCGACCAGATCATGACGGAGCTGCTCGCCCTGCCGAGGACATTCGAGTGGGGCAACTACGTTGAGGCGTGGAAGCAGATCAACATGGGCCGCGTCATGCTGAACACGATCATCGTGACCGGCGTCTCGCTTTTCTTCATCCTGCTTCTCTCCTCGATGCTGGCCTACTGGATGACCCGCCACAGGACGGTTTTCAGCAGCATCTTCGAGAAGCTCCTGATCGGCTCGCTCCTGATCCCGTTCGCCACGGTCATGCTGTCGCTCGTCAAGACGATGAGCTTCCTCGGGCTGACGACATCCCTCTGGGGCGGCATCCTCACCTATTCCGGAATGTGCATCGCTTTCGGGACGTTCATGATGACCGGCGCGGTCAAGGCGGTGCCGGTCGAGCTCGAGGAATCGGCGGAGCTGGACGGCTGCAACGTGTACCAGGTCTTCTTCATCATCGTGTTCCCGCTGCTCCGCCCGACCCTCCTCAGCCTGTTTGTCCTGGATCTCTTCTGGATCTGGAATGACTATATCGTGGCTCTTACGCTTCTCAACACCACGGAGCTCATGACTCTGCAGCTCGCGATCAACAAGCTGTTCGGCCTCTACTCCAATCAGTGGAATATCGCGCTGCCGGCGATCGTGATGAGCATTCTTCCGATCCTTGTGATCAACGTCCTCATGCAGAAGCGGATCGTGTCCGGCGTTGCGTCGGGGGCGCTGAAGGGCTGAGACGTCAGATCCGCGAAAGGTATGCGGCGGGCAGGGTCAGCCGGGTTGTAAGTTGAGCACATTCGTGTGCTGAACATATAGTAAAGCTTCAAAGACATCAGCTGGAAAGGTTATTATCGGAAAGGAGAACCACATGAACAGAAAGGTATTATCTCTGGTACTTGCGGCAGCCATGACCGCTTCACTTGCGGGAAGCTTCAGTGTTTCCGCGGACGATGAGCCAGTCGTCATCTCTATCTATCAGGACAAGTATGAGATCGACGAGGCGCTGAAAGCAGCGACAGCTGCTTACACCGAGCTTCATCCGAACGTGACATTTACCGTCGAATCCTCCTCCTCGGGCGACTTCTACACCCAGCTCAAGACGATGTTCGCGAGCGGCCAGGGCCCGGATATCTTCTCGACGAAGGGCAGCGACGACATGGCGATCATGGCGGAGTACATGGAAGACCTGTCGGGGCAGGAATGGGTAGAGTACATGACCAGCGCCGCCAAGGAAGCCGGCACGGTCGACGGCAAGGTTCTCGGACTTCCGATCTCCCTGGAGAGCTACGGCTACGTCTACAACAAGGATCTCTTTGAGCAGGCCGGCATCGAGTCAGTCCCGATGACAATCACGGAGCTCGAGGAAGTCTGCGCGAAGCTTGAGGAAGCCGGAATTCAGCCCGTGTCCTCCAACTACGCGGAATGGTATCAGTCCGGAATGTTCAAGTTCTCCGCGGCGATCTCCCGCCAGGATGATCCGATGGCTTTCATCAAAGCCCTCTCCGACGGCAGCGAATCCCTGGTCGACAATGAGCAGATCGCGGAACTCGCCGCCTGGATCGACATCGACGCCGGAAATACGGAGAGCCCGCTCAACACCGACTTCAACACAGAGGTTTCTGATTTTGGAACCGGCAAGTGCGCGCTCATGCTCGGCGGAAGCTGGAGCCAGTCCTCTCTTGACGACATCAACCCGGATCTCAACCTCGGCCTCTTCGGACTCCCGATGAGCGACAATCCCGACGAGACCAAAATCTACACGAGCTGCTCCCCGTTCTGGAGCGTCAACAACGCGTCTCCCGCCAAGGAAGCCGCCGTTGATTTCCTGAACTGGCTCGCGATGGACGAGGAAGGCCAGAAGTATCTCGGAAGCGAGTTCAAGCTTATCCCGGGCTTCACGAACATCGAAGTGGATGAGGAAGCGATCGGATCCCTCGGCGTCGCGACGCAGGAATGCCTCGAAAGCGGCGATACCTATGGAATCTACAGCTCCTTCTTCCCGGACGGTGTCGCCGAGAGCGTGGGCAATACGATCAACAAGTATGCCGCCGGCGTGATCGACGCGGAAGCCTTCGCTGAAGAACTTCAGCAGGACTGGATGAACGCTGTCGCTTAATCTGTGACGTTTTTTGGGCGCTGCGGCGTGGGCTGCGGCGCCCTTCTTTAATAATTTAAGCAGGTATCGAGTTTTATCATCTCGCCAGAATCGGAGGTCCACATGGATACAGCAAAGAAAATATCGGAAATGACGACAGAACAGAAGGTTCGCCTCTGTATTGATCCCTCGAGTCTCCGGATCTCGGCGATCCCGGAACAGGGAATTCCGAAGCTCCGCATGACCGACGGGACGAGCGGGGTCAGGATCTTTGACGCTCCGGACCCGGACCCGAGGGAGGCGGTGTTTGAACAGGCTGTCAACGCCTCTTTCGATACGCCCGAGGCGATGGCGCTCACCCACCGGGCGACGTGCTTTCCGGCCGGGTCCGCGCTGGCGTGCTCATTTGACACAGACCTGGCGGAGGAAATAGGGGCGGCGATCGCGGAGGAGTGCAAGAGCGTGGACGTGGGCCTTCTCTTCGGGCCCGGTCTCAATACCCGCCGCAGTCCGCTCGACGGGCGCGGATTCGAGTACTACTCCGAGGATCCCGTGCTCGCCGGCGAGATGGCGTCCGGGATCGTGAAGGGCCTGCAGGACAACGGTGTCGCCGCCTGCGTGAAGCACTTCGTCTGCAACAACTCCAATTACCTGAGGACCATCACCGACAACGTCGTCGAGGAGCGGGCGCTTCGCGAGATCTATCTCGCCGCGTTTGAGAGGGTGATCAGGAAGGCGAAGCCCGCGTCGCTGATGGCTTCATATAATCTCCTGAACGGAGTCCAGGCGGCCGAGAACCGCTGGCTGCTCACAGACGTCCTTCGCGGAGACTGGGAGTTCGACGGCGTCGTGATGTCCGACTGCGGCGCGGTGAAGGATCACATAGCCGCGTGGAAGGCCGGCCTCGATTATGAGATGCCCCACAGCAGGATCGCCGCGGATAAATATATCGCGGCGGTCGGGAGCGGGGAAATCTCGGAGGAGGAGCTGGACCTTCACGCGAAGAGGATCCTCGACCTCGTGATGAAATATGCCCGCGAGGGGAAGGAGACGCCGGAGGCGGATCTTAAGAAGCACCACGAGCTGGCCCGGAAGGCCGCCGCGAAGTGCGCCGTCCTCCTCAAAAATGACGGCAATATCCTCCCGCTCCGCCGCGGCGCGAAAGTCGCCGTCCTGGGGGACTGGGCGGAACATCCCGTATACCAGGGGACCGGGTGCGCGATCGTCAACGCCCAGGACGAGGACATCCCTCTCGACGAGATCCGCGCTCTCTGTGACCACGTCACCTTCGCGAGGGGGTACGGGGATCCCGGGGAGCCCTGCGAGGAGGAACTTGACGAGGCCGTCAGAACGGCTGAGGCTGCCGACGCGGTCGTGATCTTCGCCGGCTCCCTGCTTCCGCCCGAGACGGACGACTACAACCGGAAGAACCTCGATATTGAACCCGCCCAGGAGGAACTGATCCGCCGGGTCTCCGCGGTGAATTCCAACGTGGTCGTCGTGCTCTCGAACTGCGAGTCCGTCGTCATGCCCTGGATCGACGGCGTCAGGGGGGTGCTCGATTTCTGGTACAGCGGGGAGGGCTTCGGGCGCGCCGCGGCTGAGCTGCTCTTCGGCGTCCGGAATCCGGAGGGAAAACTGGCCGTAACAATGCCGGAGAGGGTGGAGGACTGCCCGGATTATCTGCATTTTCCGGGAGAAAACCACAGACAGCTCTACGGAGAGGGTATCTTCGTGGGCTACCGGTACTACGACAGGCGCAGGATCCGGCCGCTCTTCCCGTTCGGCCACGGGCTCAGTTACACGGATTTCGAGTATTCAGACCTGGAGATCAGGGGGAACGCGGAAGACGGCTCCGTCAGGTTTTCGGAGAATGGGGAGGAGACCGTCCGGGTAATCCTCACCCTTAAGAATACCGGGGACATGGCCGGAAGCGAGGCCGTGCAGATCTACGTGAGGGACGGTCACTCGAGACTTCAAAGACCCAGGCGGGAACTGAAGGCTTTCAGGAAAATCTTCCTGAACCCGGGGGAGAGCGCGGAGGTTTCCTTCACTCTCGGGAGAAGGGATTTCGCTTACTACGATCCGTCCTTTAAGGACTGGATTGTTGACGACGGAGAGTTTATTATAGAGGCAGCGAGTTCATCGAGGGATATCCGGCTCGCTGATGTGGCGGACGTCGTCTCGGAGAAAAAACCGAGGCCGGTTTACGCGGCGGACAGCCACTATCTCGAGATCTACAGGGATCCCAGGGCAAAGAAGATTCTTCTTGACACCTACGTCGAGTGGGGCCTGATCAGCGAAGAGGCGCTGACTCCGGAGGTGGAGTACAAGATCTGGAAGAGCTTCTGGGGAATCGCCCAGCACCTGGACCTTCTTGTCCCTTACCAGGTGACGGAGGACATGGTGGCGGAGCTGGTCAGGAGGCTGAACGCTCCGGACTGAGTGAAGACGGCAGAGAGCCTGACGCGGCTTTTGCGGAGGAAGAGAGATGGGAAAGAGATCGGAAATCTATCGGGGAAACATCGTCACGTCTCCCGCCATGGGAGAGCTCACCTGCCTTGAGCACGGCTTCATCGCCGTGAAGGACGGCGTCATCGAGGGCGTGTGGCAGCAGCTTCCGGCAGGTTACGCAGGGGCGGAAGTCACGGATTTCGGGGACGGGATCATCATACCGGCATTTTCCGATCTTCACATCCACGCGTCTCAGTACACGGAGCGCGGCGTCGGGATGGACTCACTGCTCTTCGACT
Source organism: uncultured Lachnospiraceae bacterium (assembly GCA_902773435.1). GTDB lineage: Bacteria > Bacillota > Clostridia > Lachnospirales > Lachnospiraceae > Chordicoccus. Next base: position 5,286 of record CACYEN010000107.1, on the reverse strand, counting down.
GGCTGAACAATTACACGTTTCCGCAGGAAGCCGGCTTCCGGGACATCACCTACGCGGAGACGATCTACCCGCAGGTGATCCGCGAGCTTCTCCGGCACGGCACGATGCACGCGAGCTTCTTCACGACGATCCACTACGACGCGTGCGACCTCTTCTTCTGGATGCTCGAGGAGAGCGGCATGTACGCTTACACCGGCAAGGTCAACATGGACATGAATTCGCCGGACTTCCTGGTCGAGACGACGGAGGAGTCGCTCCGGGAGACCGACCGGTTCATCGCGGAGCACAGCGGCGGGGAGCGCGTGAAGCCGATCCTGACGCCGAGATTCGCGCCGACCTGCAGCGAGGCCCTGCTGAAGGGGCTCGCGGAGATCGGAAAGCGGCGCCATGTCGGGCTTCAGACCCATCTCGTCGAGTCCAGGGCGGAGTCCGACTGGACGAAGGAGCTCTTCCCGGCCTACCGGACCGACGGCGACATCTACGAGCGGCTCGGCTTCCTGGAGAACGGCCCGGCCATCTTCGCGCATGTGATCTTTCCCGAGGACGTCGACATCGGGATTCTCAAAAAGTACGGCTGCATGACCGTACACTGCCCGGACGCCACGACCAATATCACCGCGGGCATCATGCCCGTGAGCAGTCTTAAGGCCGATGGAATCGGCATCTCCCTCGGGTCGGACATCGGCGGCGGACACGGCGCGGGCATCTACCGCCAGGCCGGACGCGCGGTCCAGCTCTCCAAGATGAAGGAGTTCTATGAGCCGGAATACAGGCGGATTAAATTCGCCGACGCGTTCTATCTGGCGACGGCCGGGGGCGGCAGCGTGTTCGGTGATGTCGGGCAGCTGAAAGAAGGCTTCCGCTTCAACGCGCTTGTGATCGGAGGCATGGAGGATAAGGGCGCGGCACACACGGTGCCGGAACTGCTGGAGAGGTTCTGCTATATCGGGGACGACCGGAATATCCTGAGGAGATATCTGGACGGGGTCCTCACGGATCCGGACGAGGTGTACGCGAGGCTGGTCAGATAAGCCGCCTCACCGCGGTTCCGGTTGGGATTTCAAAACAAGGCACGATTTTCATGGGGGGCGGATCCGCCGCAGCCGGTTTTCCGGACCGGCGCGGCCTGCTGCCCGGGCCGGATCGTCAGCGACGGAATGTCGGGGATTATCCGGTCATTTTTCTATGCCGGAACGGGGAGCTGCTTCTCCGCGGCTTATTCTCTTACGCCTCATGAGGTCTTCGCGGAGCTTTTTACTTGTTATCGGCGGATTTTCTGTGTACTATTTACTTAGTATGAAGGCCGGTCTCAAGGCGGCCCGGCGCGCGGCCGGGAGAGACGCGTGAGAGCGGGAAGAACAGGAGGAACCGTGATGAGGAACTGTCTGATCGTGGTCGATATGCAGAAGGATTTTGTCGACGGAGCCCTCGGCACGAAGGAGGCCGTCGCGATCGTTCCCGCCGTGAAGAGACGGATTGAGGAAGCCCTCGCGGCGGGGGAGAAGGTGATCTTTACCAGGGACACACACCCGGAGAACTACCTTGAGACGCAGGAGGGAAAGAACCTGCCCGTCAGGCACTGCGTCAGAGGGACGGAGGGCTGGCAGATCATTCCCGAACTTCGGGAGTACGCGGAAAATGTCGTCGACAAGCCGACGTTCGGGAGCACCGAGCTCGGAAGGATGCTGGCGGCGGAGGAGGAGCCGATCGGGCGGATCACGCTGATCGGCCTCTGCACGGACATCTGCGTGATCTCCAACGCCCTGCTCTGCAAGGCGTTTCTTCCGGAGGTGCCCATCCGGGTGGAGGCGCGGTGCTGCGCGGGTGTGACGCCGGAGAGCCATGACAACGCGCTGGCGGCCATGAAGATCTGCCAGATAGAGGTGACGGAAGGGAATCCCCGGGAGGGGTAAGGAGGGAAATCTCATGAAAGTTTTGTTTATCGGGGGAACGGGCCAGATCAGCACCGCAATCGTGGAGCGGCTCGTGGAGGAGACGGACGCGGAGGTCTGGCTGCTTAACCGCGGGAACCGGACGGCGCCGGAGGGCGCGCACCAGATCTTCGCGGACATTCACGACGAGGCCGCGACCGCGGAGGTGCTCGGAGACCAGACATTTGACTGCGTGTGTGAATTCATCGGGTTCAAAGTCGAGGACGTGGAGCGGGATTTCCGCCTGTTCAGCGGGAAGACGAAACAGTATATCTACACGAGTTCCGCGTCGGCCTACAACAAGCCCTCGGCCGACTATGTGATCACCGAGGGGACCACGCTCGCGAACCCGCACTGGCAGTATTCCAGGGACAAGATCGCCTGCGAGGAGTACCTGATGCAGAGGTACAGGGAGGACGGCTTCCCGGTGACAATCGTGAGGCCGAGCCACACCTACGACGAGAGGAACATCCCGATCGGAGTCCAGGGGAAGCGCGGCTTCTGGCAGGTGATCAGGCGGATGCTGGACGGAAAGCCGGTGATCATCCAGGGAGACGGGACGTCCCTCTGGCATGTGACGTTTAACAGGGATTTCGCGGTCGGATACACGGGGCTCATCGGGAACCGCCGGGCCATCGGCGAGGCGTTCCAGATCACGGGCGACGAGACGCTCTCCTGGAACCAGATCTATCAGACGATCGCCGACGCGCTCGGAGTGGAGCTCAAGGCCTGCCGCGTGTCGTCGGATTTCCTCGCGGCGGTCGGGGACAAATACGGGCTTGACCTCGAGGGAAGCCTGATCGGGGACAAGTCGGTGTCGGTCGTCTTTGACAACAGGAAGTTAAAGAGACTTGTGCCGGAGATGACCACGAGGGTTCCGTTCCACGCGGGGGTCAGGATCGCGCTCGACTATATCCTCTCGCACCCGGAGGAGTGCCAGGAAGAGGATCCGGAGTTTGACGCCTGGTGCGACCGCGTGATCGACGCGCTGGAGAAGGCGAAGGAAATGATCTGAGGGCGGTTGAAGAAGCAGACAGGCGGACGGGTGGAGAGGCAGAGAGATGAACGTACTTCAGAACCTGGTTGAATTCTATAATCAGCAGCCGGTAGACGGGACTTACCGGGAAGTTGCGGGGAGGATGCTGCAGAACCTTCCCGAGATGGCGGACCTGACGGTCTATGAGATCGCGGACCTGACCAGTTCCTCCCGCACCACGATCTGGCGCATGGTGCAGAAGATGGGCTACGAGTCGTTCAAGGATTTTCACCACGCCCTTCAGGGAGCGGTGCGCAATTACCCCTACTACAACCGGGTTCTTGTGCGGGCCGAAGACAGTGAGGACAGCGACCCGATCAGGGCGGCCGCGGACATGCTGCGCGGCGCGGCGGACATCCTTGAGAGCCAGATCACCCCTGAGCGGGTGAACGAACTCGCGGAGCAGATGCACATGGCGGAGAAGATCCGGTTCTACCTGCCGTTTCATCTGTTCGGCGCCTATTCGCTCCAGCAGAATCTGGCCATGGCGGGGAAAGATACGGCATTTCTCTGCCTGTTCACCGAGATGATGAAGGACGCGAAGACATTGGGAAATGACAGCATCGCGATTCTCTGTCCGATCGACCACGCCGAGACGCAGGATATGCGTCCGGTCTTCCGGGAACTCAGGGAGCGCGAGGCGGAGATCTGGCTCGCCGGAGGGAAGCGGTCCATGTACCGGAAGTACGCCGACCGGGTCATCCTGGACATGGACGTCGACCCGTTCGGTGCGACCTACGCCTTTGAGAGCCTTCTGCTCGCGGTGAGCAAGACTTTCAGGAGCAGGTATCTCGACAGGTAGGAAACCCGGCGGTTCCTGTTCCGGCCGCGCGGGCACTGACGGCAGGTAAAATCTGGTTTCGAATTTGAGACCCGGGATTCATTCGTGAATCCCGGGTCTTTTCATGTGTTCCTTCGTTTGTGAGCCCGCACGCATGCCGTCCCCATCCGCTGTATCATGGGATCATCAGAAGAAACAGGAAAGCGGAAGACAGCACGGAAACAGGGAAAACAGCGGAAAAAAGGAGGAGCACACAGTATGAAATACAGTCTTGTGGCAGATATCATGTTCGTCGCGGTGGGAGAGAAAGGACCGATCTGGCCGGACACGGACACAACGATCGAGGCAATGGAGTTCGCGAAGAAGAACGGGCTTGACAGGATCGAGATCTTTGACTGGGAGACGAGGGATATCGACCGCCTGGCAGAGAAGAGCGAAGAGCTCGGAGTCCACGTCGAGGATTTCTGCGCGGCGGCGGGCGAACTCCTGGGCGTCCCCGGAAGAGAGGACGAAGTTCTCGAGGGATTCAAAAGGAGCATTCCGGCGGCGGAAAAACTCGGGACAAAGAAGCTGATCCTGAACGCGAACGGGTTTGACCGCGAGGCTTCACACGAAGCGGTTTACAATTCGATGGTCAAGGCGCTGAAGCTGATCGCCCCCGAGGCGGAGAAGGCGGGAATCACGGCGATCGTCGAGCCGGTCACAGGCGGCTGGTTCAGCGGGACGAAGGAGATCTTCCCGATCATCGACGAAGTCGGAAGCGACAGCGTGAAAGTCCTCTACGACTGCTTCCACATGCAGAACATGGAGGGAAACATCACGAACACGCTGAAAGAGAACCTGGACAAGATCGGACACATCCATGGCGCCGGCGCTCCGGCCCGCTGCGAGATCTCCGCAGGGGAACTGAACTACAGCTTCATCCTCGACACACTGAAGGAACTCGGCTACGAGGGATGCTTCGGACTGGAGTTCTTCACCTTCGGAGGAAGAGAGCAGAAGGTGGCGGATTCGGTGAAGGTGCTCGGGATCTGAGAAAAGAACATAACAAACACCAGTATTACAGTGATTACAGTGAATACAAACAAGGAGGGATTTTCATGAGAACACTTAAAGTCGGCGTTATCGGAATCGGAGTCATCGCTACAACCAAGCACATCCCGGCGCTTCTGAAGAGGGACGACGTCGTCGTCGCGGCCCTGTGCGACATCGACACCGCGAAGGCGGAGAAGGCAAAAGCGGATCTCGGAATTGCGGACGCCTATGTGACGGACGACTACAGGAAGGTCTGCGAAGATCCGGATATCGATGTCATCCACGTCTGCACGCCGAATCCGCTTCACTACCCGATCAGCATGGCGGCGCTTGAAGCCGGCAAACACGTCCACTGCGAGAAGCCGATGGCCCTCCACTATCAGGAATGCCTGGATATGATCGCGAAGGCGAAGGAAAAGAACGTGAAGCTCACGTCCGGGACTCAGTGGAGATACAACCCGGCTCCGATGAAGATGAAGCAGATGGTGAAGGAAGGTTTCTTC
>CACYEN010000106.1 GCA_902773435.1 uncultured Lachnospiraceae bacterium | reverse complement strand
ATGTCCGTCGAGGTGACAGACAGCACCGTCCCGGGACGGCGCGCAAGCATGCACACACCCGAGTCAACGGCCGCCTTCTCCTCCATGCCGGTGCCGACCGCCGGGGCCTCAGTGGTGAGAAGCGGCACAGCCTGTCTCTGCATGTTGGAGCCCATCAGAGCGCGGTTCGCATCGTCGTTCTGCAGGAAGGGGATCAGGGATGTCGCCACCGAGAAGACCATCTTCGGGGAGACGTCCATATACTCGAAGAGTCCTCTCTCCCAGGTCTGAGTGACGTCCCTGTATCTGCCGGAGACGTTTCTGTGAATAAAATGTCCCTCGCTGTCCAGCGGCTCGGAAGCCTGGGCGACGTGGTAATTGTCTTCTTCGTCAGCCGTCATATAGACGACTTCATTCGTGACCACGGGATTGTGGGGATCCACACTGTGATCCAGCTTTCTGAACGGAGCCTCCACGAAGCCGTATTGATTGATCCTGGCGTAGCAGGCCAAGGAGTTGATGAGTCCGATGTTCGGACCTTCAGGGGTCTCAATCGGGCACATGCGGCCGTAATGTGTGTAGTGAATATCGCGGACCTCGAATCCGGCGCGGTCTCGGGAGAGTCCCCCGGGGCCGAGCGCGGAGAGACGGCGCTTGTGCGTGAGCTCCCCGAGCGGGTTGTTCTGGTCCATGAACTGCGAGAGCTGTGATGACCCGAAGAACTCCTTGATGGCGGCGACCACCGGCTTCGGGTTGATCAGGGACTGCGGCGTCACAGAGTCCGAGTCGAGCGTCTGCATGCGCTCGCGGACGACGCGCTCAAGCCTGGAAAAGCCGAGGCGGAACTGGTTCTGGAGCAGTTCGCCGACGGCACGGATGCGGCGGTTGCCGAGATGGTCGATGTCGTCCTCGTTGCCGATGCCGTATTCCAGGTGCAGGTTATAGTTGATCGACGCGAAGATATCCTCCTTCGTGATATGCTTCGGAATCAGCTCGTTGATCCTTCTCCTGATCGTCTTCGCGAGGTCCGCGTCGGAGAGCTCTTCGTCGAGGATCTCCTTCAGCACGGGATAATAGACAAGCTCGGTCAGGCCGGCCTGCTTCTTCTCCTCCTCGCTCATCGTGATCCAGTTGTCCACGTTGACCATCATGGAGGAGAGGACCTTGACGTGCCTCACCTGCTCCTCGCCCTTCTCGTCCCTGTACTTCGCGAGCACGACAACCGAGCGGACGGCCTCGTTCTGGATCCTGTCCGCCATGTCCTCATCGACGATAGTTCCGGCCTCCGCGAGAATTTCCCCCGTCGCGTCGGAGATGACGTTCTCGGCGAGCTCGAATCCCGTGATCCGGTTCCTCAGAAGAAGTTTCTTATTATATTTGTAGCGTCCGACTTTCGCGAGATCGTACTTCTTCGCGTCGAAGAAGAGGTTCTGGACGTGCTGCTTCGCGGAATCGACCGCGAGCGGTTCGCCGGGGCGGATCTTCTTGTAGAGTTCGAGGAGGCCCTCGGTATAATTGGTGCTCGGATCCTTGGCGAAGCTGCCCTGGATCTTCGGCTCATCGCCGAACATCTCGACGATCTCCTCGTTGGTCCCGACTCCGAGCGCACGGATAAAGACCGTGATCGGAACCTTCCTGGTCCTGTCGACACGGACATAGAATACGTCGTTGGAATCTGTCTCGTACTCGAGCCAGGCGCCCCTGTTCGGGATCACCGTGCAGGAATAGAGCTTCTTGCCGATCTTATCGTGATCAATCGCGTAGTAGATGCCGGGCGAACGGACAAGCTGGCTGACAATGACGCGCTCCGCGCCATTAATAATGAAAGTCCCGGTGTCCGTCATCAGCGGAAGACGACCCATAAACTCCTCATTTTCCTTGATTTCGCCGTTCGTCTTGTTGATCAGGCGCACAGTAACCTTGAGAGGCGCCTCATAGTTCGCGTCTCTCTCCTTGCACTCCTCGATCGGGTACTGAACCTCGTCCCTGCAGAGTTGGAAGTCGGCAAATTCGAGGCTCAACTTGTCAGAATAATCGTTGATAGGAGAAATGTCGTTGAAAATCTCTGCGAGGCCATCGGTTATGAACCAGTCGTATGAGTCCTTCTGAACCTCGATCAGATTCGGGATCTCAAGAACTTCCTTCTGCCTCTGGTAGGTCATTCTCATGGACCTTCCGGATTTTATGGGACGGATTCTGTTTTTCTCCATTCGAGTATCACCCCGTTTTTCTTAAGTAATTGCGTAATCAGCTGCCCGCACCGGCCTCCGGGAAAGGTAATTCCCGAATTTTGGCGCACAAAAACAAAGTGCTCCATAATAGTGCATCTATCACAGTAACACAACTGAAACGCCATGTCAAAGAAAATTTAAAATATTGCGAAGAAGCCGACAAAAACAGCGGCCGCGACCGCCTGTGCGATCATGACCGCTGGTTTTCTTATCCGGGAAATGTTTCCCTGAAATAAGGACCTGCTTAAATTACTTGAGGGCGACCTTCGCGCCGACTTCTTCGAGCTTCTTCTTGAGCTCTTCGGCAGCTTCCTTGTCAAGCTGTTCCTTGACAACCTTCGGAGCGGAGTCAACAAGATCCTTGGCTTCCTTGAGGCCGAGACCGGTCACTTCGCGGACGATCTTGATAACCTTAACCTTGGACGCGCCGGCTTCCTGAAGCTCGACGTCGAACTCTGTCTTCTCTTCCACTTCTTCAGCAGCACCGGCGGCCGGTCCGGCAACAACAACACCGGCGGCGGCGGAAACACCGAATTCTTCCTCGCAGGCCTTGACAAGGTCGTTGAGCTCGGTAACTGTAAGTTCTTTGATCGCGCCGATAAATTCTTCAATCGTTAACTTAGCCATAACATATCCTCCATTTTAGAATGTGTACTATCTTTTCTCTCTTTTCAGTCACAGTTTGCGCGGCCGGGATTATTCCGCCGCAGGTGCCTCTTCGGCGGGTGCAGCCGGTGCGTCCTTCTCCACAACCTGCTTGAAAACACGCGCGAGATTCGCGATCGGGGACTGCATGCTGCCGAACAGTCTTCCGAGGAGAACTTCCCTGGACGGGATGTTCGCCATCTCGGTCAGCTTGGCCTCGTCGGCGAGTTTGCCTTCGATGACGCCTCCTGCCATGTTGAAGCACTTAAACTGCTTGGCGTATTTCGCGAGAATCCTCTCGGCGACGATCGGATCTTCCTTTGAGACCGCCAGCGCGTTCGCGCCTTCGAGAAGATTGTCGAGCTGGGCGAAATCCGTTCCCTCAAACGCGCGGTGCATCATGGTGTTTTTGTAAACCTTGTAGTGTACGCCGGCTTCCCTCAGTTCCTTGCGGAGAGCTGTGTCCTGCTCCACCGTAAGTCCAAGGTACTTTACGAGCACTGCAGCCTGCGCGCCGCTCACCGCTTCGGCGATTTCACTGACGATCGGCTGTTTCAGTTCTACTTTTGCCATGAACTAACTTCCTCCTTCTTTCTGAATTTTAAAATGCCCCCGGTCCGAAGACACGGGGGCACATTAAGAACATAAGAACTCTTTCATTCTTTCATGTGGGCCAACTCCTCGGCAGGCGCTTCGCTTACGGCCCGGGGGCCACCTGCTGTCTTCGGTTTGACGCTTGAACAGCATAACACCGAATGCACGCGATGTCAACTGTCGTCTTTTTTATTTTTCTGACCGCGCCGCCCTGGACGGCCGCGCGGGAAATGGTCCTCTTACTGGCACTTGAGCGGGTTGACCTTGACGCCCGGGCCCATCGTCGAAGCCATCGTGACGCTTCTCAGGTACGCGCCCTTGACTGCGCTCGGGCGGGCCTTTACGAGAGCTTCCATCAGCGCGCTGAAGTTCTCGGCGATCTGTTCTTCCGTGAAGGAAGCCTTGCCGACCGTAACATGGATGATGTTGCTCTTGTCGAGACGGTACTCGATCTTACCGGCTTTGATTTCCTTGACGGCCTTCGTCACATCCATCGTGACCGTGCCGGCCTTCGGGTTCGGCATGAGGCCCTTGGGGCCGAGGACACGGCCGAGACGTCCGACAACGCCCATCATGTCCGGAGTCGCGACGACGACGTCGAAATCGAGCCATCCTTCGTTCTGGATCTTCGGAACAAGCTCAGCCTCGCCGACGTAATCGGCTCCGGCCTCTTTGGCCTCATCGGCCTTCGCGCCCTTGGCGAACACGAGAACGCGGACCTTCTTGCCGGTTCCGTTCGGAAGAACGACGGCGCCTCTGACCTGCTGGTCGGCGTGACGGCCGTCGCAGCCCGTGCGGACGTGGACTTCGATCGTTTCGTCGAACTTCGCTGTAGCGGTCTTCTTCACGAGGGCGATCGCCTCGCTCGGGTCATAGAGCACTGTGCGGTCATAAGTCTTGGCTGCTTCCTGATATTTCTTACCGTGTTTCATTGATTATACCTCCTTGTGGTCCTGACGGAATTCTCATTCCTTCCACCTGATTTCAGTCAACTACCTCTACGCCCATGCTGCGGCAGGTTCCCTCGATGATGCTCATCGCGGCTTCAATGCTGGCCGCGTTGAGATCCGGCATCTTGGTTTCTGCGATCTCTCTGACCTGGGCCTTCGTGATCTTGCCGACCTTGACCTTGTTCGGCTGGCCGGACGCCTTCGGCAGTCCGAGCGCTTTCTTGACGAGCACCGCAGCCGGCGGGGTCTTCGTGATGAATGTAAAGCTCCTGTCCGCGTAGACAGTGATGACGACCGGAATCAGAACGTCGCCCATCTGGGCTGTCTTGGCGTTGAACGCTTTTGTAAACTGAACGATATTGACGCCGTGCTGGCCGAGCGCCGGACCTACCGGCGGAGCGGGAGTCGCCTTGCCGGCGGGAATCTGCAGTTTGATATAACCTGTAACCTTTTTTGCCATGATGTTACCTCCTCTGTGGTAAATGCGAGTAATAAAACCCTTCCACTTTCTAATTGGATCATTTCCTTTCTTCCCGGCACCGCCAGAGATGCCGGCGGGAAATGACTACCTCTTTTTCTTTACCTCGGCAAATCCGATCTCAACCGGAATATCCCTGCCGAACAGGTCGACCATGATCGTGACCGTCTGCTTCTGTACGTTGACGGCCTGGACCGCTCCCTCGACGCCTTCCCAGGCGCCGGCGATCACCACAACCATATCGCCCTTCTCGAAATCGACGACGACCCTTGCCTTCTGGCCCGACGGGGCTTCCTTGCCGTCACCCACGCCGAGCGGCCACAGCTCCTCGGGAGTCAGCGGCACCGGCTTGCTTCCGGGACCGACGAACCCGGTCACGCCGCGCGTGTTCCTGACGACGTACCACGTCTTGTCATTCATGACCATGTTCACGAGAACATAGCCCGGGAACAGCTTGTGAGGAACCATCCTCGCGACCCCGTTCTTGATCTCCCTGACCTCCTCGAGCGGAACTCTCACGTCAAGGATCTCCTCCTCGAGCTGGCGGTTCGCGACCGTCTTCTCAATATCTTCCTTTACTTTCTTCTCATAGCCCGAATAGGTGTGAATAACATACCATTTCGCTTCAGCCATCAAAAAACCTCTTATTCTAATAGTACCGGCACTTAAAGAGCCAGGAGAAGATCAACCACGTACATCGCGGCGCCGTCAACCACGGAGATGATGACTCCGAGGATCAGCGACAGGACCACGACCAGTCCGGTTCTCTTGATGATGTCCTGACGCGTGGGCCACATGATCTTGCGCCACTCGCGCTTGACTCCCTGCCAGAAGCTCGGCTTGTTATCCTTCGCCTTCACTGTTTTCTTATCGCCATCCGCCATATCAACACTCCTGCTTTCCTTAATAAAACCCGATCTTACTTCGTTTCCTTGTGCAGCGTGTGCTTGTGGCAGAATCTGCAGTACTTCTTCGTCTCCATTCTCTCAGGATGTTCTTTCTTATCCTTCATGGTGTTGTAATTACGCTGTTTGCATTCTGTGCACGCTAATGTTATCCTTGTACGCACGGTTTTCACCTCCAATGATAATCTGCGTTCCTCTTTTTATCTGTTGCTGAAAAAAGCGCAAAAAAAAAGAACCTGTTACTCGTAGCCTAACTACTATAGCACAGGTTCTCTTTTTACGTCAATACTGTCATTTCAAAGCGGGCTTCCGCCGGGGAGTCCGCTCTCCCGCATCAGCCGGAGTAGCTCAATCCGCGGAAGATCGGGAACTTTTTCCCGCTTGACGTGAAGTACTTGTGAGCGTCCAGGAACGCGTATTCCCCGTCCCGGTTCACGACAATGAAGCGGAGGATGCCCTTGCCGACGTACAGCTCCGGCACATGGAGCTCCTCGTTCGCCTCAAAGGTGGCACCCGCCAGCGTCCCCGTGCTCCTGGCATAACCCTTGAGCTTGCCGACCAGCTTGAAGTAGTTTGAAGCCGGTTTCCCCCCGATCGTCACGACGTGCAGATATCTCGTCGAGAGCCTCGGCCTTCCGTCCTTGTGGACGAGATACGTCCTCATGGCGACCTGGGCGAGCGCCGCGCACTGGAAATGGACGTTCACAAGGATGCGGTTTCCGTCCACAGCATAGGGTTCCCCTTTCTGGTAGGTGAACAGGCTGTGGTTCACGCTCGTCTTGTACTGGCCGTTGAAGGTGATGAAGTCGAACACCCTCACGAGCTTCGTCCCGTTGTACTTGAAGAGGCCGCAGAGGCTCACGTAGTCGTTGAGCAGGGCATCAGAGAGGTAGATGTAGACAGACTTGTCCTTCATGGTCAGGATCTTGACCGTGACCCCGAATGTCCCTTCATCTTTATACTGCTTCGTGAAGATCGCCTTGCCCTCGAGCCTTAAGATCAGCTTCTTGAAGGTCCCCTCCTCGGTCGGGTTTCCGAGGCCGATCGACAGCTTGTCCGCCTTTCCGTCCCCTGTAATGTCGTAGTTTCTGAGGGTCTTTGATTTGGTGCTCAGGTATCCGACCCGGATAAGCGGACTCTGGGCGGCAACCGGGACCGCGAGCAGGACCATCATACCCATGACAAGGGCCGCAAACATAATCTTACCAAATAATCTCTTCATCACATTCCCTCCATGGCCGGATCATTCCATCCGTCGTACGTTCCTATTATATATGAAATGGCCGGAGATTGACCTCAAGAAAGCATCCCGGCGTCTTTTTCGTTTTTATGCACAAAATGTCCGCACAAAAATTGTAGTTTCTTCACAAGGCCGGCCAAGCCGGCCCTCTCGTCCCCGAATCCTCCCGCCGCGTCCCGCTCCGCGTGAACTTCCTATAGATTTTCGGGTCATTTTCCTATATCATACAATGTGCGGAAAAACTGCCGGCCAATGGCGGCCGCGGCCCTCTCCCGGAAAGGACTTATATGGAATTCAGCCTGCTTCTTGCCAGCAAAATCGCGATGATGCTGATCTACTCGGTTGTCGGATATGTCGTCGTCCGCATCGGCGTCATGAAGAGTTCGGAGAGCAAGACCCTGTCGAACCTGATCGTCTACATCATCACGCCGTGCATGATCATCCACGCGTTTCAGGTCACGCTCACGAAGGAGCGCTTCGCGGGCCTCATCGCGACATTTATCTTCTCCGCGGTGATCCAGTTCGTCTGGATCCTGATCACCATGCTGCTGCGGAAGCCGCTCCGCCTGACCGCGATCGACCAGGCGACCCTGATCTATTCAAACTGCGGGAACCTGATCCTCCCCCTCATCAGCATGCTCCTCGGGGACGAGTACACATTCTGCGTCGCCGCCTACATGGCGGTGTTCAACGTCCTCGTGTGGACTCACTGCGTCATCCTGATCCGCGGGGACAGTCACCCCGACATCAGGAAGCTGGTCAGGAACCCGAATCTCGTCGCCGTCGTCATCGGCGTCGTCCTCATGCTCGCGGGAGTGCGTCTTCCGGAGATCATCGACTCCGCCATGGCCGGCATCTCGGGCATGATCGGCCCCACATCCATGCTCATCATCGGCATGGTCATCGCCGAGAAGAACATCCTCGACGCGTTCCGCTATCCGCGCACCTATCCGATCGTCGCGGGAAGACTCCTCATCTTCCCGTTCATCGCGATGCTGCTGCTCCTGTTCTCGGGGACGCTCCGGCGCTGGCCTTTCCTCATCCCGGTGTTCCAGGTCTCCGTCCTCTGCGCGTCGGCGCCGCCCGCTTCGTTCGTCTCGCAGCTCGCGGTGGTCTACGACAACGAGCCCTTCAAGGCGAGCTCCTACAATATCGCGGGGACGATCCTCTGCATCGTCACGATGCCGCTCATGCAGCTGGTCTATCAGGCGATGTTCTGACGGGATGTCGCGGCCGCCGCGGAACAAGGATGAGGCCTGTCATTTAAACATGAACTTCCTGACCACGAAAAGGCCTCCCCGGAGCGGCAGCGGACGGAGGGCCCTGTCGGCCTTCTTCAGCTCCTGCCTGATCGGGATCGACTGCGGGCAGTGTTTCTCGCACTTTCCGCAGGAGATGCAGTTCGACGCGAACGGGGGATCCTTCCTCAGCGCGAGCGTCTGGTAGAATTCCCAGAATCCCGCGAACTTGCTCTCGGTATACATGCGGTTGTAACACCGGAAAATGCCCGGGATATCCACCCCCTGCGGACACGGCATGCAGTAGCTGCAGCCAGTGCAGTTGACTTTGACCTTCCGGTTGATCTCCTCCACGATCCCGCGGAGGAACTCATAATCCGCCTCCTCAAAAGCTCCCGCCTGCGCGTCTCCGGCGACCCTGCAGTTCTCCTCGACCATCTCTATGGAATTCATCCCGGAGAGCACACAGGTGACGCCGGGCTGGTCCCAGAGCCAGCGGAAAGACCACTCCGCGGGGGTCCACGCTCTCGACGGGTGCTCCTTCCCGTAGTCCCGCATCATCTCCCTGCACGCCTCGGGAAGAAGGTTCACGAGCTTTCCTCCCCGGAGAGGCTCCATGATGATCACCGGAATTCCCCTCCCGGCGGCCTCCTCGAGCCCGCGGCGGCCAGCCTGGGTGTGTTCGTCCAGGTAATTGTACTGAATCTGGCAGAAATCCCAGTCATAGGCGGCGATAATCTTCAGGAACATCTCGGTATTTCCGTGGAATGAAAAACCGAAATTCCGGATCGCGCCGGACGCCTTCTTCTCCGAAACCCACTCCTTTATTCCGAGCCTGTCGAGCTTCTCCCACTCGGCGTAATCCGTGAACATGTGCATCAGGTAGTAATCGATGTGATCCGTGCGGAGCCTTTTCAGCTCCTCGTCGAAGTACCGGTCGAACGCGTCCGCTTTCCGCACGAGATACTGGGGCATCTTCGTGGCGATGGTGACTTTGTCCCTGAGCCCGTTCTCCTCCACGATTCTCCCGACGCACTCCTCGCTGCCCGGATAGACGTAGGCCGTATCGAGATACGTCACCCCGAGTTCAACCGCCCTGAGCACTTCCTTCTCGGCTTTCTCATAGTCGATCGCGTTTCCCTTCTTGGTAAAACGCATGCAGCCGTACCCGAGAATCGAGACCGGCTCGCCTTTCCTGTTTTTCCTGTACTGCATAAATTACCCTCCGCACAGCCCCGTACTTTCGAAATCCTTCGAAATACCTTTACGAATCTATTTTATTCGGTTATTCTATCTGTGTATACCCCAATCAGTGACAGGCCGTCATTTTCAGGCTGACAGGCCACATCCCGGAGGCACCTATGAAATCCAGGATTTCCATCAGAGCGGTCCTCATCGCCGCGGTCTTTGCCGCTGCGCTTCTCCCGGCAGTGCCGACGCTCGCCGCGAACAACTACAAACAGGCCTACGCTTCCCTTCTCAAGAGGACGTCCGTCGGCTACCCGATCCGCACCGCGGTGAGGTCCACAACCTACGAGGACGACCGGATCACCATCGATCCCTCGAAGATGCACTACCTTCTCCTTGACATCAACAGGGACGGAACTCCCGAGCTCATCCTGTTCGAGCGCATGAAGGGAGCCGACTGCGGCTTCACCAATCTCTACATCTACACCTACTCCGAGACAAAGAAGGCCGCCCTCTCCTGCAGGTTTGAGAACACGAGATACAACGGCGCGAGCGGGCCGATCTGCTTCGAGACCTACCTGACATCCATCAATTACTGCCCCGCGAAGAGGGCGCTCGCCCTCACGAGGACCTCGAGCCTTCCGGAGCGGGACGACGACAGCTCGTCAAAGGAGTACATGCTGGTCTCTCTCAAGGGAAATACCCTGAAGTACTCGCTGCTCCTCACGCATCTCACGACGCCCTCCTCAAAGAGCTACCTCACGAGGAACACAAAGAACGGGGCGATGGTCAGTCTGAAGAGACTCGACTTCCAGTCCCGCGTCGCCGCTTTCAAGGCGCTCTCCGTCAGGAAGCACGGGCCCCGGCTCAACGCGAAAGCCAACCGGATCAAATCCTTCGGAGCCGAGTACGCCTGACGTCCGCGCCACATCATATAAATATTCATGACCGCCGGCGCGCATAATCCGCAAACCCGAAACCCGGAAAAGAGAAGCGATACTTCTCCTTTCCGGGTTCTTTTTTCCGCTGTTCCGGTCTCACCGTCCCGTCAGCGCCTTCTGCCTTTTCTCAGATTGTCGGGTTTTCCAGGATCCCCATGAACTCCTCGCCCGTGATCGTCTCGTGCTCATAGAGGTATTTCGCGAGCGCGTGCATGCTGGCCAGGTTCTCTTTGAGGATCGACATCGCCTTGTCGTGCTGCTCCTTCACGATGCGCACGACCGTGTCATCGATCAGCTTCGCCGTCTCGGGTGAGCATGCCAGCGTGGTGTCGCCGCCGAGATAGACGTTGGACTGGGTGGACAGCGCCACCATCCCGAACGAATCGTCCATGCCGTACTGCGTGATCATCGCCCTGGCAAGCCGCGTGGCCTGCTCGATATCGTTGGCGGCCCCTGTCGTGATCGACTCGAAGATCAGCTCCTCCGCGCAGCGCCCGCCGGTAAATGTCGCGATCTTGTTCAGGATCTCCTCTTTGGACATCAGGTACTTGTCGCCCTCATCCACCTGGAGCGTGTA
The DNA here is from genome assembly GCA_902773435.1 of uncultured Lachnospiraceae bacterium. Classification (GTDB taxonomy): domain Bacteria; phylum Bacillota; class Clostridia; order Lachnospirales; family Lachnospiraceae; genus Chordicoccus. Next base: position 16,495 of record CACYEN010000106.1, on the reverse strand, counting down.
GCCCAGGGCTCCGGATGTCCTCGGGATGATCGTGATCTTCTGCACCGGGGCCGAATTCGTCTGCTTCGCGGCCACGAGGGCATGGCCGATCTCATGGTAGGAGACGATCAGCTTCTCCTTCTCGGAGAGGACCCTGGTCTTCTTCTGGTAGCCCGCGATGACGACCTCGATGCTCTCCTGCAGATCCTCCTGGTTAACGACTTTTCTGCCCATCCGGACCGCCCTCAGGGCGGCTTCGTTGACGATGTTCGCGAGCTCCGCGCCGGAGGCGCCGGCCGCGGTCTTCGCGATCACCTCATAATTGACGTTGTCCGCGACCTTGATCTTCCTCGCGTGAACCTTCAGTATATCGATGCGCCCCTGGAGATCGGGGAGTTCGACCGGGATCCGCCTGTCGAACCTGCCCGGCCTAAGAAGCGCAGGGTCGAGCACATCCGGGCGGTTCGTCGCCGCGAGAATGATGACGCCCTTGGATCCGTCAAATCCGTCCATCTCGGTGAGCAGCTGGTTCAGGGTCTGCTCCCTCTCATCGTTGGACGTGAGGGAGCCTCCGTCCCTCTTCTTGCCGATCGTATCGATCTCATCGATGAAGACGATGCACGGGGCATTCTTTTCAGCCTGGCTGAACAGGTCCCTGACCTTGGACGCGCCCATGCCGACGAACATCTCGACGAATTCGGATCCGGCGATCGAGAAGAACGGGACCTCCGCCTCACCGGCGACGGCCTTCGCGAGCAGGGTCTTGCCGGTTCCGGGAGGGCCGACAAGAAGGGCGCCCTTCGGGCACGACGCTCCGATATCCGCGTACTTCTTGGGGTCGTGCAGGTAGAGCACAAGTTCCTGGAGGAGCTGTTTGGCTTCCTCCTCGCCTGCGACGTCGCTGAATTTGATGCTGGTGGTGGACGGCACGTACTTCTTGGCGCCGCTCTTTCCGAACGACATCATCGGCCCGTCGGCTCCGCCCCCGATTCCCGCCATCATCCTCCTCGAGAGGAAGACGCCGATCGCGTAGAACAGGCACAGCGGCAGCACCCAGCTCAGGATGAAGGACAGGATCGGATTCGCCCTCTGCACGACTTTGCCGAACTTGCATCCCGCCTTCTCAAGTCTCTCCACGAGCTGGGGATCCTCGAAAATGGCTGTCCTGAAATATTCGGGCGGGTCATTTTTGTCCGTGAAGATAATGTAGTCGGTCCCCAGCTCGACCTCCTCAACCGACGAGGTCGACACCATGTTGAGGAACGTGCTGTAGTCGACGTTCTTTATGTTTCGCTGCAGGAACGCCGGCAGAATAAACGCGTTCAGGATCAGCATCACCACCACGACCAGGACCAGGTACGATATAATCGGCTTCTTGTCCGGCATCTTGATATTTCCCATACAAATACCTCCAAAAACCGGCGGTGATCAATCTTCTCACCGCCGGAACTCCTGTCTCTGTCTTCCTCAGCCTACGACCTCTCCGTCGGCCTCGTACTCGTAATCTCCTTCTTCAGAGGGATCCACCTCGTTGTCCTCGCCGTATACGATGTCCCCGGTGTAATCCTCCTCCTCGTCGCCGCCGGTCTCTTCGTCGCCGCCGGTGCCTTCGTCACCGGTACCTTCGTCGCCGCCGGTGCCCTCATTTCCTCCGGTGCCTTCGCTGCCGCCGGTGCCCTCGCTGCCGCCGGTTTCCTCGCTGCCGCCGGTTTCCTCGCTGCCGCCGGTGCCTTCGCTGCCGCCGGTGCCTTCGCCTTCATCCGTGCCCCCGGCGCTCTGCTCCCCGGTATCTTCCGTGGTATCTTCCTCATCGTCCTCGATGCCGTTCAACATCTTTTCATTCGCCTCAGTGCTGACTTCCTGGCCCGCCGCGTTCTTGTAGACGATGTAGGCGTAATTCTTCCCGGTCCGGATGGAAGCTTCCTCCGCATCCCCGAACGGGAACTCGTGGACCGTGTAGTACTCGCCGTCGGCGGTCACAAAACGGAGCTGGTACTCGGGAATATCCCCGTACTGCTCTGCCTCCCTCAGCGCGTAGGACGCGTCGTAGTAGAGCTGGGCGCGCTCATTGGGCTTAAGCGGATTCTCCTCGCTCAGGTGTTCCGCGGTATCGCGCCCGTCGCTTCTCACCCTGACTCCGAGATAGGTGATGTCCTGGCCGGTTCCGTTCTCAAGTCTCACCCTGAATGTCGTCTCCGCGTCCGACTCCTCCCCCAGCACAATGAGATTCGCGTTCGGGTCCGGCGTCGGCGTCGGGGCCGCCGTGATCGCAATCGGCGCAACAGCGGGAATCGGCGTCGGCGTCGGGGTTGCGGCAGCGACCTCCTCGATCCTGCTCTCCGCCTCCGACATCACGGATTCCGCCTCCTCCATCGCCTCGGAGATCACCTCGAGGGGTGCCGAATCCTGAAGCGTCTCCGGTGCCGCGGTCTCGAACGGGTTCCTGAAGGTGCATCCCGACAGAACTCCGGCCGCGAAAATAGAGACAATTGTCACTGAAAGGACTGCGCGTGCGGTTTTCGTTTTCATATTCTACCTTCTTTCAGGAAGATTCGGAAAGATTTATTTACGTTCCTATTTTAAAGAGGGGAATCCCGCATGTCAATATGTTACAAATATTTAACAAAATTATTACGCCGCGAAATCTATACTGATTCCGCGGCGCTGTTATCACTTTTCTTTTAAAGTCTCCGGTCTCCCCGGCGTCACTGTTCAGCCGGCGTTTCCTTGACGTAATTCGGGTGAGTGCCCTTCCAGAGCCTGTCGGCGTATGAGCCCCACTCCTCGGCGTAATGCGAGCATTTTCCGCAGAGATGTTCGACCGTCTCCGGCTCCGTCATATCCGTGCTGTGGGCACCGGCCGCATTGACCATCTGCTTGAGCCTCTCCGGATTCTCGAGCATCGGGCACGGCTGCAGGAGGTTTTTGTTAAACGGCTGGTTCGCCTGGTACTGTCTGAACAGCGGCTGCTGCAGGCATTCAAGCAGGCTCTTCTCGTGGATGTTCGCGTTCGAATAGTGGATGAACACGCAGGGCTCCACGTCGCCGTTCGGGTTGATGTGGCAGTAGTACTTGCCGCCCGCGATGCATCCGCTGACGTACTCGCCGTCGTTCTGGAAGTCCATGAGGAAGATCGGCTTTCCGCCTTCCCAGTCGCGGACTTCGCGGATCCTGTGGTACATGTACTCTCTCTGCTCCGGCGTCGGGACGAGATCCATCGTCGCGTCCATGCCGACCGGCATGAAGTGGAAGTACCAGGAGAAGGCGACGCCCTTGTCGATCAGGAAATCGTAGAACTCATCGGACGTGACCGCCTTGTAGTTCTGGCTCGTGTAGCAGATCGACGTGCCGTAGACAAGGCCGTTCTTCCTGAGAAGATCCATCGCGTCCATGACCTTCTGGAACACGCCTTCGCCTCGGCGGTCGTCCGTCGCTCCCTCAAATCCTTCGATCGACATGGCGAGAATGATGTTCTTGCATCTTCTCATGTCGTCGCAGAACTGCTGGTCGACGAGTGTGCCGTTCGTGAACAGCATGAAGCCGCAGTCGTAGTGCTTCTCGGCGAGACGGATGATATCCTTCTTTCTCACCATCGGCTCACCGCCGGTCATGATGTACTCGTGGATCCCGAGCTCCTTGCCCTCGGTGACGAGCTTGTCCATATCCTCGTAGCTCAGGTTCAGCGCGCGGCTGTACTCGGAAGCCCAGCAGCCCTTGCAGTGAAGGTTGCACGCGGACGTCGGGTCAAAGAGGATGATCCACGGAATGCCACAGCCGTACTTCTCCGCATTCTTTCTCGTCTCCCTGAACCCCGTAAAGGCGCCCTCGAACCCGATGGACATGAAGAGGCCCTTCAGGAATTCCGTATCAACGTGGTCGAGAAGGTTGTTGAAATAGCGGGTCCACTTCCCGTCCTTGCTGAAAGCGACGCGGAGCTTGTCATAAGCCGTGTCCTTCCACGCATTTCCGAGGAGCTTCTGGATCGCGTTGATGACCTCAACATATCCCTCCTCGCGGTTCTTGACCGCCTTCTTCCCGACTGTGTCCAGCACGAGTTCAAATGCAAGTCTCTGAGCTGCATGCGTAAGCTTGTTCGCCATCTGTTTACCCCCTGGTATGATACTGAATATCACATAACTTCACGGTCGACCCGACAGGTCCCGCATCTTGTCATAATGACAAAGTATATCGCTGTTTTTTTAAAATGTAACCCTCTTTTTTCCGCAAGGGATACATTTTCACTAAATTGTTCCGTTTTTATACAGGATCGGGTATACTGAAACGGAATCCGTAATATATTTCGTGTTCTGTGAGGTGAATGAAATGGAAGGTCCCAAAATCCTGTTTCTTGACATAGATGATACGCTCCTCAACTCAAAGAAGGAGATTCTCCCTGAAGTCAGGGACGCGATCGGGCGGGCCGTGGCTGCCGGGCACAAGATCGTCATCTCAACCGGCAGGCCGGTCCCCGGCGCTCTGGTCTACATCGACCAGCTCGGCCTCACGGCGGAGGGCTGCTACGCGATCTGCTACAACGGCGGGCTGATCTGGGATTCTTACGCGAAGAAGCCGATCTACTCGAAGCCGCTCTCCCTGGAGGAAGTCGGGTACATCCTGGAGAAGGCGCGCGAGGCGGGCCTCCACGCCCAGACCTACGACAGCGAGTACGTCATCTCCGCCGTCGACAACGAGGAAATCCGCTACTATTCGAAGAAGACGCACGTGCCGATGAAGGTGGATCCGGACATCCCGGAGTCCCTCACCGAGCTGCCGGTCAAAGTGCTGATGATCGACTTCGAAGGTCCCGACCGCCTGAGAAAATTCCGGGACAGCATCTCCGCCTGGGCGGAGGGCCGCGTCTCCTCGTTCTTCTCGAGCGACAACTATCTCGAATTCGTCCGCGAGGGAATCTCCAAGGGAGCCTCGGTCAGAATTCTCGCGGACCTTCTCGGCATCCCGATGGAGAACACAATCGCGGCGGGCGACTCCGAGAACGACATCCCGATGATCGTCGAAGCCGCGGTGGGCTGCGCGATGGCCAACGCCACGCCGGCAGTCAAGGCCGCCGCCGACTACATCACGGAGCGCGACTGCGACCACGCCGGGATCGTCGAAATTATCGACCGCTTCCTCTTTAACTGAACGGCGAAGAGCCCCGCGGTTCACCGAAGACAAACTCCTCAAAAAAGACACGGTCTCCGCCGCCGAAGCGGCCCCGACCGTGTCTTTTTCCTTTTATCATCATTGAGGAATGGCCGCTCACGCGGTCACTGTGTCTTTGTCCCGTACTGATCAGAAATAGAAGAACCGACCTCCGCAGCAGCAGTTGCAGAGCAGGTTGATCGCGCAGATCGACAGGCACCACCTCGTCGTCGCGTCCGAGGTGAGGTTCTGCCCGTACGACTGCCCCCGGTCCTGGTACCAGGACCCGCCGTTCTGGAGCCTCCTCAGGAAAGAGGCGTAATCCGCGTTGTCCGGCTCCATATCCGCCGCCCGCTTGGCGTAGTTCAACGCGTCGACGTTGTTCCCGAGTCCCTGGCTGGACACCCCCGCGTAGTAGAACCACCTCGCGCCCCGGGCTCCCTCGGGAACCTGTCCCAGCGCGTTCATAGCCTCCCTGTAGTACCCGGCGTTGATGTAGTTCCTGGCGGCAGTCATCTCATTCGACTCCTCCTGCTGCCTTCTCGCGTCGGAATACTGCGCCCACTGATTGAAGAAGTCCTCAAATCCGAATCCGCCCATTCCGCCGTAGTCCGCGTACCCGCTTCCGCCGTAGGAAGAGGAGCCTGACGGTCCGCTCTGCGCCCGTCCGTACGGGCTGGTGCCGTGGGCTCTCGCGTCGACGATCTGGCGGTAGGCTTCGGTGATCTCCTGGAACTTCTTCTCCGCCTCCTTCGGGTTGTCCGGATTCGCGTCGGGATGCCATTTCTTGCTGAGATTCCTGTATGCTTTTTTCAGATCCGCGTCGGAGACATCCTCGCTGACTCCGAGTACACTGAAAGGATCCGCTATCATTTATGACTCCTTCTCTATACCTTCGCGCTTCTTCCGCATCTCGCGGTACTTTACCCAGACTCCGGAATAGATGACGTTTCTCAGAATATCCACATCCTGGACGATCGGGAGTTTCTCGAACTCCTTCGCGCACTCAGCCATCATCATCGTGAGCGTGTTCTCCACGAGAGCGTCAAAATCAGGCCTCTGTTCATATCCGGCCCACGGGTTGTAGCGCCCCGCCTTCCTGTCCTTCTCAAGGTCTTCGGCCGCGTCCATGAGATAGACGAACTTTCCGAGATAGAAGCCCATCCGCCTCAGGATATCCGCCCACATGTCGTTCCTGTAGACGAAGAGCTCGCCGAGCATCTTCCCGGTAAAGCCCGCCGACACGTCGAGGTCGTACTCCCCCTTCTTCTCATACTCCTCAAGAAGGCGCGTCTCCCCGGAGATCACGGCCGCCTTGTCCGGCCATCGCGCGGCGCACTTGTCAGCGTTTCGGCGGAGGAGTCCCTCCCCGGCCCGGGACCTCACGCTCCGCTCGTCCTCAACGTCGTCGCGAAGCTTGTAGTAGGCGAGGAGCAGTCCCATGTCCGCGCAGTAGGATGTGATGGGGTTCTCGAGCGCGGTCTGCCTCGTCAGCGGATGCGTGACGCAGAACACCTTCTTCTCCTCCAGCGGCTCCTCGTAGAGGGCGTTCAGCAGAATATCCAGAAATGCCATGTCGTAGGGCAGGATCAGCTGCCCGCGGAACCCGCATCTTCTTCTCAGCGAATCGCACAGCCCGCAGTAGAAGCTGCGGTATCGCCGGAACTCCCTGATCTTCAGTTCATCCTGATTCGTCGTGACATATCCGAACAAGATTCTCTCCCGTCTCCCGTCTCAGGCCGCGCTCTCCCGCCGCCCGCCGGCGTCAAACACATCGTCACACATTCCGGTCAAACTGGGTCCTGCACTTCGGGCATGTGATCCTGATATGCCCCTTCCCTCTCGGCACCCTCACATCCTGTCCGCAGCTCGGGCACTTGAAATACCTGTACTCCTTGCGCTCGTCGAACCGCCTCTTCTGGACGCGCAGCTTCTTCCTGATCCCGGAGGTCCTGCGGAGGAAGGACTCGTTCTCCGCGCGCCTCTTCCCGTAATTCCTGGAGAGGGTCCTGTAGAAGGTGTAGATCAGGCACGCGAGCGCGACATAGTAGAGGATTCCCAGACGCGAAAACAGGGACAGGAAGAGCAGCACCAGCGCCGCTATGAGAAGAAATCTCGAAAATTCATCCGTCCCATACCGCCCTGTCATAAATTCGCGCATCCTGCGTCTGCCGTTCTCAAAGAAGTCTTTCATGTACAGCTCCATATCTTCGGAAATCAATCCGTATCTCCCGCGCCTCTCTCCCGGTCGGACAGGCGGCGGCAGCAAACTTTTCAATCCATATCTTCGTGTATAATAATACGAACGGCTTCCTTTTACAAGAAGCCGTCCGTTGATTTTATTATAAATTTAGCCTTCTTTAAGAAACCGCGGAAGGGGACGCGGCCGCGGAAGGCCGGCCCCAGGATGCGTGAAACAGGCGGATCACCGGGTTCAGAACTCCGTCCTCACCGCCGCCTTGAGCGCGATCTCCATCATCTCGTGGAAGCTGTCCTGCCGCTCGATCGCCGAGAGCGCCTCCCCGGTGAAGATGTGGTCGGAGATCGTCAGGATCGAGAGCGCCCTCTTGTGGTGGGCCATCGCCTGTACGTAGAGTCCCGCCGTCTCCATCTCGACGGCGAGGATCCCGAGATCCCTGGCCTTCTGGTTGACACTCTTGTCCGGATGATAGAAGAAATCCGACGTATAGACAGAGCCGACGTCAGCCTTCACTCCCATCTCCTCCGCGGCGTCGACCGCGTGCTTCAGCATCTCGTAGTCGGCGGTCGGGGCAATCATTCCCGGAAGGCCGAACGCGTCGTAGAAGCTGCAGTTCGTGGATGCCGTCATCGCGATCACGACGTCCCTCACGTGGACGTCATCGCCGAGAGCGCCCGCGCTTCCCACGCGGATCACGCCCTCGACGCCGAAGAAATCAAAGAGCTCGTGAACGTAGAGCCCGATCGAGGGGACGCCCATTCCCGATCCCATGACGGAGACTTCCTTCCCCTCGTAGGTGCCGGTGTAGGCGAGCATGTTCCGCACGTCGTTGACGAGAACGGGGTTTTCGAGATAGTGCTCCGCGATGTACTTCGCGCGGAGCGGGTCGCCCGGCATGAGGACACATTTCGCGAAATGCGTCCCCGGCTTCAGTTCAATACAGGCAGACGGTGAAAAATTAGTAGGCATAGTGCAGATTCCTCCTCAATATACATTAGCTGCCGACACTTATTCCAGGTTCTCGGATGAGGATTTCTCAGCCGAACAGCTTCTTCAGGTTCACATCAAACGGCGGCCGGACGATGCCCTTGTCCGTAACGATCGCCGTGATCAGGCTGTGGTCCGTCACGTCGAACGAGGGGTTGAAGCACTTCGTCTCGGGAAGGGCCATCGGCTCGCTGTACCACAGGTTCTTGATCTCCTCCGGGTCGCGGAGCTCAATCTTTATGTCGTCCCCTGTCGGACAGTTCATGTCGATCGTGGACGTCGGCCCGAGCGTGTAGAACGGGATCCCGTAGTGTTTCGCGAGAATCGCGACGCCCGACGTCCCGATCTTGTTCGCGGTATCGCCGTTCGCGGCGATGCGGTCGCAGCCCACGAAGCAGGCCTGGACCCAGCCGTTCTTCATGACCATCGACGCCATGTTGTCGCAGATGAGGGTCACGTCGACGCCGGCGCGCTCGAGCTCATAGGACGTGAGGCGGGCGCCCTGTAGAAGCGGCCTCGTCTCGTCCGCGAAGACCTTGAACTCGATGCCCCGCTCCTTGCCTAGCAGCATCGGACCGATCGCCGTCCCGTACTTCGACGTCGCCATGGGTCCCGCGTTGCAGTGCGTGAGAATGCCGTCGCCCGGCTTCACGAGACTGAGGCCGTTCTCTGAGATCCGCCCGCACATCTCGATGTCTTCCCTGTGGATCGCCACGGCTTCCTTCCCGAGAAGCTCAATGACCTCCGGCACCGTCTTTCCCTCTCCCGCGTCGATCACAGCGCTCTGCCTCCTGATCGCCCAGCTCAGGTTGACGGCCGTCGGCCTGGATGAATTGATATACTCTCCGTCGGCCTTCATCCCGGCCGCGAATTCGCGGTACGGGAGGTCCCGCCTGGAGAGCGAGAGCACGTACATGGCATAGCCGGCGCAGATGCCGATCGCGGGCGCGCCTCTCACCGCGAGTATCTTGATCGCGTCGTAGAACTCCTCTTTTGTCCGCAGCGTCAGGTACTCCTGATGCATCGGAAGCTTTGTCTGATCGAGAATGACGACCGAGCAGCCGTCGTCCCCGAGCCTTACGCTCCCTTTCTTCAGGTCCTCTTCCTTAAAAAATCCCATCGTAGGGTGCCTCCTTTACTGTAATCGGAATGTTATCTCCTGCCCTTGTCCCAGGCCTCGCCTGCCGCCTTCGGCGGATGGTTCTTCTTGGAGAAGAAGATCAGGAGGAGCATCGTGAGGATATACGGGAGCATCAGGAACAGGTCGGAATAGTTGCTAGGAAGGCCCGCGGCGATGCAGAGCTGCTGTCCGCCCGACTTCGCAAACCCGAAGATCAGGCACACGAGGGCGGTCGTCCCGATATTCCAGTTTCCGAAAATCATCGCGGCGATCGCGAGATACCCGTAACCCATGTAGATGCTCGGGGAATACTGCGAGAGGATCGAATAGGCGAAGCAGATGCCTCCGATGCCGGAGAGCGCACCGGAGATGATGACCGCGATCCAGCGGGTCAGCTCTACCTTGCCGCCCGCCGTGTCGAGCGCCTGGGGATTCTCCCCGCACGCCCGGAGATGCATGCCGAAGCGGGTCCTGTACATCAGGTACCAGAAGAAGACCACGAGGACGATAATGATGATCTCGAACGGATACATGTTCTGGAAGAGACCTCCGACCCAGGGTATCCGCGAGAGACCCGGAACCGTGAATCTCGTCGACACGCCGAGCACGAACTTGTTCGACGCCGTGCCGTTGATTGCGGTATTCGCGGCGCTCGTGAAGAAGGTCGTGAGCGCGAGACCCAGGATGTTGACGACGACGCCGCTGATGACCTGGTTCGCCTTGAAGTTGATGCAGAGCAGCGCGTGAATGCAGGCGTAGAGACCGCCCCCGACAGCTGCCGCCAGCATCGCTATGTAGATGACCGCCTGGGATCCGTTTCCGAGCACCGGCATGAGCAGGACCGCGATGAGCGCTCCGATGAAAGCGCCGAAGCCCTGGAAGCCCTCGATCGCGAGGTTGGTCACGCCGCTCTTCTCGGAGTAGATCGCGCCGACTGCCATGATCAGCAGCGGAATCGCGAAAGAAAGACCGTCTGTGAATACCTTGGTCATCGCTCTCCCTCCTTTCCCTGTCCGGCATCCTCTTTGTGGGACGCCGCGCGCTTCGCCTCAGCCTCCCGGTCGAGATCCTTCTGGATGACACCTCGGGCGAGTCCCTTCATGTAGCCGCCGCAGGAGGCGTAGAGAAGCAGGATACCCGTGATCAGGGAGGCGATCTCTTTCGCGACGCCGACCGCGGAGCTCATGTAGTTCGCGCCCTGCTGGAAGACCGTGACGACGATGGCGGCGAAAATGGAACCGACCGGCGAGGAGTTGCCGAGCAGCGCGACGGCGATCGAGTCATAGCCCATGCCGACCAGCGTCTTCGGGATGATCGTGTTCGTGTAACCGAGATAGTACGTCACGCCGGCGAGACCCGCCAGGATTCCGGAGAATGCCATGGAGGCCACGAGGCTCTTTCCGACACTGACGCCGATGTATTTCGCGCAGTTCTTGTTCTGTCCGACTGCCTTCAGCTCGAAACCGAAGGCGGTCCTGTCGAAGATGAACTGCACGACGATCGCCATGATGATGGCGATCAGGATTCCGAACGGGATCTTGCAGTTCACGCCGCCGATCTGGATGTTCGTCAGCGTGAGCCTGGCCGCGGGAGCGCACACGCGGCTCGTCCGGGTCAGCATGTCGACGAACTTGTTATTGATGAAGAAGCCCGTCAGATAGCTGATGATGTAGTTCACCATGATCGTCGAGACGACTTCGTGAATATTGAACTTGTACTTCAGGAACCCGATCAGCGCCCCTGCGAGTCCTCCGACGACGATGCCGATGATGAGGACCAGCGGCTTCGCGACCCCGGCCGGAAGATTCTTGTTGTAGCCGATGACGATCGTCGCGACAAAACCCGACAGCAGCATCTGGCCGGCAATACCGATGTTGAAGAGACCGGCCTTGAAGCCCACGATAAACGCGAGCGCGGCGAGAAGCATCGGGGCCAGGTAGTTCAGGAAGTCCGTGAGATCCGACAGCATGCCGCTTCCGCCGCCGTAATTCGCCTTTGGCAGAAAGCCGCATCCCTGAAGGAAACTGCGGAACGCGACGAGCGGGTTCTTTCCCATCAGGAGGAGCAGCACGCTCGCGGTTATGAGTGTCAGAATAATCGCGAGAACCGATACCGTGAAAGACGAATATTTCTCGCTGTTGAGAAGATTCGCCAGCCAGCGGCCTTTCTTCTTTGTATTCACGCCTCCTTCACCCCCATCATATATCTTCCGACGTCGTGCGACGTCATGGTGCTGGCCGGAGCAATCTTTAGAAGCTGGCCGTTGTAGATGACGCCGATCGTGTCGGCGAGCTCCATCACCTCGTCGAGTTCAAGGGAAATCAGCAGGATCGCGGCTCCCCGGTCGCGCTCGTCGAGGATCTGGCGGTGAACTTTCTCGATCGCCCCGATGTCGAGCCCGCGGGTCGGCTGCACGAAGATGATCAGCTTGGAGTGTTCCTCGATCTCCCTTCCGATGATCGCCTTCTGCTGGTTTCCGCCGGACATGGACCTGATGATCGTCTTCGGACCCTGGCCGCTCCTTATGTCATAGCGATCGATCAGCGTCTCCGAGTAGCTCTGGAACTTGTCGAAGTTCAGGATCCCGTGCCTGGAGAACGGATCCCTGTAGTACTGCCTGAGAGCAAGATTGTCGCGGAGAGTGAAATCCATGACGACCCCGGTCCCGTGCCGGTCCTCCGGGATGTAGGAGACGCCTTCAACCGCCCTCTCGCGGATTGTCAGATGCGTGATGTCCCGGCCGCCGAGTGTGACCGTGCCGGAGTCAATCTTCAGCATGCCGGTGATCGCGTCCGCGATCTCGGTCTGGCCGTTTCCGGAGACGCCGGCGATCGCGAAGATCTCCCCGCTTCTCACTTCGAACGAGACGTCCTTCACGACCTCGAAGTGGTTCTCGTTCTTCACGGTCATATGATCCACTTTGAGCACGGTTCCCCTGTAGTCGGGCTCGCTCTTGTGGGGATTGAAATCCACCGCCCTGCCGACCATCATATTGGCCATATCCTGGACCGAAGTCGTCCTGACGTCGAGGACGTCAACCAGCCGGCCCCTGTAGAGGATCGCGCACCGGTCAGCGATCTTCTTGATCTCCTCGATCTTGTGGGTGATCAGGATGATCGTCTTGCCCGCCTTCCTCAGCCCGTCGATGATCTGGAGCAGGAATTCGATCTCCTGCGGCGTGAGCACCGCGGTCGGCTCGTCAAAGATCATGATATCGGCTTTCCTGTAGAGCATCTTCAGGATCTCGACGCGCTGTCTGACCGATACCGGGACGTCCTCGATCCGGTCCGTCGGATTCACCTCGAGACCGTAGGTCTTTGAGAGCTCCGCGATCTCACGGTTCGCCTTCTTCATGTCGACCGAAGGCAGAAAGCCGAACATTTTCGTCATCGGCTCCGATCCGAGCACGATGTTCTCGGCGATAGTGTAGTTGTCCACAAGTTTGAAATGCTGGTGTACCATTCCTATGTTGTGGGCGGTCGCGTCATTCGAGGAATGGAACACGACTTTCTTCCCGTCGATCAGGATCTCTCCGCGATCGGGTTCATACATGCCGAAAAGCATGCTCATCAGCGTGGATTTCCCGGCGCCGTTCTCCCCGAGAAGCGCGTACACCTCACCCCTCCTGATTCCGATGGACACGTCGTCGTTCGCGACGATGCCCGGAAACCGCTTCGTGATGTGGCGCATCTCGACAATATAGTCTTCCATAAGGTCACCTTCACTCCATGTTTCGGAAGATCACCGCTGCCCGCCGCGAAAAGCGCTTTCTTACGCGCCGCGCGGCCCCGCGCGGGACCTGCCTGCGTCTCAGTTCCAGAAAAGAAAGCCTCCCCGCCCCCTTGTGGGGCCGGGGAGACAGAAAATCACAGTTCCGCGGGGATTACGCGAGGCCCGGGAAATCCGTCGGTGTATATCCGTTGCTGCCGGAAGCCGGGACGATCGTTCCGGCGTTCAGAAGCTCATAGCACTCAGCCATCTTCGCGAGGGCATCCTCGGAGAGCTGCTGGCGGCCTTCGGCGGAGACATATCCCGTCGAGTCGGTGTCGCAGCCGAGGAGCGCGTCTTCGCCCGAGAACGTGCCGTCGTAGATGTTCTCGAGCTGCTTCGTGACGTTGCCGTGCATGCCCTTGAGTCCGGATGTAAGGATGATGTTGCTGTCGCCGTTTACGCCGTCGTCATACTGGTCGACGTCGCAGCCGATGATGTAGACGCCGTTCGCCTCCTTGGCAGCCGTGAACACGCCGTTGCCCGAAGAGCCTGCCGCGACGAAGATGACGTCGACGCCCTGGCCGATCAGCGTCTCGCCGACGACCTTGCCCGTCGCCTCATCCGCGAAGTCGCCGACATAGTTGCCGCCGACGTTGTTTCCGGCGAGGTCCGTGCCCGCGTAGGACGGAAGCTCAACGATCTCGGCTGTTGTGCCGTACTTCGCGTTGGCGTAGTTGACGCCGCTCATGAAGCCATACTCATAGTTGACGTTCGACGGGAAAGCGATGCCGTTGACGACCGCCACCTTGTTCGACGTCGTCGAGAGAGCCGCCGCGAGACCCGCGAAGAAGCCGGATTCCTCTTCCTTGAACGTCATCGTGTAGACGTTGTCCTGAGAGACCGGATTACCTTCGCTGTCCTGGATCGTGGAGTCGACGACGATGAAATACTTGTCGGGATTGTTCTTGACGATATCGCCGATGCCCGCGAAGTTGAAGCCCGGCAGGACGAACACGTCGTAATCGCCGACGGACTTCTCGACCGTCGGAACGAGCTGGGCGAGGTCAGACTCCTTGATGTCCGTGACGGAGCAGTCCGGATGAGTCTCCAGGAATGTCAGGATTCCGTTGTAGCAGTCCTGGTTGAACGACCCGTCGTCAACACCGCTCGAGGTGATGATACAGATGTTGAGCGGTGTTCCCTCAGCCCCGGCATCCGCCGCCGCGGGCACCGCCGCAAGGCCGAGCACCAGACCCGCTGTCAGAAGTGTTGCAGCTGCTTTTCTCCATGTCTTCCTCATAATATCCTCCTTCTGGAACGATCTGCGGATATCACATGCCTCCGGCGGTCTTCCGGCGTCCCTCTGCCGGTCCCGGAAAAAACCGCCCGGAAACAAGGTTGATCCCAATCATTAACAGAATAATTTTATCATTCCGCATGCTGTCAGTCAATAAAGTGTCTGCCCTGCCGCGCGCACAAAAAGGCAGCTCCCCTGCCCGGCTGACCGGACAGAAGAGCCGCCTTTTCTATGCGAAGGAGGACCGTCTCCCCTGGGGGTTCCGTCTCCTGATATTCACTTTTTCCGTCCGCCGCCGTCTCCCCGCCGGAGCCCGGGAAACCGGGTATCCGCGGATGCAGAAGACACCCTCATCCTCAGTACTGCCGGATCAGGACCCCGCGCCCTGTCAGCGAGAGAAGTGCGAGAACACATCCGGTAAAGACCGGAAGCATCGTCCGGATCACGTGCGTCCCAAGTCCGAGTACTCCGAAGAGAATCAGCACGATCGACAGCATCGTGAACACGTTCATGAGTGACGCGAGATACCTCCTCGTCTTCTCCCCTGTCAGAAACTGAAGCTCAGGAACCTTGAAGCCGAAAACCGTCAACTCTTTCATCTCCCCCCGTTCACGGCTTCTGTCCTTATAGGTTGTCATCCATCTGAGCGCGATATCCTCAGGTGAACCGAGAGAACTGATAACCTCTCTCGCGTCCAGAATGTCCGGCTCCTTCCCGTCCGCGTAGTCGTTGATCATATCGTAGATCATATCCGATACGTCCTTCTCGGCGCGGCTTTTGAAGGGGGCCGGGACATACGAGGCGACCGCCATCGCGTAGCGCTCAACCTTTCTGTCTATCAGCATAAACCCCAGCCTTCAAGATTTTGTGTTTTCCCCAAAACACATAACAACATACTGTATTTATTATAAATAAGCAAATTATTATGTCAAGTTTTTGGAGCCGTAAATTGCGCACAAAATATTAAGTTTTCATTACGAAGGCATAAAATTCGGTCAATTTGCAGACAGATTCCGGAAAATGCGCGCCAAAAGACCTGCTCACGCGCCGTCCCGCCCGGAAGTTCTCCGTCAGATCAGTCCGTAATACTCGGCGTCCCGAAGCGACTGGAGCATCTCGCGCCACTCCGGCAGCGGGCCGCCGCTCCTTCTCGACATGGCGGCGTCGAACGACCTGATCGAGGGCGCTTTCTCGATGAAGTCCTCCGCGTCCCTGATTTTTCCGGGCTGATAGTAAGTCATGAGCTTCACGAACGGCAGGATGATCTCCCTCGCCCCCGGAATTCTCGCGAGATCGCAGAATTTCATGTCCCAGACCATGAGCGGCTCGTCGAGGCTGTATTCCCTGAACTCCGGATTTCTCCCCGAGAGGATCCGCGCGCGGAGTTCCCTCCTCACTTTCATCAGCATCTGGGCTTCCTCTTCCGCCTGTCTTCTCATTCCCTTTCCCGCGGCGGACATCACGTGGGAGTCCTCCCTCCAGACGATGGCGGCGATCCCGGTCTCAAGAAGCCGTCCGGCGGCCTCCGGGTTCTGGCGGAACTTCTCGAGCGTTCCCCTGTACAGAATCTGGGGCCGGATCCCCGACCACAGGAGTTCATTGAGCGGTCTTCCGTGGAATACGGCTCTCCGCCGCTTCTCGGCGTAGTCCTCCGGGGACTCGTACTCCGCCCCGAGATAGGAGAAGCCCAACGGGGCCCGACCGGACAGGAAGCCGTACTCCGGGTCCTCAGGGCTGTAGAAGATGACGGGCGCTCTCTTCACCGGGGAAATGTCCGCCGCCGGGACGGCTGCCTCCGCCTCTGCGGGAGGAGCTGTCTCCGTCTCTCCGAGAGTAACTGCATCCGCGTCCGCGGAAGGAGCTGTCTCCGTCTCTTCGGGAGGAACTGTCTCCTCCTCTTCGGGAGGAACTGTCTCCTCCTCTTCGGGAGCAGCTGTCTCCGTCTCTTCGGGAGCAGCTGTCTCCGCCTCTTCGGGAGGAACTGTCTCCGCCTCTTCGGGAGCAGCTGTCTCCGCCTCTTCGGGAGCAGCTGTCTCCATCTCTTCGGGAGGAGCTGTCT
>CACYEN010000105.1 GCA_902773435.1 uncultured Lachnospiraceae bacterium | reverse complement strand
CGAGTACAAGGGCCGCGACATCGAGGAGATCACGGAGATCTCAGAAGGCCGCGAGTACTCCTGCCTCGGCTCCACCGACATCGACGACGTCAACAAGACGCTTGGGCTGAACCTTATGTCCGACGACTACGACACGATCGGCGGATTTGTCATCGAGCACTCCGACGACGAGCTGCCCAAGGTCGGCGAGTACGTCGATCTCGAAGACGGCACGAAGCTCGTTGTCGAAGCCGTCAGGAAGAACCGGATCATGCGCGTTCACATCTATCTCCCCGGTCGCGAGCCCGAGGAATGAAACCGGAGTTAAAAAATGATCTATTTTATTGTAAATCCTAACTGCCGTGCGTCTGACGGCAGCCGTCCCCTTCCCGTCATCAGGCGGGTCATGCGCCAGCGGTCGATTCCCTTCCGCCTCTACGAGTCCAGGTATCCGGGCCATGCCCGCAGGATCGCGGCCGACATTGCCGCGGAAGATCCCGGGGCCGTGATCGCGGCCGTCGGAGGAGACGGGACCGTCCATGAGGTCGTAAACGGCCTCGCCTGCTGTTCCGGCGTGACCCTCGGCCACATTCCCTGCGGGACGTCCGCGGACTTTGCCCGCGGCATGCGGATCCCGCGGAACACGGAGAAGGCTCTCTCGGCGATCATCTCCCCTAAGCGCATTCTGAAAATGGACGTCGGCCGCGCGGAATCCGACGGAAACGAGTCCCTCTTTGCCGTCAGCTCGGGCATCGGCTTCAACGCCTCCGTCAGCCGCGAAATTCTTACTTCGTCGGTCAGGTCCCATCTCGGGGCAATCGGCGCCGGCAGCGCCGCCTACCCGGTCATCGCGGCGAAGCAGAGCCTTCTCTACGATCCTTTCACGGTAAAGATCAGGATGGACGGGGAGCGGCAGTTTACATTTCCGAACACGTGGTTTGTGTCCGTGATGAACCAGAAGTACGAGAGCGCAGGCTGTCGGCTGGCCCCGGACGCCTCCCCCTCCGACGGGATCCTCGACGTCATGGTTTTAAGCGGCGTATCCCGCTTTGCGCTCGCATCGCTCACCTCACTCACGAGGTCCGGGGTGAACGCCAGGATACCCGGCTCCCATATACTTCGCTGCCGCTCCGTCAGGATCATCGCCTCAAAAAAAAGCCCGATCCACCTCGACGGTGAATCAGGCGGGATCGGCGCGGCGCTCTCTGCGGAAATCCTCCCGGGCTCGCTCCGGGTCATCACGGGGTAAGTCCCCGCTGCCGGTCCGGCTTTTCAGTTGAAACCGTAGAACTTCTGTGTGAGCTTGTATCCCTGAATGGCGACATCCCTGCCCGCCTTTCCGGGAATATTCATAATTCTCCCGATGAAGCTCCTCCTGATTCTCAGGTACAGGATAAGATCCTTCTTCTTCAGGTAGTCCCACAGCTCTTTCTTCTTCTCGAGGGATTCCTCCGTGTTGATCCGGAGAAGCAGCACTGAGGAGACCGTCATGATGATGCTGAGATAGTGGACCATGAATTCCGACTGGTTCCAGTTCCTCGCGAGATCCGGCCTGTAGCTGTCGATCATGAGTTTTGTGACCTTCAGCTGCTGGTCGATCCTCCCGATCATGACCTTCTCGTTGACCGACTGGTCGTCCCTGCCGATGTAGTAGCGATAGAGCGGGACGTTCAGGTAATAGAGGGTCTTGACGTAGGACATCGGAGTGAACGCCACGAGGTTATCGACATAAAATGTGTGCTCCGGAAGCTCAAGACCGCACTCCCGGAGAAGATTCGTCCTGTAGATCAGGCTGTGCATCAGGACGTACCTGTGCGAGTTGAGTTTCTTCTCCATCTCGTCCCAGGTGAAGATGCGGTTCTCGGGGAAGCATCCCACGTATCTCATCATCCTCTTTCTTTTGACGCCGACCTTGTCATAGACGTAGTTGCAGATCATGGTGTCAAGCGTGCGCGGTCCCGCGATCACTTCCCTGAGCGCCTGAAGAACGCTAATGAAAGAATCATAGTCCAGCCAGTCGTCGCTGTCGCATACCTTGTAGTAGATGCCGGTGGCCTCACGGATCCCCGTGTTGACGGCGCCCCCGTGCCCTTTGTTCTCCTGGTGGATCGCGCGGACAATACCCGGAAACCTCCGCTCATAGTCCCTGGCGACCTCAAGAGTCTCGTCCCTGGATCCGTCGTCGATGACAAGGACCTCGACGTCCTCTCCCCCGACGACGGCGTGATCAATCGCTTTCCTCATGTAAGCAGCCGAATTATAGCAGGGTATCGCAATTGTCAGTATCTTCATGTCTTAAGCCTTCCCTTTCCTATAATGATTCCGAGATATGCAGCGTAAGCGGAAAATGCCGACGCGATCGGTATATTTTTTCCCAGCATCTCCGGTTCGGCGAAAAACCAATCGTACCGGCCCCCTTCGGAAGATGCGATGCGTACAAGATAACCCGACATATCCCACTCCACATGAGAGAAGATATGCCTGGCGCTCCTCAGTTTTTCTATATGTAATGAATCATAACCCCCGCGGCGCAGATAAGCAACCGTTTCCTCGAAAGACATGCTGCCGGAAACATTCGGGAATTCATAGAGGCCGCCCAGAAGGCCCGTGTCCGGTCTCCTCCTGACCGCCGCGCGGTTCCCGTCCAGCACCAGGAGGACCGTCCTCTTCTCGGCCCTGCGCGCCGTCTTCTTCTCCCTCAGCGGAATCCGGTCCCACGAAGAATCTCTGAGCGCCGCGCAGTCCGCGGAGAGCGGACATTCGGAGCATCGCGGCTCGGTATTCGGGGAACAGATGAGGGCCCCGGTCTCAATCAGGGCCTGGTTGAAATCTCCCGGCGAAAACGCCCTCTCCCCGGAGCCTTCAGCCGACTCCACCATCACCCGGAAAATCTCCTGTTCCGCGAGCTTCTTCGCGCGGGCGCTGAGGACATTTCCCTCATACCCGGTGTATCTTGCCCAGACACGAAGGACGTTTCCGTCCACGGCCGGACAGACCTTCCCGAAGGCGATCGACGCGACCGCCCCGGCAGTGTAATTCCCGACTCCCGGAAGGGTCCTGATCGTCTCCGGGTCATCGGGAAATGTCCCGTCCATCTCCTCCACGATCATCTCCGCCGCCCTCTTCAGGTTCCGGGCGCGGCTGTAATACCCAAGCCCCTCCCAAAGCTTGAGCAGGCGGTCGTCCCCGCATTCCGCGAGCGCCCTGATATTCGGAAGTTCGTCGGTAAACCGCTCATAATAGCCGACGGCGGCCTCGACCCTCGTCTGCTGGAGCATGATCTCGGAGACCCAGATCCTGTAGGGGTCGGCCGTCCGTCTCCACGGGAGGTCCCTCCTGTTCCTCTCATACCACTCCGTGAGCGGCTTTACAATGTCCGAAGTCATCTGTTATACTCCATTTGCAAAAATCCGGCCTCAAAGCCTTCCCGAAAGGACAAGACCATGAAATCATTCCTGTACGACGTAGACGGCACCCTCTGGGATTCCACCGACAGGGTCGCGAAAGCCTGGCGCAGGGTCTGCCTGAGCCACGGAATTCCCGCGGACCACATCACCGGAGCCCGCATTCAGCGGGAATTCGGCAAGCTTCTGGCGGATATCGGAAGATCTCTTTTCCCTGATCTGCCGGAGGATGAGATGCTTCGCCTCGTAAATGAGTGCTGCGAAGCCGAGAACGCCTATATCGTCGAGACCGCCCAGCCCCTGTTCGACGGCGTCGCCGAGACCATCATGGAGCTGCACCGCCGCGGACACCGGCAGGCCATCATCAGCAACTGCCAGGCCGGCTACATCGAAGCCCTGCTGAAGATTCATCCTCTGTCCGCCTACATAGACGGCCACCTCTGTCCGGGAGACACGGGTCTCCCCAAGGACAGGAATATCCGGATCGCCTGCGAGCGCTTCAACCTTCCGGACCCGGTCTACATCGGCGATACCGACGGCGACTACAGGGCGGCCGTGTCCGCCGGCGTTCCGTTCGTCTTCGCCGCGTACGGTTTCGGCCATGTCGAGCACCCCGACTATGTCATCAGGAAGCCGAGCGACCTGACCGGCCTCTTCCCTCTCTAAACCGTGGAGCTCTCCTCAGGGGGCGCTGTATCCTGCCGTATTTGGGAGGCCTTTAATTGCCTCATTTTCCAAAAAAACGCTGCTCCGCACAGTAACGATTGTGTGAAGCAGCGTTCATTCTGTTTATAACATATCTTCGTCAGACCAGGGTCACGGGACCCATGTATTCGGCCACAGGACTTCGTCAGATTACGATCACAGGAGTCCCGTATTCGACCAGGCCGTAGAGCGTCTCAGCCGCGCTGTACGGGAGGTTTACACAGCCGTGGGATCCCGAGTACTCGTAGATATCTCCGCCGAAACTGCTTCTCCAGGTCGCGTCATGAAGCCCGCAGCCCTCGTAGAAGCGCATCCAGTAATTGACGAAGGATTCGTAGGAGGGCTCGCCCGTGTAGGGGTTCGGTTCGCCTCTCAGGACCCTGGACGTGTCCTTCTCAATGATCGAGAAGACGCCGGTCGGAGTTCTCCTGTCCGAATCGTAATCGGTCCCGGACACGCAGGAGGTGTCAAACCACATCTCGCCGTCGTGATAGTAATACACGTGCTGGTAAGCGAGATCGACCTCCACGTACGTCCTGCTGATATTGTCGTAAGGGATCTTGCTCAGCGTATATAAAGGCTCCCTCTCGTCAGACTTCCTGCCGATAATCGTGTTGTACAGCTCATCGGCCTCACCGACCTGATCCAGGACGTATCCCGTCGTCTCCGTCGGAATCACGATGGTGCCGCGGTTGGTCGAGTGGAACGACATGGAGTCGTACGTCTTATCGTACTTTTTGGCGGTGTTCTTCAGGAACTTCTGGCACTTGGCGCGAAGCACATCCGTATTCAGGTAGTAGTAGTTCGGATCGTCGTCCTTCACCGAGAGCCAGCGGCTGATCTTGTCACGGTCCACCACGACTTTCGACCCGTCGTACATATCATACGTGATCTTGAGATCCAGGTAGGTGTTGAGGTCGTTGACCTGTGTGTTGAGCGCCTCGTTGTCTGACCGGATGTCCGCCTTCAGGTACGCGTCCTCAAGACTCCCAACGTCGACCGTATCCTTTCCGGATTCAACCGCTTCCTTCAGTGCCTCGAGTACGACTTCCCGTCTGAGCTCGTTGCCGTCGACCTCGGGAACGATGATCAGCCTGTTGCTCGCGTCCATCTTCATGTGGGCGTTCTGCGGGCTGACCGTCTTCGAGCCGTCAAACTGCGGGAGCGCGTCCATGGCCTCCGCCAGCTTATCCGCGTCGTAAGTGTAAGCCTCTCCGACCGTGTAGGACGAGGAGCTCCCGAACTTTCCGAGAATCCACTCATACGGATTCTGGGCGCTCATTAGCTTTCCGACGCCGCGGTCCGAGGAGTACCTGAAACCGATGTCCTCCGCCGACAGGGTCTCCTGCGCCCCGTCGCGGAAGGTGAGGGTCACCGAGTAATCCTCGACCCTGTTCCTTATTGCGGTCTCCACTTCCTCGGCGTTCATGCCGCCTGCGTCGATCCCGTTGATATAGGTGCCGTCGATAAAAGTATCCTTATACCTTCCCGCGTACACGCAATAGGAGGTAACCAGTCCTGCGATCACCACCGCGGTGATCGCGACCGCTCTGATTCCCCTGTGCTTTTTTCTTCTCAAGATGGTTCTCCCCCTTCCACCTCAGCAAAACAATACGGAAACATTCACCGGATCTTCTATCCCTGACCGGAGAGGGTCCCACATCGTCACAGAAAATGTGAATATTTCACACTTTCGAAGCGGTCCGGGCCTTCATTTCCCTCTCTCACCGGTGCGATTCCGCCGATTCCCCCTTAGAATCGTCAAAATATTATAGCACAAAACCAGGCTGACGTAAAATATTTACATAAGAAAATTATGCGGCGGGTTTCGGCGCTCCGCACTCCGGACAGAAATTGCCGGTATTTCCCTCATGGCCGTTCTCACAGGTCCAGGTTCCCCCCTCCTCTTCCGGCATCTCGGGCGGCACCGGTTTCGGGGCTCCGCACTCCACGCAGAAATTGCCGGTATTTCCCTCATGGCCGTTCTCACAGGTCCAGGTGTCCTCTTCCTCCTTTTCCTCTCCCGGAACAGCCTCTTCCGGGGCGGTTTCCGGCCCCGCAGTCTCTTCTGACTCAGCCGGCTCCGGTTCCTCTGCCGTCTCAGCTAGCTCGGGCTCCTCTGCCTTCTCAGCTGCTTCGAACTCCTCTGCCTTCTCAGCTGCCCCGGACACCTCTACAGGCTCGGCAGGCTCCTCTGTGCCCTGATAGTCAAAATTCACGGTGACTCGATCGGCCCACTCGCCCTTGTTGCTGATCAGCTCCCATTTCAGGGCGCTTCCCCGGTAATTCACCGTTGTCAGGTGCTCCGCGTTATTAAAGCCCTTCGCGTCGATGAGGGATTCCGGCCAGACGACGGTCTCCACATTGTTGTACAGCGGAAGCCTGATCTCTTTAAGTCCGTCGGGAAGCACAAGATCGGTCATGCTGCCGCATTCAAAAAATTCGTCATGAAGCGCTTTCAGGCCGACGGGGAGGCGATATTCGGTCAGGCTGACGCAGCCTCCGAAATTGCTCCACAGCTCCTCAATCGGGCAGGCGGAAAAATCGGCAGATCTGAGATCCTGGCAGTCTTTGCAGATCTCGGATCCGATATACGTCACCGTAGACGGGATGGTGATGGACGTCAGGCCGCTGGAAGCAAAGCACGCTTTTCCGATACTGGTCAGTCCTTCCGGAAGCTCGATCTGTTTCAGGGAACTGCATCTGCTGAAAGCATCCCCTCCAAGTGTCAGCAGCCCTGCCGGAAGATTCACGCCTTCAAGAGAAGAACAGGAGGTGAAGGCATATTGCCCGATGTTCTCCACGGGGTTCAGGAATTCAACGCTCTTCAGGCCGGAAAGATTATTAAATGCGCTCTGTCCCACCTCGGTGAGGAATCCGAACGTCCTTACCTTTTCAATCATGGTATCGCGAAACGCGCCGGGCGGAATCTGATGTACCGTCCGCGGGATCCATGCTTCGCTTATCTCCGAATTCTTAAAGGAATTATCGTCAAGAAAAGAAATATCCTCGCTGATCACCAGGCATCCCTTCAGCCCTGTGACCGTATCCAGGCAGTCTTTCGTGTCCTTAATATACGTCACATAGCCGGCCTCCTCCAGCTCATCCCATGTCATGGCCAGCTGATTCTCCAGGTAGAGTCCCGGCGTCATCCATCCACATTTCGTGCAGACCCTGTCGGAGTCATAGGTATGGTCCAGCATAGGTATGATCTCGCCCTCTACTGGCAGTCCGCACACGGAGCATACTCCGTCGCCGGTATACCCGTCCCTTGTACAGGAGACGGCCACAACATGTTCCCTTTCCGGCACGGTGTGCGGCAGTGCGGGAATCGGCTGGCTGTACTCAACGATGCTGTCGCAGTCCAGGCAGTAAATATCGCCTGTTGCGCCCTCTTCCCTGCAGGTGGGTTCTGCCGCATCCCTCACCTCCGTATGTTCATGCCTGCACTCCTCTTCCGGAGCAGCTCCCGCGTATGCAGCAGGAGCAATCATCAGGGCCGCCAGAAAAAGCAGGCCGGTTACTGCAGAATATACGCAACTCTTTCCGTATTCTTTGTTCCTCATTTTCTTGCCACCTCTCATTATCATAACTGTCTGACCATGTCCTGTTATGTTTGCCTATATCTCCGACCGGATGACCTGTCCGGTCATTTCCTTCGGTTTATCAGATTATCAGATTAGTATGTCACCTCTTTCTCCGGTGCTTCCGGGAAGTGTCATACCTGACGAAGCCAAGTGACGCGAGGAGTCCTTCGATCCCTTCCTCGAGATCCCGCCAAGTCGCGTCAAAATCTCCCGTGTACCAGGGGTCGGCCACTTCTCCCGGCCGGTCCGTGTAGTCCATCATCAGATGAACTTTTCCTTCGCTGTCCTCTCCCGCTATTCTGCGGATCCCGCTGAGATTCCAGCGATCCATCGCGATGACGAGATCGTAGTATCCGAACTCCTCCGCCGTCATCCTGTGCGCGCGGTGACCCGAGCACCGGATACCGTGCTCCGCGAGTTTCCGGGCGGCAGGCGGATAGACGGGATTGCCGGTCTCCTCCGAGCTGGTCGCGGCCGATCCGATCTCGAATTCATCAGAGAAGCCGAGTTCGGAGACGCGCTGCTCCATCATATAGCGGGCCATGGCGCTGCGACAGATATTCCCTGTGCAGACGAAAAGTATACGTATCAAGTGGGTTCCCCTTTCACAATTGCAGTAATTTGCCGTGTTTTGCCGTATTATGCAGTCAGTGTGCAGATGCTAAAAGTGGTACATTTTCAAGGGAATTTAGCAAATCGCGGCAAATCGCGGCCATGAATCGTAGTCAAAACGTAGTAGAAATAATTGTGTTTACTACCGTTGGCAAATCGCGGCAGACTGCGGCAAAACGCGGTCGTCTGTGCCCATGTCAGAAGCATGTATTTATGCGTTTGAAAATGTCCGGTCGGTATACGAACAGGTGTCGGTCAATCGTGGCAAATCGCGGCAGATCGTGGATTCTGTGACCGGTAAAGGCTTTTTCCTACTACGTTTCGACAACTTATTGTACAGTATAAGAGCGTCATTTTCCATAAAAAAAGGCCGGTGACAGGATCAGATCCTGTCACCGGGGAACAAATTTCCGCCAGATTTGGGCAGCGTAATGATTGGATACGTTCGACTACAAGTCCTTTTCCAGCAGTCAACAGGTGTTTTGTTCACATAACGCTTTCATTTTTTGTCTAATTCGCAGGAATTATAATGAAAACCACTGGTTCTTGCATCAAATGAACCCGGCAGTTGTCAACAAGATATATGAATAACATTTTGCCGGATCATCCATAGAGGAACGTGATAATTTCTTCTTTCTCATCCATCAGGATGGGATCGCGGTCAATATATCCTCTGATGAAATAGTATGACACGATATGATATGATTGATCCCAGTCCATACTGCTTCCCATATCCTCAAGCAGCATTTCTATTCTTTCGCGATCGTTCATATCCTTATGCCAGTAATAACCTAACCTCTCTACCCAGCAGACAGCTACGGTATTACCCCGGTTATCCTTCACAGGCGAAAGCATATGGCGGATGCTCCTGAGATGGCCTTCCAATTTGTTGTAGCATCTGTACTCTCCACAAGTAGGCCTACAATTGAGGACCTGACTGAAATACGTGGATTTCTCAATCTCGTCAACCGATTTTCCTGTCAGCGCTTTAATCTCTTCTTTCCTCAGCTTTCTGATTCCTATAATATAGAGCTCGAGACCCATATCGTTCTCCTTCCTGCACAGGCAGTCATTGGACTTCACGATTATATACCAAATAATCCCATAATTCAGAAAAGGATGCAATGAAAAATATCTCTGATGCATTTCCAATAAAAAACACGGAAATGCAGATCCTGCATCCCCGTGTGCGAAGAATTATATGCTTCTGTCTTATCCGATTTTGCTCCTCGTTCCGAATCCTTTTCCTCCAGTCTTCCCCTGCTCCTCCTGCATCCGCTCCACCTCCTGCTTTGCATCATCAAAGCTTGTATGCGTGTAGGTATTCATCGTCACGCCGATGTCGCTGTGCCCCATCAGGTACTGGAGTGTCTTCGGATTCATCCCTGAGTGCGCCATATTCGAGCAGTAGGTGTGACGGCACACGTGAGGTGTGATTTTTGGCATCTGGACCCGGTAAATGGCGTTGTAGCGATTGACCGCGTGTTTGAAGCGGTGCTCCCAGTGCATGGCAACCTCCGGCATCCCGTCTTTGTCGACGAAAAGGAAGCCGCTCTTGCCTCCGATCATCTTCTCCACCTCGGGCTTCTCCCTGTCCTCCAGGATGGCCTGGAAGCACCGGAAGACATCCTCCGTCATGGGGATCTTCCTGATACCCGCGCGTGTCTTGGGGCTCTCAAGGTGGTATTCCATTCTGCCTGTACGCTGCAGCTGGGAGTTGATGTCGATGATCCGGTTCTTCATATCCAGGTCGGCGATTGTCAGCCCGCAGAACTCCGAGATGCGCATACCCGTATGGAAGAGGATGTAGATGACCTCGTAGTATTTGCAGCAGCAGTTGTCGTCGTGGATGAATTTCAGGAAATCCCGCATCTGCTTCCTGGTGACAGCCTCCCGGGTGTGGCTGTCGTTGACCACAACCGTTGCCAGCTGGAAGTCGAAGGGGTTCTTCCGGATGATGTCGTCATCCACCGCCATCTGGAAGGCTGGCCGCAGGACACCCCGGACGGTGTGGACCGTGCTGTAGCTTCGTCCGTCTTTCCGCTGCAGTTTGATCAGGAAAAACTTTGCATCCGTAATACGGACATCAACCAGTTTCTTCCCCGAGAACGCTTCTTTCTTGAGCAGGTTCCTGACGTAGTTGTAATATGTCTGGGTGTTCGGCTTTACGACGGTCTTTGTCTCAAGGTAGCGCT
>CACYEN010000104.1 GCA_902773435.1 uncultured Lachnospiraceae bacterium | reverse complement strand
GATACGGATTACATCATTTACGGCGCGCGGGAGGCAAAGAAGAATCTGGAGGCATTCCATCTCAACAGATCCTGATATTGTCCATCTGGCTCACGGGAGATAAGGAGCAGCCATGACAGAGAAAAAGAGGGTCAGGTCCTATAAAAAGCTCAAGAAGAAAGATTTTATGCTTTCTCTCGCCTATATCATGCCCCTGATGATCGTTGTCGCCCTGGTGACATTTGTCCCGATCGCGATCGCGGTCCGCTGGAGCCTGCACGACACGTATTATCTCCAGATACGCGATTTTGTAGGATTTGCCAACTATAAGAGAATCTTTACGGAGGGGTTTGCCCTGCAGGCCATCAGGAATTCTCTGTGGTATGTGTTTGGGTCGCTTGCGATCGTGTTTTTGCTCGGTGTTCCGATTGCAGTCGTCCTCAATTCCAAATTTCCCCTCCAGGGGATGTTTCGCACGATGATCATTATTCCGTGGGTTATCTCACAGACCATTACGGCCATGCTTTACCGCTGGCTTTATAATAACAGCTTCGGCGTTCTCGTTTATCTCATCGAACTGGTTTCCGGAAAACGGATTAATTTCCTCGGGGAGGTATGGGCGGCCCGAATCTCCACGCTGATCGCGAACTGCTGGAACTCGATGCCGATCATCATCATTATGATGCTGGCCGCTCTCCAGAGCATCCCGCAGGATATCTATGATTCCGCGAAGGTCGACGGAGCGTCTTCCCTGAAAATGTACACGAGGATCACGCTCCCGCTCCTGAGGCCGACCATTGCGATCACGCTTGTCATGCAGAGCATCGAGTACTTCAGCATGGTCACGCTGATCAAAAACCTGACAGACGGGGGGCCCCTGTACGGAACCCTGACATTGAGCTTATATGCGTACCGCAGTCTGTTTACCTCCTGGGATGCGGGCGGATCCGCGGCAATCAGTGTATTGATCCTTATTTTCAACGCGGTATTATCGATCTTCTACATCCGGATGCTGAATCGGAACAACGAAGCAGCCTGACCGCAGAACGCGAATACAGATGGAGGCACATATGCATAATCGCAGCCGCCTTGTTAAAAGGACATTTACCTATATTGTGGTCGCAGTGTGCGCGATGGTTGCCCTCTTTCCAATCATCTGGGCTCTGTCGACTTCATTAAAACCAGAGAGTCAGGTCCTGCAGTATCCGCCGAAATTCATTCCTGAGACCTTCACTCTCGAAAACTTCAGAATGGTTCTGTTTCAGTCGAACTACAGTGTCTACTTCCGCAATACGATCATGATCACCCTGATCGTCATGCTGATTGCGACTGTAATGGCAAGCCACGCGGCATACGCCTTCTCAAAGCTGAAATTCCGGGGAAGCGATGTCCTGATGTTCGTGGTCCTGATGACGACAATGATCCCTGCTGTCGCCGAAATCACCCCGCTCTACATCATGTTCGTCAAGATCGGGATCTACGACACGCGGTTTGCCCTCGGCCTGGTGTACATAGCCTGGAGAGCTCCGATCATGACGTGGCTGATGAAAGGGTTTTTTGACCAGATTCCTTCGGAGATTTCGGATGCCGCCAAGGTGGACGGGGCGAGTCAGGCGCAGATCTTCTATCAGATCGTTCTCCCGCTGTCAAAGCCGGGGATCGCCTCCATCGCTCTTCTGTCAGCGGTATTTGTCTGGAATGACTATCTGGTCTCATCCTCGTTTGTCAGCGATGAAGATAAGCGAATGTTATCTACCGGCATTTACACCTACGTGACTTCATACGGCGTCTACTGGGGACAGCTGATGGCCGCTGTCGTCATCGCCATGGTTCCCCTGATTATCCTGTTTGTCTGCCTGCAGAAACAGTTTGTGGCGGGCCTGACTTCAGGCGCGGTCAAAGGATAATCTCCGTTACCGGTGTATCGGCAGGATTCCCCTGTCTTTGACAATATACACAACCATACACATTTATTACGAAAAGGAGGTTTTGAGATGAAAAAGTCTATCATGAAGAAAGCACTTGCTCTCCTGCTCACCGGTCTTCTGGTGATGCCGCTCGGCGCGGGTGCTGCGATGGCATCAGATGCGGCGGAACCCGGAAGCGGGCCGGTACTCAAGTGCTGGACTATCCTGAATATTGAATCTGATGCGGATCCAAGAAATGTCGCTTTTCGGAAGATTGTAGAAAACTGGAACGCCACGAACCCCTGGGGCGCGACCATGGAAGTAACTGCTTTCAGCGGGCCGGAACTCCACGCGCAGGTTGCGCAGGCCGGTGCAGCCGGGAATACCGCGGATGTAATCTGCGCCTTCTCGATGAACCTGCAGCAGTACATCGCGGCGGGCGGCTTACAGCCGATGACGGGTTATGCGGAGTCCTGGCTGGAAGAAAACGGGGATGATTATATCTTCAACGCCGATATGCTGAGACAGCTGGACGGCGAGATCTACAGCCTCCCGTGGGAGACGAGGACAATGACGTTGTACTACAGAACGGATATCTACGGTGAAGACTACCAGTTCACGTCTCTTGAGGATCTCGCGCAGAAAGCTTCCGAGGTGACCGGAGAGGGCAAATACGGATTTGTTCTCGGCTGCGGACAGGACGGCGACTTCCTCCAGCAGCTTCAGCCGATCCTCTATGCGAACGGCGCAAGCACTTATGACAAAGAAGGAAATGTTGCCCTGAACTCCGAGGGAGGAATCGCGACGATCGAATGGCTGAAAGAACTGTATGATATCGGAGCGATGGACAGCGCCGCCGTGAATATGAATATCGAGGATTCGTTCAACGGTCTTCGCGCGGGGACAATCTATGCCGCGATCGTCGGAACACACAGGTACGGCGCCGTCACGAATTCAGAGGACTTCGGCGACAAGATTTCAACCTGCGCCATCCCCGGAGCGGAAGAAGGCTCTATCGCGCCCGCTTACAATACCTGCCAGACGCTCGGTATCGGAAGCTCCTGCAAGAATCCCGAGATCGCATTTGATTTCATTACATCCAACCTGACCACGGAAGCCGGCGGATATTATTATGAGGCCGCGTGCATGCCTGTCAGAAAGAGCGTCTATGACCTTCCGGAAGTGAAAGCCTCCAGCAATTATGACGTCATGTCAAAGTGGGCTGAGATCTGGGAAACCGGGACAGAGACATTCTTCTTTGAGCCGGAATATCACGCAGATCTCGCAAATAACTTCGCTGGCGTTGTCCAGGCGTCGATCCTCAACGGAGAAGATCCCCAGGCGGGCGCCGACAAGATTACGGAACAGTATAACAGTAAGTACAACAGCTGAAAAAGCCGGCACAGGCACGCATCATGCGCATAAAGGAGCATAAGAAATGATAAAGAACAAGTATGATGTGATCGTTGTGGGCGGCGGAACCGGAGGCGTCATGGCGGCGATAGCCGCCGGACGCGAAGGTCTCGATACGCTGCTGATCGAACAGTACGGGTTCCTGGGCGGTACGGCAACCGCAGGCGGGCTCTGTAATATGGCCTCGTTCTATTTTCGGGATGAACAGGTCATAAAAGGACTGCCGCAGGAATTCATGGACCGTATGGTTGCCCGGGGAGGAAGCACTCCGCATCTGCGCGCCCTGCGCTCTTACGGGTCGGGATACTACGCGTCTCTCTACAACAGGGAAACCTACAAGAACGTAGCCCTTGAGATGTGCGAAGAGGCAGGTGTGGAAATCCTGTTCCACACGTATTTCGTCGAGGCCATCGTCAGCGGGGGCAGGATTCGGGGCGTCACCGTCGTCAATAAGAGCGGTCTTTCCACATATTACGCGGATGTCTTCATCGACTGCTCCGGAGATGCCGACGTGGCCGCAAGCGCAGGCGCCGCCTTCACCATGGGAAACGCCGAAGGCCTGATCGCGCCCGGAAGCCTGATGTTTGACGTCGCCAATGTGGATATTGACAGGCTCCATGACTATGTGATGTCGACACTGGATGACTACGACGTGAAGACGGAACAGATTCCGGTCAGGGCGCCGATTCCCGAAAACCTGCAGCAGAGACAGTTCGTCGCGCAGGGGTTCTACAGTATCTTCAGGGACAAGGCCCTGTCCGGCGAGGTCTACACCCAGAAAGAAAGCATCCTGTTCACGACGACGGCTCTTCCGGGAGTAATCAGCCTGAATTCCTCGCGCGTCCACAATAATCCGGTTGATGCGAGAGACCGCACAGCCGCTATACTTGACGGGCACAAACAGGCTGCGAGCATCACAGACTTCCTGATCAGGTATGTGCCGGGGTTTGAGCATGCTTATCTGGCGGATTCCGGGGCTGAGATAGGGTTCCGTGAGTCAAGGCACATCGTCGGCGAATACACGATGACAGCTGAAGACGTCCAGAGAGGCAGGCATTTTGATGACGTCATCGCGAGATACGGGTTCCCGTGTGACATCCACAAGGAAACAAGAGGGTCGTTCTATGACCACGCCGATAAGAGTGACCGGACCGTGGAAGGTATGTGGATCGAGAACGATGACGTGTACGATCTGCCCTACCGGTGCCTGATTCCGGAGAAACTCGACGGGCTCATCATTGCCGGCAAGACAATTTCCGTTGACCACATCGCCCATGGGAGCACCAGGCTGATGCCGCTTGTCATGGCAGAAGGCCAGGCTGCCGGAATCGCGGCAAAGATCGCGATTGAGGATCAGACGGAGCTTCGCAGTATCGATATCGGGAAACTGCAGAAGAAGCTGATTGAAAACGGCGCCTCTCTCTACAGGGACGAGAAGATCCGGGAAGAAGATTACCGGCTGGCAAAAGAAGCAATTGAAGAGTTCCTGGCGACAAAGGAATCTGTAAACACCAGGGAAGACACCGAGTGGTTTCAGCTGTAGCTGATGGCGGTGCGCAGGACTTTACAACTTTAACTTTTCGCAATTGAGTGGTACAATCCATAATGTATTGGCGGTATACTGATTCGGCTCATACTTCCCGGATCAGTATACCGTGCCAATTCGCAGACCGTGATTTTATAGGTGCAGAGATGGAGTTCGATTATAATTTAAACCGTCAGACACTGCCCACCACCATTGCGGACAGTCTGGAAACCACGATTCTCGCTTCTGACTACTCGGAAAAAGAGAAACTCCCCTCAGAACAGACACTGGCCGATAATTTCGGCGTAAGCAGGCCGGTTATTCGTGAAGCGATCAAGATTCTTTGCGCCCGGGGACTGGTGGTTCAGAAGACAGGGGAAGGAAACTTCGTGAGTGAAGTCGATACGTCCTTTGTCATTAACGCGGTTAACCGCTATGTCCAGATGAACCGTCTGGATATCAATTATGTCTTTGAAGTGAGAAGCAACCTCGAAACAATGGCTGCAAAACTTGCCGCGGAACGGGGAAGCGAAGAGGATTTCGAGACGCTCCGCAGCATCAACGAAGAGATGGAACGGAACATGGACAGCATTGAAGACCGGACCAACCTCGATATTGAGTTCCACGCGCAGGTTGCGCGGATATCGAAGAACCCTCTTCTCGAGAGCTTCATCCTGTCGATGGCAAATATCCTGCATGAGATCTTCATGAAATCCTTATATACAAGTCCCGAGGGCAATCTGGACGGCATTGAATTTCACAAGAGGATTATCGACGCCCTGATGCGAAAGAACCCGGACGAAGCCGAGCGGATCATGAGGGCGCATATGGATGTTTCTCTGGCATTTGCCGCGAAAGCAAGGGCGGGACAGCAGTAAAAACGGCTGTGGCTGCTGACGCGGTCATCTCAGTGATAACCGATAACAAGAATGACGCAAAACATACGGTCAGGCAGTGCGGGGTTCCGCACTGCCTGACCGTATGTATTGAGCCATTTTCGCAGACAGCTGATTATTCCGGGCCTCCGGCCCGCCTCGGCCGCAGTTCAGCCCATTTGATACGATCCCTGATCAGGAGCACCGCGAGATCATTCACATTCGTCCCCGTCGGCCCGGTGACCACGAGCCCACCCGCCTCCTTCAGCGCGGCGTAGGCGTTGTTGTCCCGGAGGGTCTCGTAGATGTCGATCCCCTTCTCCGCGAGAATCCGTTTCGTCTCCCCGTTGCAGATGCCGCCCGCGGCATCTGTCGGCCCGTCCGTCCCGTCGCTTCCGACGCTGAAAATGAGCGTCCCCGGAAGTCCTGCAATCCCCTCGGCGGCGGCGAGCGCGAGCTCCTGGTTCCTGCCGCCCTTCCCGTGTCCGGTCAGGTGCACGACGGTCTCCCCGCCTGCGATGAAAGCGAGACTTCTCCCGGTGTTCTGGTGGCTCCTCGCGATCGCGGCGAGGAAGGCCCCCGCCTCTCTGGCCTCGCAGGCGAGCCGGTCGGTCAGGTAAATCGTCTCGTAGCCGAGATCCCTGCAGATCTCCTCTGCCGCGGCGCACAGGTTCCGCACGCTGCCGGTGATCACGGTCTCGACGTTCGTCAGCTCCTTCGGCGTCTCGACCTCCATCAGGGCGAGCGCGTCCACGCTCAGCCTGAGCCCGTATTTTTCGATAATACGGCGCGCGTCCGCGCAGGTGCTCGCGTCGGGATAAGCAGGTCCGGAGGCGATCATATCGAGCGGGTCTCCGAGGATGTCGCTCAGCACGATCGAGAAGACGTGCGCCGGCTCGCAGAGCTTCGCGAACCGTCCGCCCTTCACGGCGGAGAGACGTTTTCTCACGGTGTTCATCTCCGTGATATCGGCCCCGCAGGCGAGAAGCTGTTTCGTTATGTCGGCGAGCTCCTCCCCGGGGATCAGCGGTTTCTCGAACAGCGCCGAGCCGCCGCCCGAGAGCAGGAACAGTACCGTGTCCTTCTCCGTGAGGCCGCTGACCAGGTCGATCGCGGCCTGCGTCCCCCTGAAGGAGTTCTCGTCAGGCACCGGATGGCCGGCCTCAAAGCACGTCACGTTCGGGATCTCTCCCTTCACGTGGTCGTATTTCGTCACGCAGACGCCGCCGGAGATCCGGTCGCCGAGCGCGTCGGAGGCGGCCTTCGCCATCTGCCAGGCGGCCTTTCCGGCCGCGACGAGGAGGAGCTTCCCCTTGTCCGGCGTCTTGCCGGAGACTTTGCCGGATGTCCTGTCAAACGTCCTACCGGCCAGCGCGGCCGCCACCGCGGCGTCCGGCATGACGCGACTGAGGGCGCCGTCGATAATCACCCGGGCGTCTTCTCTTATATCCTTATTCATTTTCGGATTCATTTTCATTTTCCGATCTTCCGTCTGCATATCTGCATGAGTCTGCCTGTCTGCATGATATAGATATTCCACATGATACAGATATTCCGGATCTCTCCCGTATAAAAATGATAATCGCCCCTGCGCCTGAGCGCAAGGGCGAACACTGAATATCCTGACAACGGGGAACTGTTGAGAGATCCTGACCTGTTTTATGAATAAACCTGCTTACCTAGCCTCATGGATCACGACGTCCCCGGACGCGGTGTCGATGTCGAGCGATCCGCTCCCGTCTCCAAAGACGTATTTCTTTCCCTGTACCTTCATCGCCAGGTCACTGCTGAAATCTCCGGACGCCTGGTCGACGGATGCCGTGAAGCCGGCACTCGAGGGCAGCCACAGATCGACATCCCCGGAGCTCGCGTCGATTGACCCTTCGGAGAAGGACGTCATTCTCCCTGTGATGTTCCCCGAGGCGATGCCGATCTCAAATTCGCCGACCTCGGCTACCGTGAAATCCGCGCTTCCGGAGGAAAGATCGAGGTCCAGGTTTTCGGCCTTCGGGGCCGTCAGCAGAAGGCTTCCGGAAGCCGCGTCGAAACGGATCTTCTTCGCGGGCTCCGTCAGGACGATCTCGTGGGAACCGGACGCGCAGTCGAGCTCCAGCTCATCCGCGTTGATCTCGGAGAAGACTTTCCCCGACGCCACGTCGATCGAGAGCTCCTTCATGATCCTGCCCTTCGGGACCGTCACGGTGAGCGTCTTCTCGGGGCTGAAGAAGTTGAACATCTTGAATTCCGGCTTCTCCCGGATCTTCAGCTCCGTGCCGGCAACCTTCCACTCGGCCTTATCATCCTCGTCCAGATCCGCCGGCGTCGTCTCGATCGTGATCGCGTCGCCCTCCCCGTAGAGGACGTCGACTTTGCCGGAAGCCCAGCCGATGGAGATTTCGTCGATCTCGGATGTGACGGACGTGTCGCCCCTGTTCCATTTTTCGTCCGCCGGGACGGACACGGAACCGATGCCAAGCGCAAGAACCATGGTGCCGATGAGTGCTGCTGCCGCTGTCTTTTTCATTTTTTATTTCTCCTTATCATGTTTGCAATAATCAGAATTCCTCCGATGGCGCAGGCGATGATCAGGGTGAGCCATCTGACGTTTGCGTCGATTGTTGAATAGTTCCATACGCCCGGCCTGAATGCCGGCCATTCCACGGCCTCCCCGGCCAGCGCCGGAAAGAGCGTGTCCGCCGCGAACACCAGGCCCCCGATGAGGATCAGGCAGATCCCCGCCTTGAGGAGCGGGCCCGCCTTCAGGTAGCGGATCACTCCGAACAGCATCCATATAAACAGGATGACCGGGACGGAGACGCGCGCCGCGATCACGGGATAATCCGGATCTTTCGTGTAGAACCCGATGACGATCATCATGATCGCGTAGAGCGCCGTGATCGTCCCCATGTACCAGAGCCCCCTGCGATCTCCGACGTACTTCTTAAGCGGCTCGCTGCGGAGGACAAAGGGCAGGAACACCACCGATAACCCGAAGAGGGTGGCCGACGTCGCGACGGCGAACCAGTTTCCGCGGCTGTAGATGCAGGTGACCGCGAACAGCAGGATCAGCGACCCCGTGCCGAGTCCGAACGTCCACAGGCCCTTGTCTTTCGGCGCCATGAGCGGAACCACGATCACCGAGGCGGCGAGCAGGAGCGAGGCCAGCACGATAAAGAACCAGTCCAGCGTCCGGTTGCTCACGAGGTTGACGATCAGGCAGACCAGAACCGGTATCATGAAAATGGCGGCGATGACCAGGCCTGCAGCCGCGGATTTCCGCTTGAAAAATGTCCTCTGATGAGATATTACTTCCGCCTTCTCCTGCTCGAGCGCGCGGTCCACGACCCGGTTCCGCATCCTGGCGAGAACCGTGCTGCAGTCGGGGCATTCCGCGAGGTGGCGGCTGACCAGTTCCCTGCTGCTTTCGCTGCAGACGTCGTCGACGTAGAGGGGAAGCAGGTCCTGAACAATACCGCAGGTTTCTTTCATCTATTTTCATCCATCCTTTCCTGTATTTTTAATCTGGCTCTGTGGAAGGTGACCCTCGCCCAGTTCTCAGTCTTCTCGAAGATCTGTCCGATTTCCCTGAATGACAGTTCGCCGAAGACCCTGAGGTCGAAGACTTCCCGGTAAGGTTCCTCCAGCTTGTGGAGAATTGTGTGGATCCTGAATGACATTTCCCTGTTGGCCAGCGCCGCTTCGATGTTGACTCCGGAGTCCATCTCTTCGGCCATCTCGCTGAAGCGCTTTCGCTTCCGCATCTC
>CACYEN010000103.1 GCA_902773435.1 uncultured Lachnospiraceae bacterium | reverse complement strand
CCTGTTGGCCAGCGCCGCTTCGATGTTGACTCCGGAGTCCATCTCTTCGGCCATCTCGCTGAAGCGCTTTCGCTTCCGCATCTCGTCGAGGAACAGATTCTTGGCGATGGAGCAGAGCCATGTGAATTCGTCCGACTCTCCGCGGAAGGAGGATTTTTCAGCGACCAGAACCCGGTAGAACGTCTCCTGCGCGATCTCTTCCGAGAGGCTGCTGTCGCCTGACATCGTCATGGCGAAGGAATATATGCGCATGTAGTAGGTGTCGTACAGCTTTTCGCACAGGATCTTGTCCACACTTTTCACCTCCTTTTTTTCAGATTCATGGGTAAGACGGATTAAGGGGGATTTCGTTACAGGCTTTTTAAAAAATTTTTTGAGAAATTTTTTTGAAGTCTCAATGTTCCTATTATAGCGTATTCCCGCGCGTTCGGATAGGCCGCCTTATCTCTTTCCCTCTTCCGGCCGCCCGGCGCTTCTTTACGCCGCTTCTTTACATCTCGAGGGCCGCACACAAAGCGAAGAGCCGGGCTCGCGCCCGGCTCTTCGAACAGTATCGGCAGATTCCGTGTTATCCGATTCACTATAGATATCTGGAAAATTATTTTAAATCAGGCCGCTTCAATCCAGGTCAAAGAGGTCGTCGTCAGCATCAAAAAGATCGTCAAAGTCATCGCGGTCGTCGTAGCGGTCGTCGTAGTCATCGTCGTAGCGGTCATCGAAGTGATCGTCAATGCGGTCGTTGCGGTCAAAGTCATTGTCTATCTCGATCTCGACATCGTCAAAATCAAGGACCCTCGCATTTCCCTGAAGATCTTGATAGACATAGACAAGCGTGTAATACGGAATCGCGTTCGGCGTGACCGTCTCCGCCCTGCAGAGCAGGCAGTAATTTGTTCCCGAGACCACCTGGGTTCCGAGAAGGGCCAGCGGCTCATACTTCACTCCGACATAACCTTCCATCGCGGCGTCAAATGCCGTCCGGGCCTCTTCCGTAACGGCGACGTCTTTCGGCATCTCCCAGCCTCCCATCATATTTGAAGCGAACACT
This sequence comes from uncultured Lachnospiraceae bacterium, assembly GCA_902773435.1. Lineage (GTDB taxonomy): Bacteria > Bacillota > Clostridia > Lachnospirales > Lachnospiraceae > Chordicoccus. Next base: position 6,286 of record CACYEN010000103.1, on the reverse strand, counting down.
CCGGTTCCGAGAAACACGGTTGTTAAAACGGCTGCCGCAAGTAAAAGAAGTTTTTTGAACATATTAAATCTCTCCCTTCCGCCATGTCTTCCACGGCTGTCTTCATTTGTTCGCCGTCTCCGGCTGTTTTTTTCCTTACTTCATTATATACGATGCACCCGGGGAGAGGGCCAGTCCTTTTTTGTTCGGCTGACCGCTCAACTATCCCCGCCTGCCCTCACTTGACTAAATAATACCCGCTATGCTATCGTTACGAAAATTTATTTTTCAAACCCGGTCGGAAAGGAAACATTATGGTTTTTATATTAGAGAGAGACGTGACGGACGCCCAGGTCGACGTCTTCCGAAAAGAATTCGAGCGTCAGGGGTTCTCCACCATCTACGCGCCCGGAACCGAACACAAAGCCGTCTGCCTCCTGGGCAACACCTCCGTCATCGATATGGACCAGGTTGTGGAGAGCCACAGCTATGTGTCCTACGGGCGCCGCGTCACCGAGCAGTATAAGGCGGCCGGCCGGACCGTCCATCCGGACGACACCGTCATCACCGTGGGCAGCGGCGAAAACGCCGTCCAGATCGGCGGCGGCACGTTCACGGTCATCTCCGGTCCCTGCTCCGTGGAAACCGAGGCGCAGATCTGCCTCGTGGCGGAATCCGTCAAGGCAGCCGGGGCGAAAATCCTGCGCGGCGGGGCGTTCAAGCCGCGCACCTCCCCCTACTCGTTCCAGGGGCTCGGAACAGACGGACTCGCCCTCCTGAAGACGGCGAAGGCGCTGACCGGCCTTCCCCTGATCTCTGAGATCATGAACCAGACACAGCTCAGCCTGTTCGAGGATGTGGATATCGTCCAGATCGGCGCGAGAAATATGCAGAACTTCGACCTCCTCAAGGCGGTCGGCCGGATGGGAAAGCCCGTCCTGCTCAAGCGCGGGCTCTGCAACACGCTGGATGAACTGCTGATGAGCGCGGAATACGTCATGAACTCCGGCTGCGGCAGCGTCATCCTCTGCGAGCGCGGCATCCGCACCTTTGAGACCGCCACGCGCAACACCCTTGATCTCGCGGGCGTCTGCGTCCTTAAGGAGAAAACGCATCTGCCGGTGCTCGTGGACCCGAGCCATGCCGCGGGAATCCGCTCGCTGGTCGCGCCGCTCGCGAAGGCCGCTCTCGCCGTCGGGGCAGACGGCGTCATGATCGAATCCCACAATGACCCCGCAAACGCGCTCTGTGACGGAGCCCAGTCGCTGGATCTTCTGCAGTTCTCCGCCCTGATGGACGAGCTGCGCGTCCGCGTTCCCATCGAGGGGAAGCGGCTGCAGTAAAAAACCTGTTTTATAAAATACGGATACGTTGTATTATAAAAATAAAAACTGGAGTGTGAATGCGATGAAACGAAAGACTTTTTTAACAGCGGCGCTCGCCGTCGGAATGGTTCTCGAAGGGATCTGCTGCACGGCGGTTATGGCCGATAACAGTGACGTCTCGGGAAAGGTCGTGATCTATACCTCGATGTACGAGGATGTCATCGACGAGATGCAGGAGACGCTCGAGGACGTCTTCCCGAATGTCGAGATCGAGTTCTTCCAGGGCGGTTCGGGAACGATCCAGTCCAAGATCGCCGCCGAGATGGAGTCCGGAAAGCTCGGCTGCGACCTGCTGATGGTCGCGGAGCCGTCCTATTCGCTGGAACTTAAGGAGAAGGGCATCCTCTATCCTCACGAGTTCGCCGACAAGGACAAGCTCGTGTTTGATTACGACGAGGACGGGTACTGGTACCCGGTGCGCGTCTGCAACATGGTGCTCGCCTACAATCCCGACATGTATGAAGAATCCGAAGTTCCCGCCAGCATGAAAGATTTCGCCGAAAATCCGGACATGAAGGGCGAGCTCTCGATGAGCAACCCGCTCACGTCCGGCACCGCCTATTCCTCGGTGGTCGGCCTCCTGGACAAGTACGGGGAGGACTATTTCAAGGCGCTCGGCAAGCAGGACGTCGCCATTGAGTCCGGCTCCGTGGCGCTGACAAAGCTGGAGACCGGGGAGTGCAGGGAGATCATGGTTCTAGAGGAATCCGTGCTCATGAAGAGGGAGACGGAGGGCTCGGATCTTACGGTTATCTATCCCGAGGACGGATGCATCCCGGTTCCGTCCCCCGTCATGATCGTCGATGACAAGTACAGCGCGAACGCGAACGCCGAAACCGCCGCTGCCGTGGAGGAGTATTTCCTTTCCCCGGAGGGCCAGAAGCAGATCGTAAAGGGATGGATGTACGCGGTCAGAAATGACATCGAGGAGTACCCGTATGACGCGGTCCCGCTGGATAAGCTCCTGGAAAACACAATCCCCGTGGACTGGGAGAAATGCTACAGACAGCGTGAAGAAATCCGCACGATGTTTCAGGAATACGTGACAGTGCCTCAGGAATAATCGGAAGGATTCCGGGAACCGGGGACGCGAACCTGGTTTGCGTCCCCTTTGAGTTGTTTATAAGGGAGCTGTTTTGAAGCGGGAGAAGCGTTTTTACTTTGATGTCAAATGGTTCTTAATCCTTGCAGTCGCTGCGTTTCTGCTTATATTCCAGGTTTTTCCCCTGGTTTTTCTGGTCATACGCACGTTTTTCCGGGAAGGCAGCTTTACGCTCGAGGGCATGAGGAGAATCTACACCTATTCCCTTAACTGGACCTGTCTGAAGAACACGCTGATCACGGCGTCGCTCTCCATGGTGTTCGGTATCCTGATCGCGTTCCCGCTCGCCTTCCTCGTCGGCAGGACGAATCTTTACGGGAAGCGCATTTTCCGGAGCATGTTCGTCATGACCTATATGGTGCCGCCCTACGTCGGCGCGATCGCCTGGCTTCGGCTCCTCAACCCCAAGGTCGGCGTGCTCAACGTCTTCCTTAAGAACCTGTTCGGCCTCAGCGGGATGCCCTTCAACATCTATTCGATCCCGGGCCTCGTGTGGGTGCTGACGACCTTCTACTACCCCTACGCTTTTATAACGATCTCACGCGCCATGGAGAAGATGGATCCCTCGCTTGAGGAGGCTTCCCGCATTTCCGGCGCCTCCCCGCTGAAGACGCTCTTTAAGGTGACGATACCCCTCATGCTTCCCTCTGTCGTGGCGGCCGGCCTTCTGGTCTTCGTGGCGGCGGCCTCCTGCTACGGCATTCCCTCGATCATCGGGGCGCCGGCAAAGATCTACACCGTGACGACCAGGATCTTCGACTACGTGAGCGTCGGATCCGCGGAGGGGCTGACGGACGCGTCCGCCCTGGCGGTATTTCTCATGGTGACGGCTCTCCTCGCCCTCTACGCCGCCGATTTTGTGACGGGCAAAAAGGACTATATCACGGTCTCGGGGAAGTCCGTGCAGCCCAGTACCGTCGATCTCGGAAAATGGCGCGTCCCCCTCACGATTCTGGTCATCCTGTTTACCGTCATCGTCATCGTCATACCGTTTGCGACGATTCTCGCAACCTCGTTTACGGTAAATATGGGAAAATCCGTGTTCACGCCTGGGAACCTGACCCTCAAGTACTGGAACACCATCTTTTCCCGCAAGTCGATCCTGAAATCCACAGGAAACAGCCTGACCTACGCGGTGTCCTCGGCTACCCTCGGAATGATCGTCTGCGTGGTCATGGCGTACCTGCTGAAGAGGACGAACGTAAAAGGCCGGAAGATTCCGGATTTTCTGATTACACTGGGCTCCGGCACCCCCAGCGTCGTCATCGCTCTCGCGCTGATCATGACCATGTCCGGCCGCTTCGGCATCAACATCTACAACACAGCGGCGATCATGATCATCGCGTACATGATCAAGTATATGATGATGGGAATGCGGACGGTCACTGCCTCCCTCTCGCAGGTGAGCCCCTCCCTGGAGGAAGCCGCCAGGGTATCGGGGGCCGGGTGGCTGCGGGGAATGAAAGACGTCGTCCTTCCCCTGATCCTGCCGTCAGTCGTGGCGGGATGGTTCCTGATCTTCATGCCCTGCTTCTACGAGCTGACCATGTCGATCCTGCTCTACTCCGATAAGACGGAGACTCTCGGCGTGGAGCTCTATCTCTATCAGACTTATCACAGTCAGCAGACGGCCGCCGCCCTGGCCGGGGGCATCCTGATCATGGTTACACTTGTCAACGTTCTTCTGTCGAAACTGACGAAGGGGAAATTCTCAATCTGATCCAGAGAACGGGCGGGGAATACCTCCCCGATCAGGGCATACACGACGAAGGAGCTCAATATGTCGGTCATTACAATCGATCATGTGACGAAAAGATTTGACGACGTCGTCGTCATCAAAGACTTCACGGCGGAATTCCTGGACGGCGAGTTTGTCACGCTGCTCGGGCCTTCCGGATGCGGGAAGACGACCATGCTTCGCATGATCGCCGGCTTCGAGAAGCCGAGCGAGGGAACGATCAGCATCGACGGGAAGACGGTCAGTTCGAAAGACGTCTTTACGCCCCCCGAAGACAGGGAGATCGGCATGGTGTTCCAGTCCTACGCGGTCTGGCCGCATATGAACGTGTTCAACAACATCGCGTATCCCCTGAAGATTCGGAAGATACCAAAGCAGGAGATTTCGGAGCGGGTCAGCAGGATACTTGAGACCGTTCATCTCAGCCAGTATGAAAAGCGCATGCCCTCGGAGCTCTCCGGCGGCCAGCAGCAGCGCGTCGCCCTGGGGCGGGCTCTTGTGGCGGAGCCGAAAGTACTGCTTCTCGACGAGCCCCTGTCCAACCTGGACGCGAAGCTGCGCGAGCAGCTGCGCTTTGATATCAAGGAGATCCAGGAGCGGCTGAAAATCAGCATCGTCTATGTGACCCACGACCAGAGCGAGGCCATGACAATGTCCGACAGGGTCTTTGTCATCAACTCCGGCGTCATCCAGCAGGTCGGCAGCCCCGTCGAAATCTACCGGAACCCGGTCAACCCGTTCGTCGCTGATTTCGTCGGAAAGATCAATTTCCTGAAGGGAACCTCCTCGAACGGCAGGATCGTTCTCGACGGGATGGACGACACCCTCGACTACGGCGGTCCCCTGACCGGAAGGGTCGAAGTCGGAATCAGGCCCGAGAATATCCACATCGTGAGGGATGGCGCTCACCTGAGCGGCAGGTTCGTCACGGAATATTATATGGGGGAAGAAAATGACTGCCGGATCCGGGCCGGCAGCGCGGTGCTCCGGGTGACCGCTGACGCGGAGACCTTCCGGAGCTTTGGCGCGGAGGAACAGGTCGGGCTCAGGATCTCGGATTTTCTTGTATTCCCTGAAGGCAGCGAAGACGGCCGCGGGAATGAATAAACCGGTGCAGGGGGAAGATGATGAAAGATCTCGGATATTATAACGGTAAAATAGGCAGGATCGATGAGATCCTCATACCCATGAACGACCGCGTGTGCTGGTTCGGCGACGGCGTCTATGACGCCGGTCCCTGCCGGAACTACCGCATCTTCGCGGCCGATGAGCACATAGACCGCTTCTTCCGGAGCGCGGCTTTTATGAATATCACGATGCCGCTCTCAAAAGAAGAACTCAGGGAGCTCCTCGAAGAGCTTGTCAGGAAGCTCGACACAGGAAACCTCTTCGTCTATTATCAGGTGACCCGCGGTACCGCCATGCGCTCGCACGACTACGAGCCGGCTCCCGGAAACCTGTGGGTCATGATCCGCCCCGCGGAACAGGGCGATTTCTCCAGGCCGGTCAGGCTTATTACGACGGAAGATACGAGATATTTCCACTGTAATATCAAAACCCTCAACCTGATCCCGAATGTCCTGGCCTCGCAGAAGGCGAAACTCGCCGGCTGCGACGAGGCGGTCTTCATCCGCCCCGGAGGAAGGGTCACGGAGTGCGCGCACAGCAATGTCCAGATCCTCATGGACGGCGCCCTCGTCACGCCGCCTGCCGACGAGCTGATCCTCCCCGGCATCGGGCGCGCGCACCTCATCCGCATCTGCGGGAAGCTCGGCATCCCGGTGCGCGAGGAGGCCTTCACAGCAGACGACCTCTTCGCCGCGGAAGAAGTGTGCGTGACGAGCTCAAGCCGCCTGGTCTCCTTCGCGAACGAGATCGACGGAAAACCGGTCGGCGGAAAACAGCCGGGCCTGAAACAACTGATCCTGGACGCCCTCGTCAGGGAGTACCTGGAGGAGACGGAATGACATAAGGCGCGGACAAAAGGCGCGCGCGCAATAAAAGGACATCGGGGATTGAGCGTTTATCTCAATCCCCGATGTCCTTTTCAAGAGAGGGTGTAAGCTGATCTCTGTCCTCTGT
>CACYEN010000102.1 GCA_902773435.1 uncultured Lachnospiraceae bacterium | reverse complement strand
TCATATACCGGTCGGCGAGCCCGTAGGCCTCGCACCTGGACGAATCGCCGATCACGCCGATCTGCGGCCCTCCGCCCGGCTGCTTCGTGTAGCTGAGCGATGGCGTGGAGTGGAGGATGACCATGGACCCGTCGTCCATCGTGCCGATGCAGATCCACACGTGCCCGTCGATACTGAAGATGTCCCCCGGGTGATACTCGCTGTCCTTCCTGTTCTCCGGTTTCTTCACCTCTTTCGTGACCGTGCCCCAGCCTCGGTCGGCGAACGACTTCGCCATATTCCTGGAATTCGTCAGGTAGCCTTCCCCGTCGTCCTCCGTGTTCACCGTGTTGTAGACCGCCCAGGCGATGTAGGCCGAGCAGTCGACGCCCGCGTAGTAGTACTCGTTAAACCCATAATAAGGGTAATAGCTGTGGACAGGATCCATGTTCTCCGGCCGGTCGCCCTCCGCATAGTCGGCCGATTTGAAATTGTAATTGATGGTCTGCGCCTGGAAGAAATCGATCCAGCTCTGCGGCACGCCGATCTGGCGCACCTGATGGCTCGGCCCGGTGTCCTGCCAGTTCCAGCCGCCCCCGAACATGTAGAGCGTCGTCCCGACCGGCTGCATCGCCGCGGCGAGGAAGTTCTTCAGCGTCTTCTCCCCGGGGGTGTAGTCGACGGGATAGAGCACGTTCGTGGAGATCGGGGTCAGGTACATGTCGGTGATCCGCCCCTCCCCGTTGAGAAGCGCGCGGACAGTCCTTCCCGAGGTCGGCAGATCCTCCTCGATCCTGGATTCCCCGGCTCTCCAGGAGATCCTCCAGGTTCTCACGCCCTTCTCGAACTTATACACCTTCGAGTCGATCGAGATCGTCTTCGTCGCGACGCTGCCGATGATCCCCGAGGCGATGTTCTCATCGCTGAGCTCCACCGGATCCGCGGCTTTCACGACGCCCTCTTCGACCGTTATGCTGTAGAGGCAGCCCTCCCGGAGCGTGTTCTGGATGTCGTAGGTCCAGGTGCTGTCAAAATCCGGCTCCCCGTTGTCCATCGTGTACACGTGCATCTCGTCGTCGTGGAAGAAATTGTATTCGAAAGTCTCCTTCGTCTTCGAGTTCACTTCACTGGTTCCATAGTCCTTGACGCCGAGGTAGACGGCGCACGGTATCTCGTCCGCGGATACAGAAGCGGGCGCCGCAGCCGGGATAAGGAACAGTAATACCGATAAATAAAGCCATCTTCTCAAAAAACACATCCTCCGTATTTACGCGGACCGCAGGGCGGCCGCATCCACTTAAGTCCTATTATAGAATACCTTCAGCCGTCACGAAACCCCGTAAAATGAATCTCCGGGTTTTAAGGCCTATATTAACAGAGACCGGGGAGCCGGAAATCCGTCACCTGTCCCGGCCTGCGCGCGTCCCCCTCCCGGATTAAACGCAGACGGACAGGGACCGGGCTCCTTTCGCGAGGGCGCGAAGAGCCGGTCCCTGTCCGTCTGCAGCTGATACCGCCGTCATGCCGCGCGGGAGCGGAGCGGAAGCCTTACCACGGTTCCGCGATTGTCCGCGCCGGCGGCCATAACGGTTTTATACGTTTTCTTCCGTCAGATAGGCATACGCGGCGTCATCCGGCAGCCCTGGCTTCCGCGGAAAACGGCCGCGACGACGGTCTTTCCCTGGACTTTTTCCTTGCTCCTCGCGAATACCATCGCCGGATGGTTGATTCTCTCGGTGAGTTCGAAGAAGTGGCGCCTGACATCGGTAAATCCGATCTTCTCAAGAGAGCTCTCCACCAGGCTCCAGGCGTGCTTTCCGACGGTGACCTCGATGTTGGCCGCCAGGATCAGCGCCATCACGGTGAGGTTAAGGTCCGGTTTATCGTTCGCCTTTGTGTAATCCAGATCCGAAAGCGCCCACGATGTCGTGATGTCATGCATGAACGGCAGAGTAATTTTCCCTGCTTCTACTTTGTCTCTCCCATTTCTCCACAGCTCCTTTCTGAATACTACAGTGATATTCTGTCCGGCTATGATGTCATGGTCCTTCCTTCTCCTCTCTCGGCCGGATCATCAGGCTGTCCGCCACCTTCGAGGATCTGGAGAACTTCAGCGTCGAGTAACCTATGATGCTGAAAACCAGCGCTCCGGCCAGATTGACCAACAGGTCCTTCATCGTGTCCAGGATCCCGATGTCAAGGTATCCCCCGTCGACGGTGTATGTCTGGCCGTCCGCTGTATGAATAACCGTATCCGCAACCCCCTCCACGTGGATGGGAGTTCCCATATTCTCAGGATCCAGCGTCACCGAGCCGAAATCCTGCACAACGAAATCTTTCTGCATGTCCAGGTAGAAAAAACTGTCCATCGAGAATTCGAAGAATTCCCATACGACGCCGATAGTCATGGAGAAGCAGAATGCCACCAGCGTCAGGTAGAACGGGGTCAGGTTGAAATTCCTGCTCCCCCGGTTCAGCAGGTAGATCAGCGAGAAACCGATCGCCGCGCAGAGAAATCCGTTCATCGTGTGGAGCATGGTATCCCATCCGGGGATCCTCACATAATAGTGGTTCACTTCCCCGAGAATCTCCGCCGCGAAGATAAAGCTGAAGATGATCGCCTGAAAAACCGGCGGGATCGTCAGCTTCATCTTGTCCTGCACAAACGCGGGCACGAGAAACAGGATGAGCGTGAGCAGGCAGAGCATCACATTCTGGTAGTTCCCCGTGAAGAAGCTGCGGATCATGGTGATGAGCACCATCGCGCGGAGCACCGTAAAAAATATGAAAACCGCCTTGTTTTCGCGATAGGAATTGCGCAGCTGCCTGCCGTATTCGTTTATTTTCACCGCTGTCACCCAAATTGTAAAAACAAACTTCCGCCGCGCCGCGGTCCGCCCTTTCAGCGAAGCGGAAAAACCTCCTGCTGCGGCTTGATCATACTATACTTTCCAGCTCGATTTCCACCACAACTTAAAGAGTAATTATTCGGAAAAACGCGGAATCATCAGGTCCCCAGCTCATTGCGGACCAGGGTATACACGAGCGGATTCGGCATAAACTTCTCCTGCGTCAGCAGAACATCCCGGCAGCCCCGGAATTCACAGACCGCTTTTGCGACTGCCGCCGACCGGGACGTTCCCTCCCAGCAGTGGATGATCAGTTCTTCGCAGGAGAGCCCGGCCACAAAGCTTTTTAATCCGGCAAAATCCTCCTGCTTCGGGAGCGGGTCCCCATAGGGTATGCCTTCCTCGTCGTATTCCTCGACGAGGTCGTTAAACCTGAGGCGCAGGATCGATGTGACGTGGGGATTTTCGGGGAAACCCACGTCACCGTCCTCCAGGGACGTAATCGATATGACCGCGGTCTCCGTCTCCGCTCTTTCCGCGAGTTCCACCGCCTTTGTCTGGCCGCATACGATAATCGTCATTGCTTTCTCCCAAACAGCAGGGTCAGGTCTCAAGTTCCCATTTGATATCCCAGGAGAGGATATAGTTATAATTGATCGTGTACAGCCTTGTCATATCCCGGGAGAGGGCGAGTCCGCCCACCCTGCCGAGCTTTGACCTCTCCGGGACCTGAAGCTCGAAAAGCATCTCCGGCTCCGGATAGCTCCATATCCTGATCTGTTCGCCGCCGGTAACGATATAATTCCCGTCCGGACTCAGCAGCAGCTCCCTCCCTGCCCTTCCCTTCCCCGGCAGGTCGGTTTTTCCGGCGGCCTCCCAGTTTTCCGTATTCCAGGCGCGGATGCGGTTTGCGTTCTCGATCAGGATCAGCTGTCTTCCGTCACGGGTGAATGTGAGGCCGTCGTACACAGTCCCCGGAGAATCCTCTTCGTCGGGCAGAAGGCAGATCGTCCTGCCGCCGGCATAATCGTGGACGCACAGATGATGGTATACATCCAGCGAAGCCACATATCTCCCGTCCGGCGAGAAGCAGAACTCCGTTATTTCCGACCTGCGGTCCTTATCCTCCTGTTCGTGGCTGTAGACGCATTCTCCTGTTTCCACATCCCACAGAGCGCTCCTGCCGCGGTCATTTCCCGAGAAGACGAGCCTCTCATCCGGGGAGAAGCCGATCCGGTAAACGGCCTCGTCTTCGTCCTCGTCCACATACCGGATGAGCCGCAGCTCCCGGTAGGCATCTCCCTCCTCCCGCTTCCATATCATGATCTGCCCGTCAAGCCCCGCTGCCAGAAGACTGCCCGATGCGGAGAAACGCGCAGAGAAGACCTGTTTGGGAGCCGTGAGCTCCGTGCGCTGCTCCAGCTTCCAGTCCCAGATGAACACATGCGGGTTCAGATCGGTCACGGCAAGCTGCCCCGTCTCCGGGTTCAAATCGATGGTCTTGACGGAGACCCCTTCCCTGGCGGAGACCGCTTCTTCCGCCGCGGATACGCCGAGCATCGCTTTCCGTCTGCAGCGGGCCGTGAGCTCCCGCCGCAGGTCCCGGAGCCGCGAGGCGCCTTCCGTCCGGACCTCCTGTTCCGCGAGGAGAAGCACCTCCAGCGCCTGCGCGGAATCCCCTTCCGCGATAAGGCTCTGTATCCTGCCGGCGTATTCCTCCGCCTTCTTCTCCCTGGAGGAAGCTTCCCTGTAGCTTTTGGCGACCGAGAGCTCCCAGGGGGCGCGCACGAGCTCCTCCGGCTTCGGGTTATGCCACAGGAGCACGGTTTCCCCATCGACGCAGCCGGTCGCGATGAGGGACATGTCTTCCGAGACGGCGATGGACGTGATCGTTTTTTTGTGCCCGAATTCCGTCCGTTCACACCGGAAACTCCCGGTGTCAAAGATCTTCAGGGTTTTATCCCCAATCAGCAGCTTTCTGTCGCCTCCCGCGAGCCGGGACTGATAGCCGAGGGCTTTGACGGTCTTCGTCACCTTCATCGTCTCCGCGTCGATGATACATGTTTTGTATCCGCTGACCGCGTACAGGGTCCCGGCGTCGGCTGTCTGGCTGACCGACTTCGCGTGGGAAGCCTCAAAGTCGATCCTGACATCGGCAAGCCTTCCGGCCGCTTCGTCAAAAATGTCGAACCGGAAATTCTCGACCGCGTATAAGAATCTGCCGTCCGGACTGATCTCAAGATCCCCGAAATGGATCGGATGATAATCGGGGCGGTCCAGTCGATAGGTCCTGACACACCGGCCGGTGCGGACTTCCCATTTCCGTATGTACAGGTCTTTCCCGCTCGGCGCGGTATAGCAGAATCTCCCGTTCGGATGCAGGCACATGTGCGTAATGCTGTCCGTATGCCCTTCGGCCTCATAGAGCGCCCTGCCGTCCTCGGCGGCATAGGCCTTCAGCTTTCTGTCATGGCCGCCGAGCAGCACCGTCTTTTCATCCGCGGTGAGCAGAAATGCCCTGGCGCTGATGTGATCGACGGGGACCTCGTACAGGCAGGCAAGCGACGCGGTGTCAAAGCACCTGAGCTTGTCGGAGACCGTATAGAGGCGCTTTCCGTCCTTAGTGAGAATCACAGAAGTGTTATACCGGAAACCTTCGATCACATCACAATTCGTGCTGTTTTCAAATAACGTCTCCTCGGATATTCCGCGCTCCCCGTTGATCTGGGCGAGCCATCTGGCCGCAAGGCCTTCGTCCCCCTCCGCCTGGCCGGAGGAAAAACACCGGCGGATCAGCTCCTCGTCATCGATCTCCGCGCTTCTCCACAGGTAAAGGCCCTGATTGTAGATGGACGGAAGATGCGACGGCATCTTTTCCAGCGCGTCGCTCCACAGCGCCTCCGCCTCGTCCGTCTTCCCGAGATCCAGATAACTGAGCGCGCGGTTGTTCAGGGAATCCGCCGTATCCCCCGCGGCCTTCGGCTGTTCGCGGGGGTAGGGATTTCCCGTGACCTCCTCATAGATCTTTTTCAGCGCATCCTCCACGGCGGCGAAATCATGCGGCCTGTCATCGGGTTTTTCCGCCAGGCATCCCGTCAGCAGGTTCTGCAGTGATTCCGGCATGGCGACCCGGCACTGCGGGAAGTATTCCCTGCAGTATCTGCCGGCTTCCGGCCCGCGCTTCCACAGCCGCTTCCCCAGGTACATCTCGAGGACGGAGACCGCCCAGCTGTAGATGTCCGTCCGGCGGCTGAGTGTTTCTCTGATCAACTGCTCCCCGGAACAGTAGGCGGGCGTATAACCGCCGGTGGCCGCCATATGGGTGGCTTCGTCGGAGGACGCGCCCTCACCCTCCGGACCCGTCTCCTGCGCGGCGGCTGCTCCGCCTGTCTCAAGCTGGGTTCGGGCCTTTGCGAGGCCGAAATCCGCGACCTTTGCCTCCCACTCGTTCGTGAGCAGCAGGTTGTCAGGTTTCACGTCCTGATGGATCAGGTGGTCTTCCGACTCATGGGCGTAGTGAAGCCCTCTTCCGAACTGGATGGCGATATCCAGGAGCCGCTCCTCCAGGACCTGCTTCTTTTCCTCATCCGATGTTCCCTGTTCTTCCCGAATTTCATACAGGGTCCCGTCATCAATCCGGTTCTTCAGGCTTCCGTTCTCCATCCACTCCGAGAAGATCGTCGGCACGCCTCCGATCTCGCGGACGTAATAACAGGACACGATATTCGGATGAAGCCCCAGCCTGATCCAGGCCTCACATTCATGAATAAATGTTTCTTTGCGCTTTTTGCTGCCTTCCGCAAAGAACCTCGCCTGCGGGCGCTTCATGGCCAGATCCGTGTTCCATCCGTTGTGGTGGACCCTCCAGACGCTTCCCATGCCGCCCCTGATCGCATCCGATTCCACGAGATAGGTGTCCTGTATGAGCAAATCCTTCGTGATCTCCTCATTGGAAATCGCGTCGTCATCCTTCACGGCCGGCGTCCGGTCTTCGCCCACGACAGACTCTTCCAGGACAGAGCCCTTGCTCATGCTGAGGTTCAGGCTTTCGCTGTCATCCCAGCCGTCCGAACCCGCTCCGCTCTCCGGCGCCTCTCCGGGCTCTCCCGCCGCTTCCGCGCCTTTTCCCGGGTGGTCTTCCTGTCTCCGCTCTTCTTTCTTTCTTCTAAACAGGTCAAAAAAACCCATCGGCACATCCCTTCCCGCGGCCTTTCCGCGGCTCATCATGTTTCCTTCAGATGCTTCCCGGCCTTGTCCCTGTATTTCCCGTACTCGGGATGGGTGACGCACAGCCCGTCCCAGAGTTCATACGCTTTTTTCATCATCTCCCTGTCACGGAAGAACGAGGCCGCGTTATAATACGACGCTGCCAGGGCATGCGCGGATGAGGCCGTCTCCTCGGCTTCATACAGCTGTTCCCGCACAGCGACCGCCTCTCTGTACAGTTCCGAGGCGTTTTCCGTCTTCCCGAGTTTCTTTTTCACACTCGCATGCTTCTCACAGCCGGCCGCGAAGTGATCCCTGTAGAGCCGGGATCCGGTTTCCTCCATATTTACCCGAAAGATATCGCAGGCTCTTTCATAGCAGGCCGCCGCTTCCTCCATTCTGTCTTCCGCCTTGCGGATATCACCGATCTTGACGAGACTGACTCCGAGGTCGTCATAAGCCTGCGGAGTCTTAACCTCCGCCGCCAGTACTTTGTCCATTGCAAGCGCTTTTTCGTAGTATGTGCCGGCGCCGGCATAATCCTTCCCGGATTTACGGACATTTCCGAGTTTGGTCAGGACCGCCGAGAGGTCGCGGCGGAGCTCCGGGGCATTCGAAGTCTCGCTCAGCTCCTGCCGGATCCGCAGGGCTTTCTCATAGTAGCTGTCTGCCTCCTGCAGATCGCCCTCCACTCTCGAAATATCCCCGAGCCGCTCATAGCTGACGGAGAGATCCCGCCGGGCTCTTTTCGTCCCGATCTCGAAGACCAGTCTCTCATAGATGGCAGCCGCTTTTTCATAACAGCTTATCATTTCCCGGGTATTTCCGAGATCCCGGTACAGGCTGCCGAGGCGATTCAGCATCACGGCCCGGTCCCTCTCCTGCTCGCGGATACCGACCTCTTCCTCCAGTTTTTCGCTGAAGCTGAGCGCTTCATCTGCGATCTCTATCGCCGCGCGGATGTCGCCGCCCTCCCTCAGCATGTCCGAGAGCTTCCGGAGCGCTTTGAAGTACGCCGTTCCATAGCCTTTATGTTCGTCCGGATCGTGGTTCTCGTCGTACGCGCTCTTATACTGGGACACGACCCGCCTCTGCCAACGGAGAGCCTCACCGCGGTCCGCCTCCACGCCCTCTCCGTGCTGATACATCTGTGCCAGCTTTTCCGTCGCTTCGATGCAGGGCTTCTCATCCTCCGCCGCGCCTCTGATCAGTCCCAGCGCGCGGTCGAAGTCAACTTCCACATCGATTCCGTTCAGATAGGCCAGGCCGATAAAGAACCGGTGCCGGGGGGAGCCGTCGTTTTCCTTCTTCGCGATCCGTTCAAGGGCGTCGATAAAAGCCTGGTTCCGTTCCGGGACACGGTGCTCGTCCTTGAGGTCCGTTATCTCCCGGTACCTGAACTCCTCATGCCCCTTCAGTTTTGAGGAGTCGATCCGCCATTTTCTCCCCTCCGGCGATTCGTCGGGATCGTACATCTCCACGGAAACGATTTTAAAACCCGATTCTTTCTTTTCCCGGTCCCGCGCCATGGGGTACTCGACCTGCATGACATAGTTTCCCTCTTCCTCCAGATGGGGGGTGACGGCCATGGCAAAGAGGGAACTGTTCTCAAAGGCGGCTTTGATCGCCTCATTGAAGCCCTCGCCGGGAACCAGGTATTCGTCGTACCAGATGGCGATATCCCGGAACTGCGGATTCTCATGGATGAGCCGCATCAGGCGCTGGGCATGGCGGCGGTCTTTTTTCCGGTAGCTGAGAAAGACATAGGCGTCAAACGCCTCCCTCACTCTTTCCGCCAGCTCATTTCCTACCAGCACGGAATCCAGAAACGTCTGCAGGACCTCCTCGTACGGAGTCGCCGTAGAATCCGTAACATACCTTGAAACCACCTGAATCTCCGCGCATATCTTATTGAAGTCGTACTCCAGTCCGTTTTCCAGCGCGATGGGGAGGACCGGGATATGGAGCTTCAGCGCCAGCGGCAGTTCCTGTTCCCTGGCCCGGCAGCCCTCGTGAAGGAAACGGGAAGTGACGGCAAAGACCGCCAGCTGCATCTCCTTCAGGACATCTCCCGGCTCTGTCTCCGGAATTTCCTGCGGCTCCCTGAGATCCGTTCCGTATTCCCCCGCGTATTCCGCGTCAAACCAGACGGCACAGTTCGCGTGCCTGAGAAGGTCCTCCGAAATGACAGGGAATACTTTTTCAAATTCATCCGGATGGCACGAAAAATATACCTTCGGCTTCCCCTTCGGGTCGCCCATTCCTCTTGTCTTGTAATAAAGCCGCATACCTGTCCCCCTCTGTCGTTTTTTCACTCTGCCGCTCTCATCCGGCCCCTTCCCTGATGCCCGCATCCTGTTCATTCTGGAGCATAGCATAAAACAGGCCTGTATTCAATTTGTCTTCCGCGGCAGGAAATGAGGAGACGTCGCGCAGACGCAAAAAACCCCGGAGTTCCCTGATTTTACAGGAACTCCGGGGTTAGATTACATAGAAGGGTTTTCCCCGTTATCCGTTACCGCTTACCTCCGAATATAGAAAACAATCCGCCCGGCTTCTTAAACGTAATGCCGTTCTCTTTTGCATAGCGCTCGGCTTCGCTTCCTTTTTCTCCGCAGATCACGAGCCCGTCGATCTTCTTCGGCCCTGTCCGGAAAGCCTGAAATCCAAAAGCCTCTTCACCGATCTTTTCAACACCTCCGGGAACGGTCACTTTCATCAGGGAGGTGCAGCCAAAGAACGCCATCAGCCCGATTGTCCTCACACTGTCCGGCAGCGTTACTGTATGCAGACTGCTGCAGCCTGAGAAGGCATATTTCCCTATTTCCTCCACTCCTTCCGGGATCCGGATCTCAGTGAGTTTTTTACAGCCGTTAAAAACGCTGCCATCGATCTTATCCAGTCCCCCGGGAAGAGTGATACGCCTCAATCCGCTGCACTGGTCGAAAACGCCGAATTGAATCGTCTTCACACTCTCCGGGATCACCAGTTCTTCCAGGGCTGAACACCCGGAAAAGCACTGGTTCCCGAGGCATTTTAAGCTTTCCGGAAAAATGACTGTCTTCAGGCCTGTACAGTTCATGAACATTCCATTATTTATCCGTTCCAGCTTCTTCGGAAGAACGACCTTCTCCAGTGATGTACACCTGTTAAAAGCCAACTGACCGATCTCTGTCACACTGTCCGGAATTTCCACTTTCCTGAAACCTGTGCATTCCATGAAAGCATAATCCCCGATCCTGGTCACCTCGCCGGGTATGGAAATATTCTCATTTTGTCCTGTGTATTTTACCAGCACCCCATTTTCAATTTGAAAATCCATAATCGCACTCCTTTTATAAAACCCGGTATGCAATAATCGCTGCTAATAACTATAACACAATCGATATAGATGATTATCTGAAACTTCCCATATCAAAAAATTATTCATAAGAAAAAAAAGGGGGAATCCCTGTAAAAAGGATCCCCCCAGTGGAGACGGTGGGAGTCGAACCCATGACCTCTTGAATGCCATTCAAGCGCTCTCCCAACTGAGCTACGCCCCCGAACGAACACGAGTATAACACGAAATACACGGGCGCACAAGTATAAAATGCGCCGTTCCCCGACAAATTAATAAGCCGCTTCGGGACAGAATCGCGGAAGAAGGGCTTTGCGGCCCCCTTCCGCCCGTTTTTCTCAGATCACATCATGCTCCCTCAGCAGGTCTCCGAGCTCTGTTCTCCTGAACCTCTTCAGGAATTTCTTCAGGCGTCTCTTCTTGAAGAACCCGAGCTTCATATCCATCGGCTTCCTGCCGTCGAGCAGCCTGACGGCCGCGTCCATGACATAGCGGACATCGTAGCAGCCGCCCCAGACCTCGGGAACCCCTCTCTCCACCCTGAACAGCGTGTAGACCGCCTCCATTGCCGTTCTGACGGAGTACTCCGTCGTAAACGCAGTATCCCTCTCCGTCTCGGCGTACTGGCCAAGGAAGGCGAAGTTGACGGCTCCGTCAGGGACCACCTTCGGGCGGTCGCCGATCGACCTCGGCATCAGCGCCGACGTCACAAAGGGCATCACGACGGGAACCGATGTCGCGCGCTCCTCCGCCAGCTCCCTGATCCTGTCCTCGGGCACCCCGATGTGGTAGAGCCACTCCTCGCAGATCTCCGCGCCGCTGCAGTCCTTCATCGTCTTTCCGATGTAGTCTCCCGGCCTGTCGGTGTGCATGCCGCACACCCAGATCACGACCTGGTCCTTCTCCTGGGAGGCGAACTGAGGCTGCCTGCCGACCATCCAGTTGAGAAGCCACGAGGAATCCTGCGCGGTGACGAGGCCCCCCGACACGGTCTTCCCCGAGAAAGGATCTCTCTTGCAGACCTTCTTGATGTGCTGGATGATCTCCCTGTCAGACGTCGTCACCGTCGCGCTGACCCAGTTCGTGTGATCGGGATTTGTGCAGAACACGTCGGGATGGCCGAAAGCGGTGTCCTGTTCGGCGATCTTCCTCCACATATCCCAGCCGCCGCCCTCGGCAATCGCGGTATTGTAGGCGGCGGGATCGGTCTGTGTCCCCATTCCGGTGTTCTCCACACAGCCGCCGTTCGTGATCAGGACATAGTCGCCGTCGGTGAGGTCGATACTGTCCTCCTGCCCGTCCCTCACATAGTCGATCCGGTTCGCGATCTTCCGCGAAGTCCCGCAGTCGAACACCACGTTCACGACCCTGACGCCATAATCAAAATCGACGTTCCGGGCCTTCAGGTACTCGGTCAGCGGGAGAATGATCGACTCATACTGGTTATATCTCGTGTATCTCATCGATTTCAGGTCGGGGATGCCCCCGATCTGGTGGATATACCTCCCGAGACAGCGCTTCATCTCCAAGGCTCCGTGCCAGCTCTCGAAGCCGAACATCGTCCTGATGAAGAGCCAGAAATTCGAGTTCATCACCTCGCTGCCGAAGACGTCCGAGATCTTCTTGCCCTGGAGCGCCTCCTCGCGGGTGAGGAACAGGCTCATCACCTGCTCGGCCGCGCGGTCGGACAGATTGAACCTGCCCTCCGTGTGGACGATCTCACCGCGGTTCCCGGTCACCCTGCAGAGGGAATAGTTCGGGTCCTTCTTGTCCATCCGGTAGAAGTCGTCGAGGACGCTCATCCCCTCATTCCCGGGGGAAGGAACGGACCTCAGAAGATCCCACAGACACTCGTCGTGCAGGTCAAACCCCCGGTTTCCCCTGCAGACGAAGCCGATATTTTCAAACCTGTACCCGTCCATCGCGCCGCCCGGGATGGGATTCTTCTCCAGAATATGGATCCTCTCCCCCGGGATTCCGGCGTCCCTCATCAGGAAACAGGCGGCCGAAAGGCCCGCGATGCCGCTTCCGACAATATACACGTTCTTCCCGTCCGCCCTCTTCGGCTCGACAGGCCTGGACAAGGCCTCATATGTGCCCTCAGAATAATACATATCCCTGCTTTCTCCGGGTTCCCGTCCCCCGGCGATCCATCCTAAGGTTCCGCGCGGATCCTGCGCCTCTCCTCGCGCAGATGCCGTCTTCCGGAATATAAGAAGAGCAGGCCGATCCGCCAGCGGCGTCTCCCCTGCTCTCTTCACGTGAGTGATAGGATTCGAACCCACGACCTTCTGGTCCGTAGCCAGACGCTCTATCCAGCTGAGCTACACTCACACGCTGTTTAACAGCAAAAGTAATTGTACCGCTTGAATATTGCTTTGTCAAGCGTCGTTTTCATATGCCGGGCCGCCGTTATCCCGCGCCGGATCACATATTCCGGGACACTTCCTCGCAGGCTCTCGCCGCCTCGAAGACGGCGCTCCTCATCCCGAGCCTCTCGAGCACGCGGACCGCCTCGATGGTCGTCCCGGCGGGGGAACAGACCATGTCCTTCAGCTCCCCGGGGTGTTTCCCGCTCTCCAGCACCATCTTCGCGCTTCCCATCACCGCCTGGGCGGCAAATGTGTAGGCCTGCTTTCTCGGCATCCCCCCTGCCACCGCCGCGTCGGCGAGCGCCTCGATGAACATGAAGACATAGGCCGGCGAACTGCCGCTGACGGCCGTCACGACGTCCATCAGGTTCTCCGGAACGATCTCCGTCCTGCTGAATGAAGAGAGGAGCGTCACGGCCGTCTTGAGCTCGTCCTCCGTGACGGACTCGTTCGGACAGACCGCGGTCATCCCGGCGCCGACCATCGCCGGCGTGTTCGGCATCGTCCTGATGATATGAAGCTCCCGCCCGAACTTATCCGCGAGCCAGGCCAGAGTCTTCCCCGGGGCGATCGTGATGATCAGCTGCCGGTCGCTGACAGCGTCCCTGATCTCTCCGATCACCGCCTCATAGACCTGGGGCTTCACGGAGAGAAAGAGGACATCAGACTCCCTCGCGCAGAGCGTATTGTCCGACGTGTACCTGACCCCGAACCGCTCCGAGACGTTGTCCACCCTGTCGGCCACAATGATCTCATCCGCCTTCAGGATCCCCTGTCCGATGATTCCCCCCATGATCGCGGAAGCCATATTGCCCCCGCCGATAAATCCCAGTGTCATAACAATCTCCTCCTCAATCCGGTGTCCGCAGATCCGGAAGCAGTCTGCTTCCCCTATATCATACAGTCTGCGTCCCCGTTTTTCCACACCGGATTTCCTGGTCCTCCCGAAAAAACGGGCGGGAGCGGTCTCATTCGATCGCTCCCGCCCCCGGATCTCAGGCTTCCTGGAAGAGAGGTGTTGAGTAGTAGCGGTCACCCGAATCGGGAAGGATCGCCACGATGTATTTGCCCTCGTTCTCCGGCTTCTTCGCCAGCTGAATCGCCGCGGCGAGGGAGGCGCCGGAGGAGATTCCGACCAGTACGCCCTCTTTGCGGGCGATCAGCTTCGCGGTCTCAAACGCGTCCTCATTCGATATCGGGAGAACCCCGTTGTAGATCTTCGTGTCAAGAACGTCGGGCACAAACCCCGCGCCGATCCCCTGGATCTTGTGCGGGCCGGCATGTCCCTCGGACAGTACGGGCGAGGTCGCCGGCTCAACCGCGTAGAGCCTGACCTCCGGCTTCTTCTCCCGCAGATACCTGCCGGTACCCGTGAGCGTCCCGCCGGTGCCTACGCCGGCGACCAGGATGTCCACCGCGCCGTCCGTCGCCTCCCAGATCTCGGGCCCTGTCGTCCTGTAGTGCGCCGCCGGGTTGGCGGGATTGACGAACTGTCCCGGTATAAAGCTGCCGGGGGTTTCGGATGCGAGTTCCTCCGCTTTCGCGATCGCGCCCTTCATGCCCTTCGCCCCCTCGGTCAGGACAATCTCGGCTCCGTACGCCTTCAGGATATTCCGCCTCTCGACGCTCATCGTCTCCGGCATCGTCAGGATCACCCTGTATCCCTTCGCCGCCGCGATCGACGCAAGGCCGATCCCCGTGTTGCCGGACGTCGGCTCGATGATCACGGACCCCTCCTTCAGCTTGCCTTCCGCCTCGGCGGTCTCGATCATCTCGAGGGCGATCCTGTCCTTGACGGATCCCGCGGGATTGAAATATTCCAGCTTCGCGAGCAGCTTCGCCTTAAGCCCGAGTTCTTTCTCGATTCCGGTAAACTCAACAATCGGGGTCTTCCCGATCAGTTCCGTTGAACTCTTATAAATACCTGCCATAGTGGTACCCCCTTTCCTCATTGCGCCGGGAGTTTCCGCGGCCCTTCTGCTTCTTGTTCCGACGGAATCCCCGAGCACATAATCCTATATTTCCCAGTTGTTTAGTATGATATGAATTATAGCAGATGTTCCCGGTTTGTCAACCGTTTTTTTAAAATAGCCGCGCTGAAATAAAAAAAGCCGGCTCACGCCGGCTGTTATCAGTCCCTTTTTGTGATCCTCCGCGGGTCCCGCGAACCCGCCTCCGTATATCGGTTTCTCCGCCTGTCAGATGACGTAATCCCCGCCCGTCTCGTCCTGCTCCTCCAGCAGCTTCTCAAGTGTCACGCTGTCCACATAGCTGTTGACGACGTCGGACAGGCCCTTCCAGAACGTGAGCGTCGGGCACTCCTCCGCTCTCGCGCAGTCCACGAAGCCCTCCCCCTCCAGGCAGGCCGTCGGGACGAGCGGCCCCTCCATCACTCTCAGGATCTCCCCGCAGGTATATTCCGAGGGCTTCCTCGT